>NZ_JBGCBZ010000025.1:0-100013 GCF_041262585.1 Planotetraspora sp. GP83 | reverse complement strand
CCCGCAACCACACAGACCTACAGCTTCCACGCCGACGTCACGATCTTCGAGAAGGGACTTGCCTCCCGTCCCCGACGCTAAACGCAACGGCGTTGTGGTCATCCACAGCTCGTGATCATGCACGAGTTCCCGGGCCGGCCCCTCGACCTGGGAGCTCGCGGCACGTGATCATGCGGTCCCCGGGCGCGTGATCACGAAGCCGAATTCGTAAGGCCAGCGGACACACGCGGGAACGTGGGCATGATCACGCTGAACGTTGACGCAGGCCGGAAGGGTCGCACGGGAGCCCATGCATGATCATGCCGGAGGGGTTGTCTCGGCCGGTCCCTCGGTGATGGGTGTGCCGGGCGTCGGTGTGCCGGGCGTCGGTGTGCTGGGGGTCGGTGTGCTGGAGAGCAGAGAGCGGGCGACGCCGAGGCCGGTGCCGCCGAGCGCGATCACCTTGGCCAGGGTCTCCTCGATCCCCTGAGCGCCGTTGAGGATGACCATGTGGTCGACGTTTCCCAGCGCCTTCCCGCCCGCCTCCACGATCTCCGGCCACCGCTCGGCGAGCTGCTGGGCCACCACGGCCTCCTGGTTCTGCGAGAGGGCCTCCGCGCGCGCTTTGATCGACTCGGCGATGGCGAGGCCCTTCGCCCGGGCCGCCTCCGCCTCCGCGAGACCGCGCACCCTGGCCGCTTCCGCCTCGGCCTCGCCGCGCAGCCGGATGCCCTCCGCCTCGGCCTGGGCGCGCGACACCTGGGCCTTCCTGTCGGCTTCGGCCAACGTCACCGTCTCGTACGCCCGCGCGTCCGCGGGCCTGCGGACCTGGCCTTCGAGCCGCTGCTCGGCGAGCCGCGCCTCCAGTTCGGCCGCCTTCGTCTCCTGGACGACGACCTCCTGGCGGGCGGTCGCCTCCGAGAGGGGCCCCGCCTGCCTCGCGATGGCCGCCGCGCGGTCCACCTCCGCCTGGTAGCCGGACTGCTGGATTCTGGCCTGCCGTACGGCTGCCGCCTTCTTGATCTCCGCTTCCTGCTCGGCCGCGGTGGCCTGCTGGTAGCTCTCCGCCTCGGCCATCCGAGCGGCGGCGGAGATCGCCGCGGCGTGGGGCCTGCCGAGGTTGGTGATGTAGCCGGTCATGTCCTCGATCTCCTGGATCTGGAGCGAGTCCACGACCAGGCCGAGCTTGCCCATCTCGTCGGCCGACGACGAACGGGCCTCATTGGTCAGCGCTTCACGGTTGACGATCAGATCCTCGACGGTGAGGTTGCCGATGATCGAGCGCAGATGGCCCGCGAAGAGCTGGTGGGTCTTGTCGTCGATCTTCTTCTGCTGGTCGAGGAACCGGCGGGCGGCATTGGCTATGGAGGCGTAGTCGTCGCCGACCTTGTAGATCACCACGCTGGTGATATGGACCGGGATGCCCTGCTTCGTCACGCAGGAGACCTGCAGCTCCGATACCCGGCTGTCGAGCGAGAGCCTGCGCGCGGTCTGGAATCCGGGCAGCACCAGGGTGCCCTTTCCAGTTACGATCTTGAAGCCGAGACTGTCGGCGGTTTCGCGGTTGCGCCCCCGGGCGCCGAGGCCCGAGATAATGATCGCCTCGTTGGGCTCGGCGACCCGCCAGATCAGCTTGAACAAGACGATCAGAACGATGAGGACTCCGGCGGCTACGGTCGACCAGAGCACGTCCATGGCACCTCCAGGAGGGCCTCATAGGGACAGGGACACTCACTGCCGACCAGGCTTCCCGGCACACCGCTCATGAAGGTAACTCCGGATCACTCCAGGAGCAAGAGCCGATCTGCCCGGAGTTCGCGTACGGCTCCCGCCCCTGCATGGCCGGGGCCGTACGCGAGAGCGGAAGCCGTACGAGGGTCGGATGACGGGGTCGGGACAGGTGGTCAGGAGGCGGAGTCGGCCGCCTTCGTCGCGGGGGGCACGGCGCCGTTCAGGCCGGCCGGGGTTCCGTTGGCCAGCAGGGAACGGGCCAGGCCAAGGCCGGTGCCGCCCAGCGTGAGCGCCTTGGCGAGCATCTCCTCGATGCCCTGGGCGCCGTTCAGCACGACCATGTGGTCCACGTTGCCGAAGGCCTTCGAGCCCGCCTCGACGATCTGCGGCCAGTTCTCGGCGAGCTGCTGCGCGATGACGGCCTCCTGGTTCTCGGCCAGCGCCTCGGACCGGGCGCGGATCGCCTCCGCCTCGGCGAGACCCCTCGCCTTGGCGGCCTCCGCCTCGGCCAGACCCCGGGCGCGCGCGGACTCGGCCTCCGCCAGACCGGTCGACTGGGTGGCCGCCGCCGCGGCCTCACCGCGGAGCCGTACCGACTCGGCCTCGGCCGCGGCCGCCTGCTTGACCTGCGACGCCTGCGCGGCCGCCCGTAGCTCGGTCTCGCGGGCCTCGGCTTCGGCCTGGGCGATGCGGGCGTCGCGCTCGGCCTGGGAGAGGGTCACGGTCTCGTACGCCTTGGCGTCCGCCGGCTTGCGCACCTGGGACTGGAGCCGCTGCTCCGCGAGCTGGGCCTCCAGCTCGGCGGCCCTGGTCTCCTGGACGACGACCTCCTGACGGGCGGTGGCGTCCGACAGCGGCCCGGCCTGCCTCGCCTTGGCCGCGGCCTGGTCCACCTCGGCCTGATATCCGGCCTGCTGGATCTGCGACTCCCGGATCGCGGCGGCCTTCTTGGCGGCGGCGACCTGCTCGGCCTCGGTCGCCTCCTGGTCGCGCTGCGCCTCGGCGATGCGCGCGGCGGCGGCGATCTTGGCGGCGTGCGGCTTGCCGAGGTTCGTGATGTAACCGGTCTCGTCCTCGATCTCCTGGATCTGGAGAGAGTCGACGACCAGGCCGAGCTTGCTCATCTCGTCGGCGGCCGAGCTGCGCACCTCGCTCGTGAGCCGCTCGCGGTTGAGGATGAGGTCCTCGACCGTCAGGTTGCCGATGATCGAGCGCAGGTGGCCGGTGAACAGCTCGTGGATGGCGCCGTTCATGGAGTCCTGCTGGTCGAGGAACCGCCGGGCGGCGTTGGCGATGCTGGCGAAGTCGTCGCCCACCTTGTAGATGACGACACCGCGCACGTGGACCGGGATGCCCTGCTGGGTGACGCAGGAGACCTGCAGATTGGTGGCCCGGCTGTCCAGCCGGAGCCGGCGGGCGGTCTGGAACCCGGGCAGCACCGCGGTGCCCTTACCTGTGACGATCTTGAAGCCGAGGCTGTCGGCCAGCTCGTTCTTCGACCGGGCGCCGAGGCCCGAGATGATGAGCGCCTCGTTGGGTTCGGCGACCCGCCATACGGCCTTGAACAGCATGGTGACGATGACCAGGGCGACGATTACCGCTCCGGCCAGAACAAGGAACTCCGTAGGCATGCGTGCCTCCGCGATTTGGGGGGAGCTGAGAGGGAGTCAGACGACCGCGCGAACGACGTAGACCGTGCGCGGCGGTGAGTACTCCACGACGATGATGATCGCGCCGACCGCGATCTCCTCGTCGGGCACGCTCGGATAGGCGTAGAACGCCTCGACACCCCCGCGGATCGGCACCATGACCTCACCGACAAGGCCTGGGCCGATCTTGCCCGTGACCCTGCCCTGCCTGCCGACCAACCCGTGTCACCCCGTCGTCTTTACATTCACCGCGAATGCGCACGTTACCCCGTATTAACGCGCCACGACAGCCGCCTGACAATAGCTTCCTAACGCCTGCCGTACCGCGTTCGCGCGATTCATCTTCACCCCGACAACGGGCGGATCATCCCGTGCGTTCCGCTTTTCTGACGTTTTCCGCCACGGGTTCCGGAGCGGCTTCCGGAGCGCGTTCCGGAGCGGCTTCCGGAGCGGCTTCCGGAGCGGCTTCTGGAGCGGCGCGCTTTGCGGGACGCCTGAGCTGGGTGAACGCCCAGGAAATGTCGGGCTCGACCGCCCATTTGGTGACCCGCCTGACCGGCGGAGTGCAGAGCACCGTCGCGAGGACCGCACCGAACACGATCATCGCCGCCACCCCGGCGGGGTTGACCAGCGCGGCGTGGAACCGTTCCGTCACCTTCACGGCGAAGCCATGCAGCAGGTAGGCGTACATGGTGGCGGCCCCGAGCGCGGTGTACCAGGTCCGGCGGCTCGGCGTGACCGCGAGGAACGCGGCCACCAGCAGCGCCCCCGCCGCGAGCATGGCGAGCCGGATCAGGCTGCCGGTCAGATCGTCGACGCCGATCTGATGGTTCGAGTGCCGCCAGCGGATCCATTCGGTCGCGATCATCCCATGCACGGCCACCGCGACGCAGAGGCCGGCGACCAGGACGGCCGCGCCCGTCCACCGAGCCCATCGCCGCCGGAGGACGTCCAGGTGCTCGGGCTTCAGCATGAGTCCGAGCACGTAGAACGGCAGCAGCCCGAGCGTGCGGTTCATGGACAGCTCGTCCGGCAGCGCGCTCGTCCCCGACAGCAGCGACAGCGCCACCGCGATCCCGAGCGGCCACCGCAACTGCTGCCACACCGGCGTGGAAAGCCGCCAGAGGAACAGCGACATCAGGAACCACGTCAGGTAGTACGGGTCGAGCAGGCTGATCTCCAGCTTGTGGTGGTACAGGAAATAGCGCGGCAGTGAATAGGCCACTTCAAAGATCACGTACGGCACGGCCAGGCCGCTGATGAGCTTGCGCGCCTTGCCCGCCGAGAAAGTGAAATTTCGCGATAAGTAGCCGCTGACGACGATGAAGAGCGGCATATGGAAGATGTAGACGAAGAAGTACAGCGCGTGCGCCGCGGGGACGTCCCGTAGGTCCTCGATGAGGTGTCCGGAGACCACCAGGATGATCGCCAGAAACTTGGCGTTGTCCAGGAGCGGGTCTCGGGAAGCGATCAGAGGTCGGGCGGTCAGGGGGCGGGCGGCAGCGGACGCGGTCACGAAGCCGGACCCTAGCGACTGCCCGTCTGTCCATCTAGGCAACGGCGGGCGAACGTTCCGGGAACTCTCGCCGTCCACTCACCTGCATGATCAAGTAACTCGTTATCCCAACTCAGCGCGCCTGCGCGGGATCCTGTGCATGATCACGACCGAGGGGAGGGCAGGTCGCCCGGCGTGCGCGGGATCCTGTGCATGATCACGGCGAGGGGGTGGTGGCGGCGAGGCTGGCGGTCCACAGCGCCTCGGCCAGAGCGGGGTCGGACATCCTCGCGGGGACGGCGGCGGGGGCGTTCCTGACGAAGTACCGCCCCGGATGGCCGGCGCCGTCGGCGTGGCTCGCCAGATGGGCGATGCGGCTCCCCCCGGCCTCCACCGGCTCTCCCACGCCTGGCACGTGCGTCACGAGCTTCATGAAGAACGTCCCGGCCGCGAAGCCGGTCTTGAGGACACCGGGATGCAGGCACGTGGCGGCCAGGCCGCGCTCGGCCAGCGACACCGTGAACAACGCGTTGGCCTGCTTGGAGTCGCCGTACTGGAGCCACCCGTTCCAGCGGCGCCGCTCCCGGGACAGGTCGTCCGGGTCGAGGCAGCCCGTCTTCGCCGCCCGCGACGACGTGGTGACGACCCTCGCGGAGGAGGCCTTCAGCCGGTCGAAGAGCAGGTTGGTCAGCAGGAACGGCGCCAGATGGTTGACCTGCATGATCAGCTCGTGGCCGTCCGCGGTCACGCGCCGCTCGGAGGTCATGACCCCGGCGTTGTTCACCAGGACGTCGATGCGCTCGTACCGGTCGAGCAGGTCGCACGCCAGCCTCCGGACGTCGTCCAGCGAGGCGTAGTCGACGAGAAGGGCGTCCGGAGCGCTACCGGTGATCGACTCGACACGGTCCGCGACAGCGGACACTTTGGCCGCCGTGCGACCTACGAGCACAAGTTGGTGCCCCCGCTTTGCCAGATCAAGCGCAGACGCTGCACCGATTCCGTCACTGGCCCCGGTTATCACAGTAATCATCAGATCCTCCACTGCGCCAGAACTGTATCGGTGCTAGTCTCCTGTGCGATCTTCCGGAGGTGCATTTCCCCATAAATGCGGCGTGAGCCTCCACGCACTGCAGGAGTGGCCATGGGTTCAAGAAACCGGTCGATTCGGTTCAAGATCTTCTTGCTGCTGCTACTCCCTCTAGTGATGCTGAGCGCTTTGTGGGGATTCGTCCTTAATCTCACGGTCGGCGATGGGTTCGCGCTCCTGCGCGCCAAGAAGCTGTACGACACCGTCGGCGTGACCTCCACCGATCTCGGGCTGCAACTCCAGGCCGAGCGCGCGCTGACCGCCGAGGTGCTCGGCGGGAAGAAGTCCACCTCCGCCCTCACCTCACAGCAGGCGAGGACCGCCGGCGCGGCCGGCAAGTTCAGCCAGGCCGCCCGCGACGAGATCGACGGGGGCTCGATCAGCGCCGACCTTGAGGTCCCCCTCGACGGCCTGCTCACCGCACTGGGGCGCCTGCCCAACATCCGCGAGTCGGTCGCGCTCGGGAAGTACAACCAACTCCAGGCGATCAACGCGTACAACGGGCTGATGGACCAGCTCTTCGCGGTCTACGAGCGGCTGGTCTCGGTGCCCGACCTCGGCGTCTTCCAGCAGGGCGCCGCCATGCAGGGCATGGGGAACGCCTACGAGATGATCGCCCGTGAGGACGCCCTCGTCTGCGGCGTGGCGCCTAGCCGCTCGCTCACCCAGGACGAGCGCGACGCCTTCGCCGTGTGGGTCGCCAACCAGCGGTTCCTCTACCAGAAGTACCGGCCCGTGCTCAAGGGCGGCATGCGTCAGCCGTACGAGGAGGTGCTGAGCTCCCCGCTGTTCGAGCGGTTCGCGTCGCTCGAGAACCACATCATCGGCCGGCAGGCCGTCGGCGGCGTGCCGGCGGAGGACGAGGAGAAGTGGGAGTCCGCCGTCGAGCCCCTCGTGATGCGGCTCGACGCGGCCCGCGCCAAGGCGTCCGACGCCCTGACCGCGAGCGCCACCTCTGTGGCCGGCGGCATCATGACCCGCATCGCGATCGCGGGCGGCCTCGGCCTCATCGCGATCGTCGCCACGATCGTCTTCTCCGTCCGCTTCGGCCGCCGTCTCGTCGGCGACCTCGCGGATCTGCGCCACGCCGCGCTCGACCTCGCCGACGTACGGCTCCCGCGCGTCGTCGAGAAGCTGAGCCGCGGTGAGGAGGTCGACGTCGACGCCGAGGCGCCGCCCATCCAGGGAGGCGGGTCGAGCGAGGTCGAGGACGTCGCCCACGCCTTCTCCACCGTGCGGCGCACCGCCGTGGAGGCCGCCGTCGGCCAGGCCAACCTCCGCCGGGGTGTCAACCAGGTGTTCCTCAACCTGGCCCGGCGCAAGCAGAGCCTGCTGCACCGGCAGCTCATGCTGCTCGACGCCATGCAGCGCCGGTCCACCGACCCGGAGGGCCTGGAGGACCTGTTCCGGCTCGACCACCTGACCACCCGCATGCGCCGCCACGCCGAAGGCCTGATCATCCTCTCCGGCGCGACGCCCGGCCGGTCCTGGCGCAAGCCGGTGCCCATCATCGACGTGGTCCGCGCGGCGATTTCCGAGGTCGAGGACTACACCCGCATCTCGATGCTGCCGATGCCGAACGCGTCGCTCGCCGGCGCGAGCGTGGCCGACATCGTCCATCTCATCGCCGAGCTGCTCGAGAACGCCACCGTCTTCTCGCCCCCGCAGACGAAGGTGCAGGTCCGCGGCGACCTCGCCGCCAACGGGCTGGTTCTGGAGATCGAGGATCGCGGCCTCGGCCTGACCCACGAGGAGTACGCCGAGATCAACGAGCGGCTCGCCAACCCGCCGGAGTTCGACCTGGCGGACAGCGACCGGCTGGGGCTCTTCGTGGTCGGCCAGCTCGCCGCCCGTTACGGTGTCCGCGTGGTGCTCCGCAACTCGCCATACGGCGGGACGACGGCGATCGTGCTCGTCCCTCGGTCCCTCGTGGCCGAGGACGACTCTCCGCAGGCGATCACCGGATCCAGGGTGCGGGGTGCGCACGCCAAGCACGCCCTCACCGGGCCGGCCACGACCGAGCGGCGCGACCAGCGGGAGACGCTGGCCCTGGGCACCGCTGCCCCGGGGACCGCTGCCCTGGACACCGCGGCCCTGGAGACACGGGATCCCAAGGCACCGGATCCCGAGCAGCAGGATCCCGCGACACAGGATGCGGCACAGGATTCCGAGGCACAGGATTCCGAGGCACAGGGCCCGGACACCTCCCCCTTCTTCACCCCCGCGGCGCTGCGGGCTGACAGCACCGGTTCAGCCGCCCACGACGAGCAGTCGCCCGCGACCGCCCCCGATGCGGCATGGCCCGCGTCCCCTTATGCGGGGACCGGCGCTCCGGCGGCGTCCACGGGATCCACCGGGAGCCTCCCCAGCCGCTCCAGGAGCTTCCCCAGGCCCTCCACGAGCGTCCCGAGCCCCTCGGCGAGCGCGCCGCCGAACGGCACCGCCTCCAACGGGTCCGGGTCCTTCAGCGGAGCCACGTCCAACGGAGCCACATCTAATGGGGCGGCGTCCAACGGGGCCGCGTCCAACGGGGCGGGGGCGCAGCCTTCGAGGCCGAGGAGCCTCGCCTCGAACGGCACGCACGCCGGGCTGCCCCGCCGCGTCCGCCAAGCCAACATCGCTCCCCAGCTCCGCGAGCGGTCCCAGCCACTGCAGGCTCCGGTTACGACCCCCGAGGAGCGGTCCCCAGAGGAGGCGCGGGCCATGTTCTCCGCCTTCCAGCAGGGGGCCCGGCGCGGCCGCGAGGAGTCCGAGCCGCAGGGCCACCGCGAGCCCGGCGACCACTCATACAACACGCACGGCGAGAAGGGTGACGAATGACCGGCAACGTGACATCGACTGGCGAACTCAACTGGCTGCTCGACGATCTCATCAGCAGGGTCGGCGCCGTCCGCCAGGCGGTGATCCTCTCTACTGACGGTCTCGTCGTGGGAGCCTCCCAGGGGCTGAGCCGGGAGGACGCGGAGCACCTGTCCGCGGTCGCCGCCGGCTTCCAGAGCCTGGCGCGCGGCGCGGGACGGCACTTCGGCGGTGGTGAGGTGCGCCAGACCATCGTCGAGATGGAGTCGGCGTTCCTGTTCGTGACGGCCGCCGGGCAGGGCACCTGCCTCGCCGTGCTCGCCGCCTCCGACGCGGACGTCGGCCACATCGCCTACGAGATGGCCATGCTGGTCAAGCGTGTCGGCCAGCACATCTCCACCAGTCCGCGGCGGATCTCGCCGTGAGACGGGGCGCCCCATGACAGGACCGCAGTGGATCGATGACGAGGCCGGGCCCGTGGTCCGGCCGTACGCGCTGACAGGGGGCCGCGCGCGGTCCTCGGGTGACAACATCGACCTGATCGCGCTGGTGACCACCACCGGGACGCCGGTGGGGGACACCGCGGACATCGGTCCTGAGCAGCGGCGGATCCTGGAGATCGCGTACCACGGCGCCTCGGTCGTGGACATCGCGTCCGACGTGGACCTGCCGCTCGGCGTGGTCCGCGTCCTGCTCGGGGATCTGCACGACCAAGGGCTGATCAACGTGCGGCCTCCGGTCAAGGCGGCGCCGCTGCCAAGCGAGCGCATTCTCAAGGAAGTGATCAATGGCCTTCGCGCCCTCTGACGAGCCGGTCGCTCTGAAGATCCTCGTCGCCGGCGGCTTCGGCGTCGGCAAGACCACGCTGGTCGGCGCGATCAGCGAGATCCGCCCCCTGCGGACCGAAGAGGTACTTTCGGATCGCGGTGTCGGCGTGGACGACACCGACGGGGTGGAAGGTAAGACGACCACGACCGTGGCGATGGACTTCGGCCGGATCACCATCCGGGAAGGCCTCGTGGTCTACCTGTTCGGCACGCCCGGCCAGGAGCGGTTCTGGTTCATGTGGGACGAGCTGTCCTACGGCGCCCTGGGGGCGGTGGTGCTGGCCGACACCCGCCGCCTGACCGACTGCTTCCCGTCCATCGACTACTTCGAGCAGCGCGGCACGCCGTTCGTGGTCGCGGTGAACTGCTTCGACGGCGCCGAGCGCCACGAGCCCGACGACGTGCGGATCGCCCTCGACCTCGATCCGGAGGTGCCGGTCCTGCTCTGTGACGTGCGGCGGCGCGCCTCGGCCAAGGTGGTGCTGGTCACCCTCGTCGAGCACGCTCTGAAGACGCTCACGGCCGCGCAGCGCTAGCGGGCGCGGCCCCGGCCGCGCCGCTACAGCGCGCGCAGGCCGCTGATGACCTCCTGGAGGAGGCTTTCCATGCGGTTCGCGGCTCCCGCGGGGGCCGGGGGCCGCACCAGGACCAGTCCGTGGTCCAGGAGGTCGCCGAGCAGCACGCGGACCACGCCCAGCGGCAGGCCGGAGTCCGAGGCCACGTCCGCGAGCGGCCGGGCGCGCGGCAGCAGGTCGAGCAGCCTGCGGTGCTCGCTGCCGAGATCCGCGTGGTACGGCAGGGCCGCGCCCGTGGCCGCCACGATGGCCGTCAGGTCCAGCGCGGCGGGCGAGCTGGGCGTGACCCGGCCCCTCGTCAGGGCGTAGGCGCGGACCACTGGGCCGTCGTCGACCCACTCCTCCTCGGTGTCCAGCTCGCTTTCCATCGGATCTCCGCTCATGCGCCCGCCCCTTCCGGAAGCGGGAGCCGTACCGGCCCGGAATCGGGGCCGCCGGAGGCGGCCAGCAGAGTCGCGGGGAGCAGCACGATGGCGGTCGTGCCGCCGAACGGCGAGGGCCGCAGCTCGACCCGGACGCCGTGCCGCGACGCGAGACGTCCGACGACCACGAGCCCGAGCCGGTCGGTGTCCGCCAGGTTGAACTCCGGCGGGCTGGCCAGCTTCTCGTTGATCGCCTGCCGTTCCTCGTGGGAGAGGCCGAGCCCCCGGTCCTCGACCTCGACGACGAACCCCCTCGCCACGGCCTCTCCCCTGATGGAGACCTCGGTGTGGGGCGGCGAGTAGGCCGTGGCGTTCTCGATCAGCTCCGCGAAGAGGTGGACGACGTCGGCCACCGCCGAGCCGGAGATGGAGGCGGGCGGCATCGGGTAGACGCGGACGCGGGTGTAGTCCTCCACCTCGGCCACCGCGCCCTGCAGGGTGTCCGGGACGGCCACCGGCTCGCGCCGCGTCCGGCCGGCCGAGCCGCCGGAGAGGATGATCAGGCCCTCCGCGTGGCGGCGCATGCGGGTGGTGAGGTGGTCGAGCTTGAAGAGCTCCTCCAGCGCGGCCGGGTCCTCGGCCCTGCGCTGCATGGCGTCGAGCAGCCGGAGCTGCCGCTGGAGCAGGCCCTGGCTGCGGCGGGCGAGGTTGCGCAGCGCCTGACCCGCGCTCTCGCGGATCCGCGCCTGGTCGACGGCCGCCTCGACGGCCGTGCGCTGCACGGCGCTGAACGCCGCGGCCACGTCGCGGACCTCGCCGGTCGTGCCGGGTGGTTCGAGGAGTGGAGCCTCGGCCGCGACGTCGACCTTCTGCCCTCGCCCGAGGCGCTCGACGACGTGCGGGAGCCGCACCTCCGCGAGCTCACGCGCGGCCGACCGGAGCTTGGCCAGTTCCCTCGACAGGCCGCCGCCCGTCCGCAGAGAGATGATGAGGGAGACGGCGACCGCCACGAGGCCGACGATCCCCGCGACGCCCGCCCGGGTGAACGTCGCGATCGCGGTGGGCCGCGCCCGCGAGGCGAGGGCGACGCCGCCCTTGTCGATGGCCGCCTGGTAGTCGGCCTGCACGTGGTCGGCCACCTCTCGCCAGAGGTCGTGGGTGACCAAGGGGCCCTCCCTGCCGCTGACGATCCACGACTCGATCGTCAGGAACCGGCGGTACGGCGAGGAGACGAGCAACTGCTCGAACGGCACCCGCAGGCCGGGCTCCAGCTCGGCCATGCCCTCCTCGAAGAGGAACTGCCTGGTCGTCGCGAGCTGAATGAACGCCAGCCGCTCCGCGTGGGTGAACGTCCGGCCCGCGGCCAGGACGCCGGAGACCAGCGCCACCTCGCGGCTGAGGTGGTCCTTGGCGAAGCCGACCATGGTGAGGCTGCGCGACTGCTGGTAGAGCGGCAGATCGTCGGTGAGCGTCATGCTGTGGACGAGCTGCTGCATGGCGCTCGGCACCAGGCCGATCCGCTGCCCGAGCGAGACGAAATCGATGTCGCGGTCGTTCACACGGGCCCGGGTCGGGTCGATGCCCTTCACCGCCGCCAGCACACCGGTCATCCGGGCCTTGACGGCGGGGGTCATCACGTCCTGGGCGGCCTCGCTGCCGGACAGCTTGAGGAACCGGTTCCGGTCCTGGTCGACCATTCGCCGCTGCTCGTCCAGGCGGAGCCGTGCCTCGGTCGTTCCCGTCGCCAGATATTCGACGGAGAGCAGGTGCTCGCGTTCGAACGAGGTTGCGAGCCGGTTACCCGGATCACCGATCGTCTCGTAGAGCGTCCCGACGGCAAGAAGCTTCGCCGACTCGCTCGTGGTGACCACCGCGGCGAAGCCCCAGAAGGCGACGAGCGAGATCAACGGAATCACGAGCAGCGTCGAGATCTTGAACCGGATGGATCTGCTCGATCCCATGCCACCTCATCGGTACATCCCCCGGCCGATAGATTGCCGATGAGAGTAGCACCGCATGAACGGCATTCCCCGCTAGTTAACGATATGTTACGAAGTGTCGGCGCTCCGCTAGCCGTTCGACGAGCTGACCACGCAGTATCGGCCCCCAGGCGAGCCGCAGCAGGTTAACGGCGAGCACTCCCAGGACCGCCACCTCGGTGGTGAGCAGCATGCGCTCCACGAGGCCGATCATGACACCGTGGCCCGGCAGCGCGACGTAGGTGATGGCCGCCAGGCCGAGCCCCGACGCCAGCGCCAGCCACTCGACGAGACGGGCGACCGGCCTCCAGCGCTCGTCCTCGGCGAACCGGCCGACGAGCTGTGTGGCCGCGGCCGGAACGCTGACGAAGGCGGCCGCCGACAGGCAGCGGTGCACGTCCGTCTGCCAGGTCGCCCCGGCCCCGGCGGCCGTCGCCGGCACGACCGCCGCCGCGATCAGCGCCAGGCTCCAGATCGCCATGAACCGCGCCGGCCACCCCTCGACCGGCGCCCGTACGGCCCGCATCCCGGCCAGCAGCGCCAGCGAGGAGACGCCCAGGATCGCCATGGCCAGCTCGATCGCGTCGCCGCGGTCCTCAGCGGCGTACTGGCTGATCGTCATCGTGACCGGGTCGAGCGATCCGTCCCCGCCGACCTGCGTCACGACGACCGAGACCACCGCGAGCAGGATGCCGCCGCAGGCGATCACCGGATAGAGCCTTCTGACCATGCTCCGAGAGTCCCGCGAAAGGCATGTCCCGGGCTATCCGGGACAACGCCTACATCACCCCTATTCGCCGTCAGGGTCGCCTCAGGGTCAGGCTGTGTCCGATCGCGCTCGCGCGGGCTCGTGCGGGCTGTCACTGGTGGGAGGCGAACTCGTTGTAACGGTCGCGGAGGCCGTCGGTGGGGTCCGCTTCGTAGAGGGCGGCGTCTCCCCCATCCCAGTGCGGAGGCTCGGTGCCGCCCGACAGCAGCCAGGCGGCCTGACGGGCGGCGCCGTCCGCGACGTACTCACCCGGTCTCGGCACGAGGACGGGGCGGCCGAAGACGCTCGGCGCGATGCGCCGCACCGCCTCGGACCGCGCGCCGCCGCCGATGAGCAGCACCCTGGCCGGGTCGAGGCCGAGCGTGTCGAGGGCGTCGGCGAGGCCGCACAGCATGCCCTCCACCGCCGCCCGGGCCAGGTGGGCGGGGGTCGCGGTGGCGAGCCGCAGACCGTGCAGGGAGCCGCTCGCGTCCGGCAGGTTGGGGGTGCGCTCGCCCTCCAGGTACGGCACGAGCACCAGGCCGCCGGCGCCGGGCGGAGCCTGGAGAGCCAGGTCGCCGAGCTGATCCTGGGTGACGCCGAGCATCCGGGCCGCCGCCTCCAGCACCCGGGCCGCGTTCAGCGTGCAGACCAGCGGCAGGAACCGCCCGGTCGCGTCGGCGAACCCGGCGACCGCCCCTGAGGGGTCGCTGGACGGGGCGTCCGCGACCGCGAAAGCCGTACCGGACGTGCCGATGGAGACCACGACGTCGCCCGGCCGCATGCCGACGCCGAGGGCCGCCGCCATGTTGTCGCCCGTGCCCGGTGCCAGCCGTACGGCGCCGGATGCGCCGGCCCGCCCGGCCTGCGCGAGGATGCCGGCCTGTTCGAGGATCCCGGCCTGTTCGGTGGGGCCGAGGACGCGGGGCACGGCCGGGGTGGCTCCCATGGCCAGCTTGAGCAGGTCGGTCCGGTAGGTCCCGGTGGCGGGCGACCAGTAGCCGGTCCCGGACGCGTCCCCACGGTCGGTCGTGATCGTCTCCGGCCGCCCGGCCAGCATCCAGTTGAGCCAGTCGTGCGGCAGGCAGACCGATCCCGTACGGCTCGCGCTCCCGGGCTCGTGCTCGGCCAGCCAGCGGAGCTTCGCCACGGTGAACGAGGCCACGGGGACGCTGCCCACGGCCTCCGCCCACGCCTCCTCACCCGTCCGGTTGGGGCCGCCCAGCTCCGCGACCAGTTCGGCCGCGGCCTGGGCCGAGCGGGTGTCGTTCCACAGCAGCGCGGGCCGTACGACCCGGCCGTCCTCGTCGAGGCAGACCATGCCGTGCTGCTGGGCCGCCACGCCGAGGGCCGCCACGTCGCCGAGGCCGCCGGCCCGCTCGATCGCGCTCCGCAGCGCGGCCCACCAGTGGGCGGGATCGACCTCGGTGCCGTCCGGATGCGGCGCCCGGCCCTCCCGGACGAGGGCGCCGGTCTCCGCGTCGCGGATCACCACCTTGCAGCTCTGGGTCGAGGAGTCGACCCCCGCCACCAGAGTCACGCCGCGCCTCGCACGCCCAGGAGGTGCTCCAGAGCGAGCTGGTTCAGCGTGCTGTAGTGGTAGCCGCGCTCGCCCGCCTGGTCGGGGTCGAAGACGTCCCTGAACAGGTCGTCGTAGCTCTCGCCCTCCGCCATGGTCGGCTGGGACAGCGCGCCGGCCCGGCTGGCGTCGAGCGCCGCCTGGACCTCCGGGTCGGCGCGGAAGGCCCTCGCCTTCTCCTTGAGGATCAGGTAGGTCCGCATGTTGGCGGCGGCCGAGACCCAGACGTCCTCACTGTCCTCGGTCCTGAGCGGCTTGTAGTCGAAGTGCCGGGGGCCGTCGTAGCCGCCGCTCTCCAGCAGGTCGACGAGGAAGAACGCACTCTTCACGTCGCCGTGCCCGAAGACGAGGTCCTGGTCGTATTTGGGGCCGTGCTGGCCGTTCAGGTCGATGTGGAAGAGCTTGCCGTGCCACAGCGCCTGGGCGATGCCGTGCACGAAGTTGAGGCCCGCCATCTGCTCGTGGCCGACCTCGGGGTTGAGGCCCACCCGCTCGGGGTGCGCGAGCCCGTTGATGAACGCGAGGGCGTGGCCGATCGTCGGCAGGAGGATGTCACCCCGGGGCTCGTTGGGCTTGGGCTCGATGGCGAACCGGATGTCGTACCCCTTGTCCACGACATACTGGCAGAGGAGGTCGAGGCCCTCCTTGTAGCGGTCGAGGGCCGCCCGGACGTCCTTGGCGGCGTCGGACTCCGCGCCCTCCCGGCCGCCCCAGCACACGTAGGTCGTCGCGCCCAGCTCGGCCGCGAGGTCGATGTTGCGGATGACCTTCCTGAGCGCGTAGCGGCGGACGTCGCGGTCGTTGCTCGTGAAGGCGCCGTCCTTGAACACCGGGTGGGTGAACAGGTTGGTCGTCGCCATCGGCACCTTGAGGCCGGTCTCGGCCAGCGCCCTCTTGAAGCGCTCGACGGCCTTCACCCGGTCCGGCTCGACCGCGAGCAGGTCGTCGTCGTGGAAGGTCACGCCGTAGGCCCCGAGCTCGGTGAGCCGGTGGAGGGTCTCCGCGGGATCCAGCGGGGCCCGGGTCGCGTCGCCGAACGGGTCGCGCGCCTGCCAGCCGACCGTCCACAGCCCGAATGTGAAACGGTCCTCGGGAGTGGGGGTGTACATGGATCGCCTCCGAATTAGTCTATGTTATGGACTAAATATCCGACGGCAGGGGCCGCAGGTCAAGCGGCCCTTCCACGATCTCACTTCCCGCCGCGGAGGCTGTGATGACGCAGGCCGTACGGCACGACGCGATGCGCGCGCGGAACCTGGCGCTCGTGCTCGGCGAGGTCGGCGCACGTGAGCCGGTCACGCGCGCCGCCCTCTCGGAGATCACCGGGCTGACCAAGACGACCGTGTCCAAGCTCGTGGCCGACCTCATCGAGGCCGGGCTGGTGGTCGAGACCGGCGCGGTGCGGGACGGCGAGCGCGGCAGGCCGGGGGTCGCGGTCCGGATCAGCGGTGAGCACGTCGCGGCGGCCGGCCTGGAGATCAACGTCGATTACCTCGCCGTGCGGGTCGTCGATCTGTCCCGTTCGGTACGGCTCCGCCGTACACAGGCTGTGGACAACCGGTCGGCGCGGCCTGGGGATGTGGCGGCCCGGCTACGGGATATGGCGCTGACGGCTGTGGACGAAGCTGTGGAAAATGGGCTGCGGGTGGTCGGCGGAGTCGTCGCCGTCCCCGGCCCCGTGGACCTCTCCACTGGGACCCTGCACAACGCCCCGAACCTCGGGTGGCGGGACGTGCCCGTGCCGTCGCTGCTGGAGCTGCCGTTCCCGGTCCGGGTGGAGAACGAGGCCAACCTGGCGGCGCTGGGCGAGCTGTGGTTCGGGCCTGGCCCGTCCGACTTCCTGCACGTCTCCGGCGAGATCGGCGTCGGCGCGGGCCTGGTCGTGGGCGGCCGCCTCTTCCGGGGCACGCACGGCTTCGCGGGAGAGCTGGGGCACGTGGTCGTCTCGCCCGACGGGCCCGCCTGCCGGTGCGGCGGCAACGGCTGCCTCGAACAGTACGCGGGCCGGGACGCTCTCCTGTCCGCCGCAGGCCCAACAGGCCGCCCTACCGCTGCCGCAGGCCCAGCAGGCCGCCCTACCGAATACACGCGGGCCACCGGCTCCCACCCCACCGCCGGGGGCATGGCCTCGCTGGCCTCGCTGGTCTCGCGGCTGGAGGCCGGAGACACCGGCGCCCTCGCGGCGTGCGAGCGGGCGGGCTGGGCGCTCGGTGTGGCCCTGTCCTCCGCGATCAACCTCGTGGACCCGGGCACGATCGTGCTCGGGGGGATCTACGCCCCGCTGTTCCCGTGGCTCGGGGACGTGGTGGCGGGCACGCTCGCCTCCCGCCTCGGCCGGATGCGCGCCACCGTGCCACCCGTCGTGGTGTCCCGGCTCGGCTCGGAGGCCGCGGCTCTGGGCGCCGCCGGCCAGGTGATCCAGCGGGTGATCGCCGACCCGGCCGCGTCGCTACAGGCCTGAGGGGTCGCGACCGACGCTGATCTCCTCGGCGATCCGCCGGAGCTCGGCCTCGTCCAGGCGCGGCGTGCCGGGAAGGCTGCCTCTGAGAGCCGAGACCACCTGGTGGAGCGGCTCCCCGGCATGGCGCACGGCGACGTCGTGGACGGCCCGGAAAAGGACCAGGTTGGCTTCGTGTTCTCGCGTGCTGTCGGCGCTCATGGCGGTCTCCCCCTCTGTCGGCACCCCGTCCGGAGGTCACCGTACGGCCTGCCACCGACATTTTCTGGGAATGCCGCCCGCCGTAGATTAGTTGAGAGTTCAAACGAGTAAGAAGGAGATGAGGACATGCCAGTGCAGCGGCTCAACCACGCGGTGCTGTACGTGCGCGACGTCGCGCGGAGCGTCGCCTTCTACGAGGAGGCGCTCGGGTTCCGCGTGGTCAGCTCGTTCCCGGGAGCGGCGTTCCTGCAGGCCTCGGGCTCGACCAACGACCACGACCTGGGGCTGTTCCAGATCGGCGTCCAGGCCGGGCCGTCCCTCGCCGGCCGTTCGACCGTGGGCCTCTATCACCTGGCGTGGGAGGTCGACACGCTGGCCGAGCTGCAGCGGATCGCGGTGAAGCTGGGCGAGATGGACGCGCTCGTCGGAGCCTCCGACCACTCCACCACGAAGGCGTTGTACGCCAAGGACCCCGACGGGATCGAGTTCGAGGTGTCGTGGCTTGTCCCCGCGGACCTGCTCGACGAGGAGGTCATCGCCGGGCGGGCCTCGATCCGGCCGCTCGACCTCGCCAAGGAGCTTGAGCGGTACGGCGCGCAGACCCGCGGAGGCGTCGGCGTGTCCGTCTGACACGGCCCGGCAGCGGGTCCGGCGCGGCTTTGGAGGGGCCTTGGGCAGGGCGTTCAGGCACTCTCAAGCGCTTTGAAAGGGGTGCTCCGGACACTCGTCCCATCGCCAAAAGAAGGGACCACCGATGACCACCACCCGCGCGCTCACCGGACTCGCCATCGCAGCCGCCCTCGTCACGATCGCCGCGCCCGTGGCGGCCCAGGCCGCCACGGGCGCGCAGGATTCCGCGAGCGCGGCATCCTCCGCATCCGCTCCCAAGCTCTGGGGCCCCTACTACGCGCCCGCCAAGAAGGCCAAGGCGTCCGGCAAGATCAGCGTGACCGGCCTCGACACCAGCGCGATCCCGGCCGTCGGCACGGCCTACATCTCGGGCAAGGTCACCGATTACACGAAGAGCACCGCCACGTGCGGCTGGGCGGTCTTCCGCATCACCTACCGCAAGCCTGACGGCAACCTGCCCTTCACCCACAAGAGCTACCTGGCCTGCGGCACGACCAAGCCCACCTCTTTCAGCTTCTCCTACAAGAACGTCTACGAGGTCGAGTTGAAGGTGTGCAGCGAGGGCAAGGCTTCCAAGCCGTCCCTCAACTGCCTTTACGCCGGCACCTGGAAAGTCCTTTACGTCTCCCACTGAGATATTCGTGAGGCCCCCGTTCCTCCGGGCGGGGGCCTCCGCCGTCCCTGGATTTCTCCGAACGTCGGGAGGACGGCCGGAGGACGGTGGAAGAACGTCGTGAGATACGTCACCAGCGGACGATCTTGTCGGGATGCGCGTATCTCCTGGCGGCACGCCCAATGACCATGGAAATACGCTCGGCCGCAGGCCGCGATGCGGGGACATCGTTTTCCGTATCGGTTGACATAAGTCGTGCCCGCCAGTGATGCTCGAAGTTGTCCGCCCCTCTACAGGAAGGCGGCACCTTCTGATGACAACCACCAACCGGCTGTTCGAGCCGGCGTCGAACCCGAATGTTCTTTACGCCGACAGACAGCTCAACATCCGATCTGTCGGCGACGGCCTTCTCCGGCTCAGCGGCCAGATCGATCTCACCAACGGTGACGCCGTCGCCAGCGCGCTCGGACGCGACCATAGCGACGACGGCCGAGTGACCGTCGATGTCGGCGAGCTCGAGTTCATCGACCTCTACGGCCTGCGCACCCTCGCGCTGCTGTCCAGCGACCCCTTCGGGCGGCCCGTTCACCTGCGGAACGTCCAGCCGGCCCTGCAGCGGCTTCTCGTGCTGCTCGCCTGGCCGACTTTTATGATCATTTAGGCGTCCCCCGCTGGCGTATCCCCTCGGCGAGGCCCCCAATCGGGGGCCTTCTTCATGCTTTGTCCGATTTCCGGACCTGGGCGAGTTTCTGGCGCGCGTGAAGGAGGAAAGGTAATGAGGAACGGCCACACGGCCGTATAAGCGCACGTCAGAGATGGCGCCCATCTCCGGCGGCTCCCAACCGAACCACCCCCCCGACTCCTGCGAGGAGGGGCTATGAGTGACTTCCGGGCCACCCGGCGACGGCGGTGACGCGGCCGACCAGGTCCGTGTGACGCACGGCCTGAGTCGTCCTCCTGTCCGGGGTCCCATCTGCTGGAGAGCCGAATGATTCTCAATCGCGTGCTCACGACGTCCGCCACGTTGCTCAGGGGCGTGCTCCCCGAGCCGCTGCGTGACGTCCTCCCCAGCCCCCGTGAGCTCGTGACCTGCCCCGGAGGGCTCCGCATCGCCCTTCGCGGCATCGGCGGCCCGGGGACGGAGCGCGCGGCCGAGCGGCTGGAGAAGCGGCTGTGCGAGGCTCCCAACGTCGAGCGTGCGGAGGTCAACGGCCGTCTCGGCAACGTCTTCGTGGGCTGCGACCCGGAGAAGGTCGACCAGGACGAGCTCTTGGAGATCGTCAAAGAGCTCGACGAGCAGGAGGAGCGCGCTCACCACTCCCCCGTCCGCCTGGTGGAGGATCACGCCCGCGCGACGATCCGTCTCGCCGCCGGCGTGGCGGGGATCGGGCTGGTGGTCGCCGGTAACGCCGCCAAGCTCCCACGGCTCTCCCCTGCCGTGCCGGCCCTGCTGCACCTCGTGGACTCCACCCCCAAGCTGCGCGAGGAGTTGGACCGCCGCCTGGGCCACCGTGCCGCCAACGCCCTGTTCACCACGACGAACCTGGTCTCCCAGACGCTGACGCTGCGCCCGATCGGGCTGCTCGTGCAGTCGGTCGTCTCCGCCGGGAAGTACGTCGAAGCGCGGGCGGCCAGGCACGCCTGGGAGCTGCTGGAGGAGCAGCTCGCCCGTCGCGTGGGGGCCTATCGGCACATCATGACGGCGGCACGCCCGCGGCCCTGCCCCCTCCCTCACGGCCCGATCGAGCGCTACGCCGACCTCGCGAGCCCGGCCGCGGCGGGGGGCTACGCCGTCACGAGGGTCGTCACGCGCAGCGGCCAGCGGGCGCTCTCCTTCCTGGTCTCGGCGACTCCCAAGACTGCCAACCTCACCCGTGAGGCCTTCGCGGGCGCGATCGGGCGCGCGCTCGGCCGCCGCGACGCCATCGTCCTCGACGGGGAGGCCCTGCGCCGCATGGACCGTGTCGACACGGTGATCCTCCACGCCGATTCCCTCACGACCGGCTTGTGGGCGATCGACCGGGTGGTGCCCATCGGCGACGGCATGGACACCGGCGAGCTGTACGCGCGGCTCTACGCGCTGATCGACGTCACCGACCCCGGCGGGCACTGGACGAGCGAGGACTGGGCGGCCGGGCCCCTGGACGACCTTGATCTGGACAGGCACCTCCCCGCCGAGGCCGCCGCGTGGCGGGAGCGCGGGCTGCGTCCCATCGGGGTGACCCGGGGAGGCAGGCTGATCGCCATCGCGGGGCTGGCTCCCGAGATCGACCCGATGGCCGAGGCCCTGGTGGCCGCCGCCAAGGCCGCGGGAACCGTGATGCTCGCGGGCGGCGGCGACGGGCTCGCCCGGCGGCTCACGATCGAGCGGACGGTTCCCGGCGGCCCCGATCTCGACGACGAGGAGCTGGCCGACTTCGTCCTCGGCCTCCAGGGTGAGGGCCATGGCGTCGTCGTGGTGTCGCGGGCGTCCCGCCTCGGCCTGGTTCAGGCGGACATCGGCGTCGGCGTGATGGAGAGCCCGGACACCGTGCCGTGGGACGGCGACGTGGCCGGAGCGCTCAACGGCGTCCATCTCTTCCTGAGCTGTCTTCCCCGGGCGGTGAGCGCCAGCCAGAACGGCGTGCGGCTCGGCGCCGCCGGGGGCGTCATCGGCGGCCTGCTCGCGATCGCGGGCCCGGAGGCGACCTCGCTCCGCCGGGCGCAGCTCGCGAGCGGCTGTGTCTCGGTGGCGGCCGTCGTCATGGGCGAATGGGCGGGCCGCAGCGCGGGCCGCGTCCCCACGCCATTGCGCGCCGACACCACGCCCTGGCACGCCATGTCCTCCCGGGACGTCCTGTCCCGGCTGCACTCGTCCCCCAGCGGCATCCCCGAGGCGGAGGCCGTAGAGCGCAGGAGCGCCGCCAGACCGGAGGAGGCCGAGGGGCCGCCTTCCCTGGCCCGCACGACCCTCGAGGAACTGGCCAATCCGCTGACCCCCGCGCTGGCCACGGGGGCGGGCATCTCGGCCCTCGTCGGTTCGGCACTCGACGCCGTGCTGATCAGCGCGGTGATGGTGATCAACGCGTTCCTGGGGGGCGTGCAGCGGTTCAAGGCCGACCAGGCGCTGAACCGGCTCACCGAGGCGACCGCCGTGCACGTACGGCTCCGCCGTCCCGAGGGAACCGTCGAGGCGGCCAGGGAGGACCTCGCGCCCGGCGACGTGGTCGAGCTGCGCGCGGGCGACGCCGTACCGGCGGACGGGCGCGTCATCAAGGCGGTCGGCCTCGAAGTGGACGAGTCGACCCTCACCGGTGAGTCGCAGCTCGTCGAGAAGACGGCGGCGCCCACCGTCGCCGCGGCCGTGGCCGACCGGAGCTCGATGGTCTACCAGGGCACGACGGTCGCGGCGGGAAGCGGCCGGGCGGTGATCGTGGCGACGGGTGCCATGACGGAGGCGGGGCGCAGCGCCAGGCTCGCCGGGGAGCCGAGCCCGCCGACGGGTGTGGAGCTTCGGCTGCGGGCGCTGAGCCGGCGGATCCTCCCCCTCTCCATCGGCGCGGGCGTCTTCCTGCTGCTCACCGACCTGCTCCGCGGGCGGCCACTGGCGGCGGCGCTCACGCCCGCCGTGAGCCTGACCGTGGCGGCCGTGCCGGAGGGGCTTCCGTTCGTCGCCACGGTCGCCGAGCTGGCCGCGGCCAGGCGGCTGTCGAAGCGCGCGGCGCTGGTGCGGAACCCGTCCACCATCGAGGCGCTGGGCCGCGTGAACGTGCTGTGCTTCGACAAGACCGGAACCCTCACCGAGGGGCACATCAGTCTCCGTTACGTCTCGGACGGGCGCATCGGCTGGCCCGTCGACACGCCGCCGCCCGCGCTGAAGCGGATCGTCGCCGCGGCCGTCCGGGCGAGCCCGAGGTCGGGAGTGGGGCGGGTCATCCCCCACCCCACCGATCGCGCCGTCGTCGACGGAGCCCAGCGGATGAACGTGACGCCCGAGGAGGGGCTGAACACCTGGGAGCGCGTCGACGAGCTGCCGTTCGAGCCGGGACGGGGCTACCACGCCGTGCTGGGCCGTACGGAGTCGGGCCACCTGCTGAGCGTCAAGGGCGCGCCGGAGATCGTGCTGACCCACTGCACGAAGGTGCTCAGGGACTCGCGGGAGGTGGCCTGCGACGAGGGCGTCAGGCGGGAGCTTGAGCGCGAGGTCGACAGGCTGGCCCACCAGGGCTACCGCGTTCTCGCGGTCGCGCAGCGCCCCGCGTCCGACCGCCGCGACCTGGACGAGTCGCGCATCGACGACCTGTGCTTCCTGGGCTTCCTCGGCCTGGCCGACCCCGTGCGTCCGACGGCCGCCGAGAGCGTCAGCCGGCTGGTGCGCGCCGGCGTCCGGATCGTCATGGTGACCGGCGACCACCCCAGCACCGCCGAGGCCATCGCCGCCGAGCTCAACGCGTTGAACGGCCAGCGCGTCATGACGGGCCCCGAGCTGGACGAGGTCGACGACGAGACCCTGACGAAGGTGCTGCCGGAGGTGGCGGTCTTCGCGCGGGCCACCCCCGCGCACAAGGCCCGGATCGTCACCTGCCTGCGCCGGGCCGGAGAGGTCGTCGCCGTCACGGGCGACGGCGCGAACGACGCCCCGGCCATTCGCATGGCGGACGTCGGCATCGCGCTGGGATCTCGCGCCACTCCCGCCGCCCGCGCGGCCGCGGACCTGGTCGTCACCGACGACCGAATCGAGACGATCGTCGACGCGATCGTCGAGGGCAGGGCCATGTGGAGCTCGGTCCGCGACTCGCTGAGCATCCTGCTGGGCGGCAACGTCGGAGAGATCGCGTTCACTGTCGGATCCACCCTGCTGACGGGCCGCACCGCGCTGAACGCCCGGCAGCTCCTGCTGGTCAACCTGCTCACCGACATGGTGCCGGCCATGGCCGTCGCCGTACGGCCGCCCGCCGCGACCGATCCCGAGAGGCTGCTGGCCGAGGGACCCGAGGCGTCGCTGGGCGCCTCGCTGACGCGCGACATCTACCTGCGCGCCGTCATCACCACGATCGCCGCGACCGCCGCCTGGCTCCTGGGACGCGTGACCGGCACCCGGGGGCGGGCCGACACGATCGGGCTCGTCGCGCTGGTCTCAGCTCAGCTGCTCCAGACCCTCGTCAAGGGCGGCCGGGACAAGGTCGTGGCGCTCGCCGCGCTGTCGTCCCTCGCCGTCCTCGGGGTCATCGTGACGGTCCCCGGTGTCAGCGGGGTCTTCGGCTGCCGCCCGATCGGGCCCTTCGGCTGGCTCATCGGCCTCGGCAGCGCCGCCGCCACCACCATCGCAGGCGCGGCGCTGGAGCCGCTCGCCGAGGCCGTGCCCGGCGCCCAGGTGGAACCCCGGGCGGCGCCTCAGCGGGAGCCCGCGGTGGAACCGCAGCCCGAACCGCTGGCCAGGCCTCAGCTCGCCGTCGTCCCGGCGTGAAGCACGTCCGGGAGGAGGATCGCCACGATCTCCGCCGCGACCTGGTCGGCCACCCCCGGTACGGATCTTCCGGCCACCGCATCAGGCGGTGGCCGGCCCTTTCCAGGAGCAGCGCTCCGGGCCCTCACGCCAGCGGCAGGCGATGGCGGCGAACTCACCGTCGGCGGTCACCGGCACCGACGGGCTCGCGCCGGGACCGGAGACCATGCGTGTCGCGGACCAGGCCCGCCTCGCCGCCCCTGACCACCTCGACCAGCCACCGGCCGGTTACGAAGATCAGCGGCACCTCCAGCGTCCTGGCCTGGCCCGCGGCCGCATGGCCGCTCCCTTGTCGGGTTATGGGGTGAGCGGGATGTTGGTGAGGCCCTGCTGTGCGTTGCCGACGGTGTTGGAGGAGTAGACGATGTTCGGGTTGCCCGAGCACTGGGAGGTGGACGTGATCTTGATGGCGTAGGCTCCGGCGCCGCCGAGATCGGAGCGGTTGTCACGCCATAGGTTTCCGCAGCCGTTCTGGAACGACGGGCTGGTCGAGGGGTTGTGCGTCTCGTACCCGTTGGCGAACGTGCCGGGCGAGGTGAAGGTGCCCGTGTTGCCGTCGATCACATAGTTGATGCCTTTGACGTCGACCCAGGAGTCGGCGGAGTTCTCGCCGCTGATCCCGGTGCCGTTGAAGGTGTTGCCCTGGATCAGGCCGCTGAACGTGCCTTCCTTCACGTCGATGTGCTCGGCGGCGACATTGGGGCCGATCCGGTTGTTCAGCACCTTGACCCGGTCGGACCGGTCGACGCCACCGGTATTGCCCTGGCACGTCCAATTGGAGTTCGCCGAGCCGATGTAGACACCCTCGCCGTATCCGGGCTGCACCAGGCCGGTGTCCGTGATCTTCGAGTTCTGGATCACGCCATCCGACGACGACCGCCGGAAGTGCACGCCCTCGTCCTCGACGTGGTGCACGTACACTCCGTCGATGGTCACGTGGTGGGAGTTGTCCAGCACGATGCCCTTCTTGGAGTCCTTCACGGTGAAGCCCGTCAGCTTCCAGTACGGCGCGCCGTACAACCACAGGCCGTAGCCGGAGTCCCAGCCGCCCCCAGGGGCCGGGCAGGAGGGGGCGTCGCCCAAGGGGCCGTCGTTGACCAGGACGGCGTTCGCGGGGCCGGTCAGGGTGATGGGGGCGGAGGCCGTTCCCGCTCGCTGCGTCACGAACGCCCCGTGGTACTCGCCGGCCGCCAGTCTGATCGTCTGGCCGGGTTGCGCGTTGGTCAGGGCGTTCACCAGCTGACTCGCGGTGGAGACGTCGACCGTCGGGCCGCCGCCCCCGCCTGATTGTGTGGTGGCGGTGGCGGAGTTACTGGCGGGCGAGAGGTTGCCTGCGGCGTCCTTGGCCTTGACGGTGTAGGTGTAGGTGGTGGAGGCGGTCAGGCCGGTGTCGGTGAACGAGGTGCCGGTGACCGTGCCCGCCAGGGTTCCGCCCCGGTAGACGTTGTAGCCGGTCACGCCGACGTTGTCGGTGGCGGGGTTCCAGGTCAGGGACGCGCTGGTTGCGGCCGTGCCGGTGACGGTCAGACCGGTGGGTGTGCTGGGCGGGGCGGTGTCGCCGCCACTGCCGCCGCCGCTGCCGTACACCTGGAACTCATACAGGGAGTAGCCATAGGAGGTGCCGCGGGCGGTGCCGTACACGCGGACGTAGCGGCCGGTGCCCGACAGCCTGGTCAGGTCGTCGGTGGCGCCGTTGCCGGTGGTGGTGGAGTAGATGTCGGTCCAGGTGCTGCCATCAGGCGAGACCTGGATCTTGTAGGCCTTGCCGTAGGCGTCCTCCCAGTTCAGCAGGACCCGGGTGATAGTGCGGGACGCGCCCAGGTCGACGCGGATCCACTCGGGGTCGTGCCCTTCGACCGACGCCCACCGGGTGGTGGCATCCCCGTCCACTGCCTTGCCCGCCTCAAACCCGGTCCCCTCGACCGAGGACGCGATGGCCGGCTTGCCGTGCGACAACAGCGTCTCCGTCCCACCCGTCGGAGTCGAAGTGGGCGTCGGAGTTAAAGTGGGTGTCGGAGTCGAAGTGGGCGTCGGGGTGGGTGTCGGGGGCGTGGATCCGCTCTTGAGGAACAGCGAGCCCGAGGGGTCGGTCATCGAGGCGTTGACGCCGGCGTTGGGCGATGTGGTGTAGTTCGCCGTCTCCTGTCCCGCCCAGTCCAGGATGGTGGCGCCGTTGACCGCCAGGTGCTGGAAGGCGGCCGGGTTGGATGCGGAGCTGCCGAACTGGTACAGGCGGGTCCGGTCGGCGTAGTACGGGGTGTACGAGCCGCCCGCCGTGAGCTGCTTGCTCATCGCGTTGCCGTAGAAGACGTTCTGCGGCCCCGACGAGCCCGACCATTTCGCCGCCTTCGGCCCCGCGGCCCACCAGATCGGGTACCAGGTGGAGGCGTCCGGGCCACCGCCGCCCTCCTCGCCGCAGTTGGCCCGGCAGTTGGCCGAGGCGTGCTCGAACGGCACCGCCACCCTGTTGTTCTCGAACAGGTTGCGTCGCTCCCAGCCGCCGTGCACGTTGAGGTCGGAGTCGAAGTCGTTGCCGATGGCCACGTTGTCCGACGCCGACCACTGGAAGGTGAAATGCCGCAGGTTCCTGGTGGTGTTGTAGGCGTACAGCGAGTCCCACACGCGCGAGCCGCGGAAGTAGCCGTTGCCGCCCTTGCCCTTGTTCCACGAACCGTTTAGCACGCTCTCCTGGACCTGGATGTTCTTGGCACTCTCGGTGACGATCGGGTGGGAGCCGGTCATCTCGGTTCCCACGCGCCTGATCCAGGTGTTGGCCGCCCACTTCAGCACGATGCCGTGCATCTCGTACTCCGGCGCCATGTTGCCGTAGTTGTGCACCGCGTCGGCCGCGTTCAGCGCGTACGTGCCGCCGGCCAGCTTGGGCAGCCCCGCCATGTCCTGGGTGATGGTCAGATCCTCGATGCCCACGCCCTGGACCACCTTGAGCGGGGTGACCCTGCTGGGGTAGACGATGCCGTCCATGGCGGCCGAGCCGTCGGAGGTGGAGTTGAGGGGAAGGTCGTACTCCAGGGGCTTGTCGATCGTGACGGTCTTGTTGGTCGCGTCCACCGCGGCGATCTGGAAGATCTGCTGCCGCATGTGCAGGTTCATGTACTGGGTGGTGTCGGTCACGGTCTGGGTCTGGTAGAACTTGACCGAGTTGGCCGCGCCGACCCACAGGTAGCCGCCGGCCTTGAAGCGGGTCATGTCGGCGTTGGTGGCGAGCTTGATGAGCGTCGTGCCGATCGCCGAGCCTTCGCGTAGCGGCACCCCGCCGGCCCAGTGCTGGTTGACGCTGCCCTCGAAGATGTCCTTGCGGTTGGCGGGGGCGGAGGCGTAGTCGGTGGCGTACTTGGAGGAAACCTCGCGGGTCTGGACGCGCAGCAGGCCGCGGCCGGGCCAGATCCAGCCGCCCTTGCCCGCGCCGTGGACCATGCCGTCCTCGTCCCAGTCGCTGCCGTCGGCGGTCAGGGCGTCGTAGCGGGTGTTGACGTCGGGCCGGAAGACCAGGACGGTCTGGCCCATTCCCGCGCCCTTGAGCACCAGGTAGTCGGCGTCCAGGCCGAGCTGCCGGGTCACCAGGATCCGCCCGGCGGGCAGGGTGATGGACGACAGCTTGTTGTAGCCGGCGGTGGGCGTGCAGGTCGTCCTGATCGCGTCGATCGCGGCCTGGAGGCCGCCGGTCGCGTCGCTGCCGTCGGCGCGTACGCCATAGGTGGAGGCCAGTTCGGCCGCGGTGATCTGGCAGGCGGGGTCGGGGTTGAAATCGCCGGGGCCGGGCAGTGCGGCGCCGCCCCGATACCCGGCCTTGCTCCAGTCGGGCAGACCGGCGATAGGCGCGCGGCGGTTGGCGCTGGTCAGATCAGGAACGGCCGTCGCCGCTGCCGCAGCGGCCGGGGCGGTCGCGGCGTCGGACAGGGGGGTTAGGGCGGGCTGGAGGGCCAGAGCGACGGTGACGGTCGCGGACAGAAGATGACGCCATCGGCGGCGGTTGGGCGCGGGAAGGGAGTGATTCGTCGCGGGGAGAGCTGAGGACATTGGCGTGGTCCTTCGGCTGGGAATGGGCGATTAGTGGCCCTTGGGGGCGTCGTTTACTGTTGAGGGCTCTCTGGGAGGACAACTGTGGAAGCTGGGCGGCCCCTTCGCGGGCGAGGCCGCCCAGCGCCGGTCAGCTGATGTGGAAGGACTCGCCGTAGACCGCCCAGTCCAGCGGCGTGTTCAGATTGAGGTTGCCGTTGCGCAGGAAGACCCGCTGCTCGGTGTCGACGCGGCTGGTGTCGCTGTGGGCCTCCTCCGTCTTCATCGCGACGACGCGAGCGTCCAGGAAGGCGTTGAGGTAGGTCGTCTCGTTGCCGCCCTGCGCCGGGGTCTTGGCCTTCTTCAGCGCGTTCGCGCGGATGCTGCTGAAGCTGGCCGGGTCGTCACCGTCGCCGTGCATGACGATCGCGTCGTAGTAGATGAACTGGCCGAGCGTGCGCAGCCCGTCGGCCTTGGCCTGCGAGACGGCCGGGTTGAAGTAGACCCGGTCACGCTCGTCGTCCTGCGCCTTCTGGAACGCCGGGTCCTGCGCGGCGCGAGCCCAGTCGGTCGTGAAGTTGGGGTCCAGGCCGGTGTGCGAGGAGGTGCCGTTGACCTTGCGCAGCGCGGGCAGATACTTGGCGAGCACGTTGCCGGGCACCCGGCTGGTGTAGAGCTCGACGAGGTCGAGCATGTCACCGGTGCCCGAGCAGAAGCCGATGATCCCGGCCGTGTAGCCGCGGCCATCCTTGATGTCCTCGATGTACTTGTACTGAGCCTTCCAGTTCAGCGAGGAGTTCTCCGCGCTGGACACCAACTGCATGGCGATGTCCTTCTTGCGCGGGTCGTTCAGGTCCACACCGCCGGTGGACGTCGGCGTCGGCGTGGGCGTCGGGCCGGTGCCGCCGGTTCCGTACACCTGGAACTCGTACAGCGAGTAGCCGTAGGAGGTGCCCCGGGCGGTGCCGTACAGGCGGACGTAACGGCCGGTGCCGGTGACGGTCAGGTCGTCGGTGGCGCCGTTGCCGGTGGTGGTGGAGTAGACATCGCTCCAGGTGGAGCCGTTGGCCGAGACCTGGATCTTGTAGGCCTTGCCGTAGGCGTCCTCCCAGTTCAGCAGGACCCGGGTGATAGTGCGGGACGCGCCCAGGTCGACGCGGATCCACTCGGGGTCGTGCCCTTCGGCCGAGGCCCACCGGGTGGTGGCATCCCCGTCCACTGCCTTGCTCGCGGCGAACTCGGCGGCCTCGGTCGAGGACGCGGTCACCGGCTTACCCTGCGAGAGCAGGGTGTCCGCGGCGGCGGTCGCGGCGTTCGACAGGGAGAGGAGGACGGACTGGAGGGCCAGAGCGACGGTGACGGTTGCCACCGCTGACAGGCGATGACGCCGTCGGCGGCGGCTGGGAGAGGGCGGTGCGTGGTTTGCGACGGAGAGGGGCATTGGTTTGACCCTTCGGGTTGCGGGTGGGTTGCGCGTGATGGCACGCGGCAGCGGACCGTACATAGAACCCGAACACGTGGACGGCATCCGGCGTCCGTTCGTAGTTAGGAAAGCTTCCTAACTTATGCGGGATGTTAGGAAGGACTCTTTACTCGCGCAAGGCCCAATTCCGGCGTGGTCTCGCAGACTGGCCCTTCCGAGTCAGCAGATGCCGCCCCTTGGCCTGGTCAATGACCAACCGGCCTCGGTTGATTATCGTCAAGGGTTCTTACTATTGTGATCTAGTGCCTTTCAGTCATGCGACGTGGACCACCGTCCGGGAGACGAACGCCGCCGTGGTGCTGGAGGCCATCCGCCGGGACCCGCCGCTGTCCCGCGCCGAGGCGGCCCGCCGTACCGGCATGTCCAAGCCCACCGCAGGCAGCGCTCTTGACCTGCTGCTGGCAGGGGGGCTGGTGCGAGAGGTCCCGTCAGCGGACACCCCTCATTACCGCGCGGTCTACTTCGAGCCGGTTTGCGATGTCGCCTACGTCCTGGGGCTGGACATCGGCAGACGTTTCGTCCGCGGGGTGCTGGCCGATCTGAGCGGCGCGCTCCTGAACAGGCACGACATCCGCATCCCGGACACGACCCCGGGCAGTGTGCTGGCCGCCGCCGCACGGATTCGCGACGAGATCGCCCGTGACCTGCCCGTCGAGCTCGTCGTGGCCGGGGTGCCGGGCGTGGTGGATCCGGAGGGGGTGTTGCACGAGAGTAATCCGTACTCCCTGGAGGGGCTGGCGATCGCCGGTCGGCTCGGTGCCATGCTGGGCCTCCCCGTGCTGGTCGAGAACGACATCAACCTGGCCGCCCTGGGCGAGCGGGCGGCGGGGCACGGGCGGGGGGTCGCAGACTTCGCGTTCCTGTCGATCGGCACTGGCGTCGGCGCCGGGCTCGTCCTCGACGGGCGCCTGCACCGCGGCCACCGGGGCGCGGCCGGCGAGGTGGACAACCCACCACCGGGAAGCGAGGGCGCGCCGGACAGCCCGTCGGCCGACGCGCTGGTCGACTGGTCGGCCGACTGGATCCGCGAGGAGTCCGGTACGGCCCTGACCCTCCCGGTCACCCCCGAAGCGGTCTTCGAAGCCGCCCGCGAGGGCGACGCCCTGGCCGTGCGGATCCTGGACGAACAAGCCCGCCGCATCACCCTGCGGATCGCCGAGATCACCCGCGTCGTCGACGTCGAGCTGATCGTGCTCGGCGGCGGCATCGCGCTGGCCAGCGCCCAGATCCTGCCTCGCATCGAGACCATGCTGGCCGGTCTGCTGACGTACCCGCCCCGAGTCTCGATCTCCGCCCTGGGCGACGCCCCGGTCCTGGTCGGCGCCGTCGCCCACGGCGCCGAACTCGCCTGGCAGCAGATCGCCTCCCGCCGGATCGCGCACGCCGCAGCCGTCCGGACCATGCAGCAACAGTAAACGGACGCTTATCCGAAAAGGCATCAAAGGGTCTAGCGCGCTACCCGGCGTCTGCCATCCGGCCATCACTAGGCAGAAGTCCTAACAAGCACGGTGGCGAGAAGTGATGGGTTCCTCATCACCTGGGGAGATGAAAACTCGCCGACTGGGATTTGCGGCTGACGGTGTCAGTGGCCCGGGTACGTGCGAAAGAAGCCGCCCGGCGCGGCCTCGCGTTCGAGGGTGAGATAGTCCGGCCCGGCGCAGGTAGTAGCTGAGCTGCAAACCGGCAGGCCCGGCTCCGGTGATCAGATAACGATGGACGTGCTCGCCGATCCGTTCGTGGTCATCGGGCGGGGCGCTCCACGGGGGGCGTCGTGCTCCCGTAGCCCTCTGTGATGACCCGCTGGGCGGCCATCGCGTACGCCTCGGGGTCGTCGGGGGCGAACGTCGCCAGCCCGTCGACGTAGCGGTTGAACATGCAGAACGCCGCCGCGATCAGCACCGTGTCGTGGATCTCGACGTCCGTCGCGCCCTCCGCCCTGGCCGCCGCGACGTCCTTGTCCGAGACCTGCTGCCCGCCCTGCTGTACGGCTGCCGCGATGCCGAGCAGAGCCCTCAGCTTGGGCGAGACGGGAGCGGCGTCCACATCGGTCCGCACCTGCTCGACCAGGTCCATCCCCTCAGCGAGCTGGGCCGCAGCGAACGCGGCGTGCGAGGAGTAACAGAACTTGCAGCGGTTCAGCGACGACACGTACGCCGCGATCAGCTCCCGGTCCCCTCGCGACAGCGTGCTCTCCCCACGCAGCAGCACCTCGGCGAGGTCGTTCAGCGGGCGCGCCGTTTCCGGGCGGAACCGTAGGAGGCCGCGAATTCCCGGCTCGTCGGAGTTGAGGGCGATGTGGGCCATGAATACTCCCTACCGGACGGACGCCGGATCAGCCTGGGCTCGCGGTCTCGGCGTTGGCGCATTAACCACTTTGCGCAATCGGCGGACCGCCGTCCCAGCCGAGTCCGTTCAGCAAGCTGTCCCCCAGCAGCCGTTTGCTGCCATCCAATGACGCTTGACATGCCGTACGGCCTCGCCGGGCGGCGCTCAGAAGTCGAAGGACTCGACGTGGATGCGCCGGTTCGGCACACCCGCACGACGCAGGGCGTGACGCGCCGCCGTCGTCATCCCGGTGGGGCCGCACAGGTAGACGTCGTGGACGGCCAGCCCCGGAATGAGGGTCCGCAGGGCGCGTCCGGTCAGTGGCACGGCACGGCCTCCGGATGTGCCGGTCAGCTCGTCCACCGTGTAGTGCACCGTGGCGCCGCGCGCGGCGGCGATGGAGTCCAGTTCGTTGCGCAGCACCAGGTCCTCGTCGCGGCGGGCCATGTAGACGAGCGTCACCTGTCCGGGCAGCGTCTCGAAGAGAGTCCGCAGCGGGCTGATGCCCACCCCGCCTCCGATCAGCAACACCCGGGGCTTCCGGCGGCGCGCGGCGGTGAGAGCGCCGTAGGGCCCCTCGGCCCATACGCGGGTGCCCGGCCGCAGCCGGGCGAGCGCGCGACTGTGGTCGCCGACCGCCTTAACGGTGATGCGCAGGAAGCGCGAGTTGGCGGGGGCCGAGAGCGAGTAGGGATTCGCGGTCCACCACATGCCCGGCGCGAGGAAACGCCACCGGAAGAACTGTCCCGGCTCCGCGCCGAGCTCGCCCAGGTGCTCGCCGGTCACGTAGACCGACACCACGCCTGGCGACTCCATCCGGACGCCCGCGACCCGGAGCCGGTGGCGCAGCGCGCGGCGGACAGGAGTGAGAAAGCGGTACCAGACCAGCGACACGGCGACGGACACGTAGAGGGCCCGCCAGAGCGTGCTCGCGACGGCGCCACCGGCGAAGTCCGGGCCGGTGAGCTGGTGGGCGAACGCGAGGAAGACCCCGCCATAGGTGAGGAGATGGAGGTAGTGCCACGTCTCATAGCGGAGCCGCCGCCGTACGGCACGGACCGAGATGACGGCGACGCCGCTCAGAAGCCCGAAGCCGATGGTGGCTTCCAGCACAGCGGGGCCGTCCAGGACGAGCCCGACCGTGCCGCGCAGGACGCCGGTGCCGGATCGCGCCACGTGGGCCGCCGTGGCGAACGCCATGTGCACGGTGGACAGGACGATCGTGTAGCGGCCGCTCAGCGCGTGCCAGCGCGCCAGCCGGTCGGAGCCGACCCCACGGTCGAGCGCGGGGATGCGGGAAATCAGCCCCAGCAGTACGGCACAGGCGTAGCCCGCCAGCAACCCGGTGAGCCTGCCCACCCACGCGAACCACCCGGCGGCCCCGTCGACAGAAGCCAGGCCGTACCAGCATCCCGTGGTGGCCGCGGCCGCTCCCGCGTACAACAGGACGAGCACCAGCGCCGGGCTCGCCTGCCAGGCGGCGGCACGCCGGGGCGCCTCCCGCCGCGTCCGCGGTCGTGTGCGCCCAGTGCGGCTTCGCCGCGCGCCGGCGGCTCGCGCGGACCGCGGGGCGGCGTGGTCGCGCTGGGGGGCTCGGTGGGGGGCACGGTGGGGGGCACGGTGGGGGCCGGCGTAGTCGCGGTGAGCGGGGCGCACCATCTCGAAATCTCTCCGAACCCGAGCTCTGTTCAGCTGCTCACATCGGCGGATGGGGCATCGTTCACCTGCACGAGGCGCCGGCTTGTGGGACTTCCGACGTCGCCGCCCTTAGCGGCGCTACCGCTGCCGCTACCGCCGTTGCCGCGGGCGTCGCCGTCGGCGGCATCGCCCGTGAGCTGTGCGAGGTCGCCGGCGCGGGATTTCGCCAGGGTGGCGGCGAATGCCGTGGTGTCCCGATCGGCTCCCGATTGCTGCTCTCCGCCAGCGACCAGGACGGATTGCCGCAGGTACTCGCCGATGTGCTGGGTGAAAAGCCGGTCGAACGCGGCATCGCCGGTCCGCTCGACAGTTTTGAGTTCGGTGGCGGTCACCATGCCGGGCATGTTGTGTCCCTCGTGCACGTTGGTCAGAGGCGCACCGGCTCGCCGCAGCAGTTCCCGTAGCGTCCGCAATTGCGTACGGTGACCGGCGCTCATCTCCGCGGCGAGCCGGGTGACTCGCGGATTCGAGGTTCTGCTCGGGGCCGCCTCCATCAGGCGGACGGCCTGCTCGGTCATCGGGATCATCAGTTGCAGCCACGCGACGTCGGTGGCGTTGGCACCGGCCGGCGCCGTGCCGGTCGGTGCGGAGGTCATGTTCGAGTGAAGCGGCATGTGACCTGCGGCCGAATGCGCATCCGTCCCCGCCGCGACACATCGTGTGACCAGCAGAACGGTGAGCACCGCGAGCACCGGTGCGCCAATGGTGGCCGCTCTCATTTCCGCCCTTCTCCATGGGGGGCGAAGCCCGGCGAGCCGGACCCCGCCCCCGCAGATTCAGCTCAGCTCAGGTCAGCCGTTGGCCCAGCCTGGCGTGATGCCGCACTTGGCGTCCGCGTTGATGCAGACCTTCACGAGCGCGCCGAGCTTCTCCGGCACCCATGCGTTCATGAAGTCCCCGTGCATCGAGGACGCCATGCCCGACGACAGCGACAGGCCGTCACCGCCGAGGGTGTTGTAGTTGACCATGAGCGAGATGTTGGGGACCGCGACCGGATAGTCACCGGAGCACCGGCCGTCCTTCATCGGCCCCATGTGCGACTTGTGGTCAGGAGAATCGATGTGCTTGCCGTCCCAGCAGTCCTGGAACATCAGCTGGTAGATCAGGTGGCCGCCTTGTGCGCAGACAGGCCAGTTGCCGTCGGCGCTGCGTCCGATCTCCGCGCTGCCGGCGCACCAGAACTGGCCGCTGGCGCCCTTCGGCGTCGCTACCTGCCGCTTCGCATCGCCTTGCACCACGCGCAGACCCGGCGGGAACGGCACGACCGCCGATGGGTCCTTGAGTCGGGCGCCGTAGTACACGCGGAAGTCCTTGATCGGGACCGGCTCACCGTTATGCATCAGTTGCGGCACCCAGTAGGCGCTGTGGTCCCCAGGCGCGTTACAGGTCGTGGAACTCGCGAGCAGGTCTGCCGTCTTGGTGCTTGCGTCCACCTTCGGGCCGAAGAAGGTGTGCATGTGGGAGGCGCCAGGCAAGCCGGGCAGCACGATCGGGTCGTCCTTGGCCTGGTTGGACACCGTGCAGTCGGTGTGGAACTCGGGAACTCTCACGATTCCCGCGGGGACCGGTTGGGGTGCGACCTTGTTGTATGCGTCCAAGGCCTGCTTCCATGCGGCCTGGTCCACCGGCACCCAGCCGGCGCCAGGCGCCGCAGTGGTCGGGGTGGCGCTGGGCGTCGGCTTGGCCGTATTGGTCGCGGTCGGGGTCGGGGTGGGGGTCGAGGTGCCCGAGCCGGTGCCGAAGACCTGGAACTCCCAGAGCGACACGCCGTACTGGGAGGACCGCTTGGTGGCGTAGAGCCGGACGTACCGGCCGGTGGCCGACACGTCCAGGGTCTGCAGGCCGCCCTTGCCGGCGGTCGTGGAGTAGACCGTCGTCCAGGCGCCCCCGCCGTTGGACGTCTGGACCGAGAACGCGGTCGCGTAGGCGCGCTCCCAGTTGAGCACGATCTTCTTGATCGCGGTGGACTTGCCCAGGTCGACCTGGAGCCACTGGGGGTCGCTGAACTTGCTGGACCAGCGGGTGCCGCCGTTGCCGTCGAAGGCCGCCGCGGGCGTCAGGTCACCTCTCTCGCTCGAAGAGGCGCTGGCCGTACGGCCCTGCGACAGCGGAGCCTCGGCCGCGCCGGCCGGGGCGGCGCCGTTCACCAGGCAGGCGCCCAGGACGGCCGTGAGGGCGCCCGCGAACGCGAGCCGCCTAACTCGCCGGGCGGCGCTGCGACCTGGTGCGATAGCACTCGGAGCAGTTTCAGTCATGGTGGTTGAGGTCCTTCAGTACAAGGGGATGAGGAGCCCGACGGCGTGTCAGGCAGGCTGGACTGATGCGCTTCTGTACTGGAGACCGGCGGGCGCGCGGTGGATAACGAAAACTCAGGAAAAGAGGGCCCGGAATTTTCGTTGTCCGACAACCGCTCACCCGGTCCCCTCTTAGGGGACGATTCGCACGTCCCCTGCGGCCGGGAGAATTGCTCGAACCAGCGCACAGTGCGCCCGACACGAAGAGGGCGGCGCGACTTGACGGACGGAGCGCGATGCGGGGAACCGGTAGGGGCGGACCTGACACAGCGATGGTGGCCGCCGCTCGCGACGGGGACCAGCGGGCGCTGGACGCCCTGGTGGCCGACTCCCTTCCCCTCGTTTACAACATCGTCGGGCGGGCGCTGAACGCGCACACCGACGTCGACGACGTGGTCCAGGAGACGCTGCTGCGGGTCGTCCGTGCCCTGCCGGACCTGCGTGACCCGCAGGCGTACCGCTCCTGGCTGGTCGCGATCGCCGTCCGGCAGGTGCGCGACCACCAGCAGGACCATCGGACCGCGCAGTACCGTAGGGCGGATCTCGACACGGCGGCCGAGCTACCGGACCCGGCCTCCGACTTCGCCACCATGACCATCCTGCGGCTGGGACTCACCGACCAGCGACGGGAGGTCGCCGAGGCCACCCGCTGGCTGGACGGCGACGACCGGGCGCTGCTCGCCCTGTGGTGGCTGGAGGAGACCGGCCGGCTCAGCCGCGCCGATCTCGCCAACGCGCTGGGCCTTTCCGGCCGCCACGCAGCCGTCCGTGTCCAGCGCATGAAAGAGCAGGTGGAGACCGCTCGCACGGTCGTCCGTGCGCTGCAGGCCGACAACGGCGCGAGCCCGGACGCGCCCGAACGGCCCGCGTGCCCGGAGCTGCGCAGCCTCGCCCGGAGCTGGGACGGCGTGCCGAGCCCTCTGTGGCGCAAGCGGTTCGCCCGGCACATCCGCGGCTGCCCCGTCTGTGAACGGCGCGGCGCCGGCCTGCTGCCGATCGACCGCCTGCTCAGCGGGCTGCCGCTGCTGCCCGTGCCGGCCGGTCTCGCCGCGCTCGTGGACCACCTGCACGCCACCCCGGCCGCCGCCGGGGGCGGCCACGCCGCTTCGCACCTTCCCCCCGGGCGAAGCGGCGCGGGCCGGGGGGCACACGCGCTCCGTCCCCGGCGGCCGCGCGGCGTGCTGTCCTCCCTCTCCCACGCTCCGGTCGCCGGGTCCGTGGCCGTCGCCGGCGTGGCGGCCGTCGTCGCGGGCGTCGTGGTGTCCGGGCATCTCACCGCTCGCCCGACGCCGGACCACACGGTGGCGCCCCTGGCGGCGTCGTGGTCGGCGCGCCCCACACCCGAGCACTCCCCGTCTCCGTCCCGCAGCCGGCCGAAGCCGTCCCCCACGCCCAAGCCGACGCACCGCCCGCCGGTGGCGGCCTCCCGCAAGAAGGGGGTGGGGGTATGGAAGATGCCCGGCGTCAGCACGGCGCTCGCCAAGTCGGGCGCGAGCTGGTACTACAACTGGTCCACGCGCCATGACGGCACGATCGGCCCCAAGGGCGTCGGGTTCGTCCCGATGATCTGGGGAGCCGGCAGCGTCACCCCGGAGACCCTCGCCCAGGCCAGGAGCGCCGGGCCGTACCTGCTGAGCTTCAACGAGCCGGATATGACCGCACAGGCGAACATGACCGTGGACGAGGCGTTGTCCCTGTGGCCGAAGCTCATGAAGGCCGGGCGTGTGCTCGGCAGCCCAGCCGTGGCGTACGGCGGGAACACCCCGGGCGGCTGGCTCGACCGGTTCATGAACGGAGCGGCCGAGCGCGGCTACCGCGTCGACTTCATCTCCCTGCACTGGTACGGCGGGGACTTCCGCACGCAGGCGGCGGTCGGCCAGCTCAGGTCCTATCTCCAGGCCGTGTACAAGCGCTATCACAAGCCGATCTGGCTCACCGAGTTCGCCCTGATCGACTTCTCGCACGGCGTCCGCCTTCCCGGCGACGCGCAGCAGGCGGCCTTCCTGACCGCCTCCACCCGGATGCTGGCCGCGCTGCCGTACGTCCAGCGCTACGCGTGGTTCGGACTGCCGGCCTCGGACACCGAGCCGAGCACTGGGCTGTTCCACGGCAACGGCGTCGCCACCCGCACCGGCCGCGCCTTCCAGGCGGCGCCCTGACGTTTGAGGAAGGCATCCTCGCAGTCATGACGGCCGCCCGCCACTAGCTGATTTCGAGGGGAGCGCGACCGTGCGCGGTTCTGCGGATTCCTCGATTTGATTTCTCGATTTGAGCTTACGATTTGAGTGGAGCCGACCGGGAGGATAGACGCGCCGATGAGGCGGGTAGCGGTGCGGCATGACAGAACGTGAGCAGGCGGGCCGGCCCGACCCCGCACACCTCCGGCCGCCGGGCCTGGATGACGTGACTGTTGACGCGCTGGGCAGGTTCAGCAAGGCGCTGGAGATAATCCATCGAGTCAGAGGCCACCTGTACGCGTTCCATCAACTCACCGGCAGCGCCGATTTCGAGCTCGACGACGTGGTGAGGCTGTTCCGCCAGGCAGGGCACGACACGTGGGCCGATCGGATCGAACGTGAGCTGATCGGCCGCAACGTCATCGCCGGCAGGTGGACCTACCAGCTCGTGGAGGAGTACGACGACGGGTACTACGCGGCCTTCCAGAATCTCGAGCGCGAAGCTCGGACCGAGCTGGCCGAAGGGCGTCGCCATCTCTACGAAGCGGAGCTCAAGCAGCAGCGCCGTACGCCCGGCCAGCCAGGCCACGAAGCCGCGCCCTGATCCGCACACTTGATCTCATTTCAGACCTGAGCCCCACCGAACGCGCATTACGACCACATGATCCGCGCAGCGCAAGCCTCCGCGACCGGCATCTTCGCCAGGGCCGTCGGGGAAGAAGGCCGTAGGTCGGGCACAGCACGACCGCATGGCCGGTGGCAGCCAGCACGCCCCCGGCGGTGGTCAGCAGGAGCAGCTCGGGGCGGCTAGAACGTACCGGGACGAGCGGCCTTCGGGCCGCGAGCAAAAGGGACGTTAAGTTGCCACCAAGAACCGAGGTCACCCCTTGTAAGAGTGATCGTGGGCTTCCTAGCGTGAAAGCATGTCCCACTCATACTCTCGCCGTTCGTTCATGGGAGGGACACTGACCGCCGGGCTCCTCGGCGCGGCGGCCGGTCAGCCGGTACGGAAGGGCTCGCGAGAGCGCTCTCCGAGCGCCGGCGATATCGTGCCCTTCCATGGCGTACATCAGTCCGGCATAACCCAGCTGCCGCGGGTTCCGCAGCAGCAGGGAGTCTTCGTCGCCTACGACGTGACCGCCGAGACCCGCGATCAGCTCACCGATCTGTTCCGCATTCTCACCGCGCGGGCCCGCTTCCTGACCAGCGGCGGCCCTGCGCGGCCCGCCTCGGGCTCGTCGGGTTCCGGTCTTCTCGGCACCACTCTGGTGCCGGACGGGCTGACCGTGACCGTCGCCGTTGGGTCCTCGCTGTTCGACGACCGCTTCGGGCTGGCCGGCCGCAAACCCGTCGAGCTGGTGCCCATGACAGCCTTCGCCCATGACGATCTCAACCCGGCGGAGTGTCATGGGGACCTTCTCCTGCAGCTGTGCGCCAACCACTCCGACGCGCTGGTGAACGTGTTGATCGACTTGCACACGCGCACCACTGGCCTGATGCGGCAGCGGTGGCGCATCGACGGGTTCCGTAGCCCGCAGCGGCCGAGCGGAACTCCTCGTGACCTGCTCGGGTTCCACGACGACGTGGCCAATCACTTCCTGACCGACGTCAAGGGGCGGATCGACAATTTCGTCTGGGTGCATTCGCCGTCCCCCGAGCCGGCCTGGACGACCGGCGGTACCTACCAGGTGGTCCGGATCGTCCGGTTCGACCTGGAGAAGTGGAACCGGGTGCCGGTCGAGCAGCAGCAGAGGATCATCGGCCGGCACAAGGTCACCGGTGTCCCGTTGAACGGCGGTCATGACGAGAATTCGCCGGTGGTCTACGATCCGGCGGGCGAGGTGATGCCGTTCAGCTGCCATGTCCGCCTGGCCAACCCGCAGACGACCGACTCCCGCTTCGCCGCGCCCAACCCGTACGTGCCGGACAAGGTGCCTCCGGTGCACATCTGGCGCCGCAGCTACCAGTACATGCGCGCCCCGGACGTCGACGGGCGCATGGACGCCGGGCACGCCTTCTGCTGCTTCCAGCGTGAACTGCGCACCTACATCGAGATGCAGCGGCGACTGGAGAACGAGATGCTCGTCCCCTACATCACCCCGACCGGCGGAGGTTACTTCTTCGCCCTCCCGGGCGTGAAAGACGACCACGACTCCTACGCCCGCACCCTGCTGACCTGACCGAACGGCATACAGCCAGCGGATGCGGCGGCGTGACGCGGATCGGCTCGGCGTGGGCATGATCGAGGTTAGGGCCTCGGGACAGACCGGGTATGGGGAGATATACGCCGATACTGCACTAATCGCCCGATTGGGGGCATCGGGCAGTGGGGAGTGCTCATGATGGCGCACCATCGGGACCATGGCGAGGACGGCACCGATCGCCCTCAGGAGATCACATCAGAAGCGGAGTGCTCACGGCGGTGGTTCCTGGCGTGCTCGGTAGCGGGCGCCACGGCGCCGTTCCTCGTCGGTGAAGCGCCCACCGCTGCCGGCACGGCCGGGCCTCCCTCGACGGAGGCGACGAACTTCGTCGTCCAGCCGACGCCGTCTTGGTACTTCGTTCACCGAGAGAACGGCTCGGAGGAGATGAAGTGGGGCCCGGTCGGGCGGGCACCCCTCGCCGGCGAGCCCCGGGGATACGGCGAGTTGATTCCCAACGATCGGATGTACATCCACAACCGGGCCCGTCCTCCACAGATCGACCGCCGGACCTGGCGGCTCAGGCTCACCGGCGACGCGCTCACCCGCCCCCGGTCGTTCACCTACGACGAGCTGCTGGCGATGCCGTCGGTGACGCTGAAGCGCACCATTGACTGCGGCGCCAACTGCGCCGCCTTCTTTCCCAAGCTGCCGCCTGGCGGAGCCGCCCATCGCTGGCTCCCGGTCGGTTTTACCCAGTGGCACTTCGGCGCGGTGGGGGCCGCTGAATGGACAGGGGTACGGGCCAAGGACGTGCTGGCGGCGGCCGGAGCCGTATCCCCGATGGACGTGAAGTTCACCGGCCTGGACGTCATCGTCAACCACAGCTTCCCCGGTGGGAAGATCCACTACTCCCAGGTCGCCCCCGCCGACAAGGTGCTCAAGGACGACACCCTGCTGGCGTACCGCATGAACGGACAAGACCTCCCGGTCGACCACGGCTACCCGCTCCGCCTGATCCTGTCGGGGTGGGCCGCCGTCACGTACATCAAGTGGCTCGGCGAGATCGAGGTGTCCAAGCACCGCATTTCGCCGACAGGGCTGCAGACGAGGCACGTGCTGGCCGGTCCCGCCTACCCCAAGCCCGTCCCCCTGAGCGTCGGCCCCGTCCGCAGCGCCATCGAGCACGACCCGGAGGTCACGCTGTATCCCGGCGACATCACCCTGCGCGGGCGGGCGTGGTCAGGGGCCGGCGCGATCGACCACGTCGACGTCTCGGTGGAGAAGCTGGCCTCACCCGGCCGATGGGTCACCGAGATGCCATGGCGTGCGGCGAGGCTGCTGAACACTCCCGAACCCTATATGTGGGTGCGCTTCGAGGTGCCGTGGCCGGGGGTCAAGCCAGGCCAGTACCGCGTGATGTCCCGGGCGAAGGACAAAACGGGCAACGTCCAGCCTCGCCCAGAGGACGTCGTGTGGAACCAGCACGGACTCGGCTACAACGGGCACTACCCACTGGACCTCATCGTGGTTCCAGACTCCGACATGCCCTGACCAACGGACCTCCGCCGCCCATGGTCACTCCGCCGCATACACCCGAGCGGAGAATCTCGTCGTCGAACGCCGCATTCCAATGACGGCGTAGACGGCCCTTCGCTCCCGAACAGGCGCCTCAGGGATGGCCGACCACATCCGAACGGCCAGTGGCGGTAACTCGGCACTCTGCAGCCCGCTAACGCCACCTGCTCTGGCGGTAGGTGCGGGACGGTGGTGTGTGATTGTGTGAGGCCATGTTGCTGTACGGGTTGCTGTACGGGTTGCTGTACGGGTTGCTGTACGGGTTGCTGTACGGCAACCGCCCACCAGGTGCGGCTTGACCCGCTCATCACCGCTCTTCCTGCAAGATTTCCATAGCCTCGATCACGTCGGGGACGACGTGATCCGCGTCGCGGTCCTGGCCGGGCCAATTAGCGTGGTCGATCAAGATCGTTCGGAGCCTGCCCATGACGCCATGACAGCAGTGACGCCGACCAGGGCAGGAGCCCCTGAGCCTGCGCGATAGCGACCACGACAGAGGGGCACGGGCGGAATGCCCGTGCCCCTCCGCTAGCTCTCTACTGCAGCGGCCGGCTGATACCTCACGGGTCGATGTTCGCCCGGTGGTGTCGCCGGGTGTACTGCACTTGGCGGGTGTAGGACACCGGACGGGTGTAAGTCACCGGGCGGGTGACCGTCTCCACGCGCGTGACCGGGCGGGTCACCGTCTCCATGCGGGTGACCCGAACCGGACGCGTGAAGGTCTCCATGCGCGTGACCGGACGAGTGACCGTCCGCATGCGGGTGACCCGAACCGGACGCGTGAAGGTCTCCATGCGAGTGACCAGGCGGGTCACCGTCCGCATGCGGGTGACCGGACGGGTGATGGTCTCCATACGGGTGACCGGACGGGTGACCGTTTCCATACGGGTGACCGGACGGGTGACCGTTTCCATACGGGTGACCCGAACCGGACGCGTGAAGGTCTCCATGCGAGTGACCGGACGGGTCACCGTCCGCATGCGGGTGACCCGAACCGGACGCGTGAAGGTCTCCATGCGAGTGACCGGGCGAGAGTAGGTTACGCGGCGGGTGTACGTGGCCGGGCGGACTGCCTCGCTACTGGCTTCCTCGGCGCGTTCGCGCATGAGCCTCATGCGACTGATGCGGCCCAGCCGGCTGTATGACACCGGACTGCTGGACTCCTCGCTGTACGACGCCGGGTGGCTGGACTCGGCGCGCTCGCTGTAGGTGGTGGGGCTGTAGCGGGACTCCTCGCCAGTCGCGCTCCTGACGCCGCTCTGCCGGTATTCCCTCTCCTGAATGGATCCCGGGCTGCTGCTGCTCTCTTCTGATTCGTCGCCGTAGTCCGCAGACAGCGCCGCGCGGTTCGCGCTGACTGCTGCCACCATGGCAGACGGGTGATGGACGAGGGCCTGGGCGGCTTCCGCCGGCCAGAGGGTGACGGCGGTGAGGACTGCTGGGCCGAGTAGCAACGAGAATCGTTTGCCTTGCATAGAGATGACTCCTCTCCGATCATGCCGCATGCGGCGATCGGGATTGCCATTCCATCGTTGGCATTGATTTCGGAGCACGTCTAGGCGGATTGACTTGCCTTAGGCTGATCAAAACCGTAGTTCGTGCCTGCGCACGGCCGTGAGTTTCCGGAAGGCGCCGGGCGATGGAACTTCGATTTGCCGCATATTGCTGATGCAATACACGCACTTATCGGCTGATGGCGAATCTACCCGCCGCGTCGTTTTTATTTACTGAATTGCACGTTTTCCATCATGCTCGGCGGTGCCACTCCCTGGCCCAATGGCCTGTGGAGCATTAAAACTGACACACATCGACGAAAGCGCCATCTTTTACGGCGTCACGCCTTGAGCAGGAATGGCAAACATTCAGGCACTGATCGAAGCGTGACGGTGGTGGCGCGCGTGTGACTGCCCGTCACGTTGATCAATCGGGTGGATGGTGATGTGATCTTCGGGTGTCCGGCCTGGAGGGTCGCCCGCAAGGAGGCTGTGATCGCGAAGCTGACCGAGCAGGTCGCGGCGTTGGAGAAGGAGAACACTGAGCTTCGGGCCGAGAACGCCGCGCTGCGTGAGCGGATCGCCCGGCTGGACCGGGTGATCTCACGCAACAAGTCGAGCAAGAGCTGGGCGAAGGACCGTGGAAGCCGAACTCGTTGCCCTCGGCGTCCATGCTGACGTAGCGCCACCTGCCACCGTCGCGGACGTCGAACACGTCGACGGCCTTCTTCAGGTCGTGCGGGTATCCACTGCACGAGCAGGTCGTGGTCGGTGTGCGCGCGGAAGACCAGGTCGCGCGGCGCGTCGAACTCCGCGTGATGATGATCCGCGGCTGACCGAGCTCCGCGATGATTTTGGAGTTGTTCGTAACACTTGAGAGTCTCGGCCCACTTCCTGGTGTTGAAGCAATTACCCGGGACGAAGGGGGGCCAGGCGGTGACGGACGACTCACAGCGGTTCACCACGATGTATGACGAGTGCCGACAGCGGGTCTGGGCCTACGTGGTCAGTCAGGCGGGCAGGCAGATCGCCGACGAGGTGGTGAGCGAGACGTTCGCGATCGCCTGGCGGCGGTTCGACGACATACCGGAGCCCGCCCTGCCATGGCTGCTCGGCGTGGCCCGCAACGTGCTGCGCGACAACATCCGCGCCGAGATCAGGCGCGAGTCGCTCGCCGGCGAGCTGCACGCATGGACGGAAGAAGACCACGCCGATCAGGTGGCCGAACGCCTCGCCGTCATGACCGCGCTCGCCTCGTTGAACCAGGACGAACGCGAGCTACTGATCTTGGTGGCCTGGCAGGGGCTCACGCCGCGCGACGCGGCACGCGTCATCGGATGTTCCGCCGCGACCTTCCGAGTGCGGCTCCACCGGGCCCGCAAACGGCTGGTCCAGGCGATGAAGTCGGCACCGGCGGTCGCCCCCCGAACCCGGGTGCGCAATCTCAGTGAGGAGTGGTCATGAACCCGATGAACCAGCTGCGGGCGGCCCGCCCGGCCCATCTCGACACCCCGGCCGACGAGCACACCCGGGCTGCCGAGCTCTCCTACGCCATGTCTCACGCCAGGCCGAGGCCGGTGCGGACCCGCAAGGCCGGCATCCCCAGGCCCGTGTGGGCGCTCGGCCTGGCGGGCGTGGCCGCCGCCACCGCCGTGGCCGTGACGATCACCGCGACCGGCGGCACGACACATGCGCCGAACTCCCCGGTCGTCGCCAAGGACAAGCAGCCGGTGACGCAGTTGTCGGCCAAGCAACTCCTCCTCGTCGCGGCCGAGTCGTCACTCAAGGCCCGGCAGGGCGGCGGGGCCTACTGGTACGTGGAGAGCACGCTCGGTAACGCCCAGCAGGTGGGCACCAAGGTGCACTACACGGTGAACAGCCTGCAAGGCGACCAGAAGTGGATCGCCCGCTCGCCGAAGCAGGAAAGCTGGTGGGTGTCCCAGAACCTCGGGATTAAGCCCGCGCCCGGCTCGGAGGCCGCCTGGAAGCAGGACGGCTCGCCGACCAGGTGGACGGTGACCATGACCAAGAACGCCGACACCCGGGCACAGCGGGTCGTCGAGGCCAAGGGCGGCAAGCCCTCCGCCGACAGGATCAACGTGGGCGACAAGGTCGCCGACCTGGCCGGCAAGAACGTCTCGGTGGCCGAGCTCCAGGCTCTGCCCACGACGGCGGCCAAGCTGAAGGCGTACCTGCTCAAGGGATACGAGGGGCACGGCACCGAGTCCAACGACCCGCAGGATGCCGACTCCTGGCTCTTCCAGGTGACCGCGGGCCTGTTGAGCGACATGCCCGTCAAGCCCGGCGTCCGGGCCGCAGCCTACCAGGTGCTCGCCGGACTGGACGGCGTGCGGTCGCTGGGTGAGGTGACCGACACGCTGGGCCGCACGGGCCAGGGCGTCGCCCGGGCCGAGACGTGGTCCACCGGCACGTTCGAGCGGCAGCTCATCGTCGACCCGAAGACCGGCGTCCTGCTGACGGACCAGTTCGTGGCCGTCGCCCCGACCGGGACCTACGGCTGGGCGGAGCCGGGCACCGTCGTCAACTGGACCTCGATCACCAAGGCCGAGTGGACCGACCGGAAGCCGGTCAAGCCGTAACGGCCGGCGGTTCCGACAGGGCGGGCGATCGCGGCCATGAGCCGCGGTCGCCCTTTCGTCATGCCGCCGGGCCAGCCGGCGCGTGATTGCCCTAGTCGTGGGTGGGTACCCGAGCCCCCATGAGCGCCAAGAAAAAGGGCGAACCGGCCGTGGGTGACGAAGTCACCTGGAAAAGCCACGGCTCTTCCACCTCGGGGAAGGTCGAGAAGAAGATCACCGAGACGACGGAAGACAGCGGACGCACCGTGAAGGCCTCGCCCGACGACCCTCAGTTCCGCGTCCGGAGCAGCAAGAGCGGCAAGACCGCCGTGCACAAGCCGTCAGCCCTGCACAAGAAGGACTGCCATGACTGACGACAAGAAGCAGATCGCCGCCGACCCACCAGGCGGTCAACGTGACCGCGGCCGAACTCGATCGCTGGCCCGGCACGCAGGAACCGATCAGCCAGCGGATCACCAGGACTGTCAAAGTCGGACGCCGGCCTCAACCGCTGACGACGTTGCTGTAATTCGCTGCTGTACGGGAACCAAAAAGCCACTTCCGGTGATCGGAAGTGGCCTTTGAGTTGGGCGCGGCCGAGAGGACTCGAACCCCTAACCTTCTGATCCGTAGTCAGATGCTCTATCCATTGAGCTACGGCCGCCTGGCTGCCTGGCATCACCTGGGATGCTTGGCAACGGGTGTAACTCTACCAGACCGTACACCCCTGCTTGAGCCATTACTTTGCCCTCCCACGGGCGAGGGACCTACGAGAGGCGCCCGGCTCCGGCGTGCCGTACGGCTCGGCTACTCCGGGACGAAAAGGGAGAGGGTCTCGGCGACGCAGGCCGGTTTGTCGGCGCCTTCGACCTCGATCGTGACGCGAACGTTCGCCAGCGTTCCCGCCGGGCTGCCTTTCACGTCAACGATCTCGGCGCCCGCGCGGATCCGGGAGCCGACGGGCACGGGACGCGGGAACCGGACCTTGTTCAGCCCGAAGTTGATCGCCATCCGAAGCCCGTCGACCCGGAACAGTTCGGCCGTGAAGGACGGCAGGAGCGCCAGCGAGAGATACCCGTGCGCGATGGTGCCCTCTAATGTCCGTACAGTACATAGGTTGACGGGCTATGGTGCTGCTCCGCGGCCCGCTGGTGGCCGCGCCGACCCTGCGGGGACGCCGCGGAGCTGTGGGCATGGGCACCTCAGCTCGCCTACGATCCGGGGCTGTCCCACTGCGCGACACGCGAAGTGGAGATGCCATGACCGACCGCAACCCCCCATGCGCGGCTCTGAGCGCCCCTGTGGCGGCCGAATCCGGCCCCGGCGGGGACTCGGAACCGCCCGCTGCCCGGTGGGCGCTCTACACGCGTTCTAGGCCCGGAGTTGAATCCCTGGACCTGGACCTGCTGAGGGCCTGGGCGGCGCGGGAGGGCGCACAGGTCGTGCACGAGGTGACCGACTACGGCCCCAGCCGGGCCGGTCGCGCGGAGGTGCTCGCCCTGGTCGCTCGCGGCCTGGTCGACCGGGTGGCCGTCGTCGAACTGGCTCGGCTGGGCAGGCGGGCCGACGACGTCCGGACGTGGGTTCAGGCGTTCGACGGCCAGGCGGCGCAGTTGTGCCTGCTGTGCGGCCCCAGCGGGCAACCGTGGGAGGTGACCGGGACGGTCGGCGGGCTCGTGGTGGCCACCGCCGCCGACCTGCTGGCGCTGGATGAGAAGTTCGCCCGCCGGGTGGCGGCCGCACGACGGCGATTGCGCCGTGAAAGGAGGCTGGAAAACACCGCCGCTGACGGCGAGGCGTGAGCCTTATCGGCCATGGCCTTTCCGGTCTGCGGTGGGGAATTTACGCCCGACTGTCGATGGACCGGCAGGGCTCCGGCCTGGCCGTGGAAAGGCAATGCGCTGAATGCACCGACCTGATCCGCCTCATCGACCCCCAGGGCGTAATCGTTGACCTGTATGTCGACAATGACGTGTCGGCGTCGAAGAAGAAGTACCGGCCCGACTACGAAAGGATGATCAAAGACGTCGAGGGTGGGCGGATCAACGCTCTTGGCGTCTGGCACATCGACAGGCTGACCAGGCGAAACGCCGAGCTTGAACGCGTCGTCGAACTCGTCGAACGCAAACGCGCGTTTTTCAAATGCGTTCATGGTGACGTGGATTTGTCGACGCACACCGGCCGCATGGTCGCCAGGATCTTGGGGGCTGTGGCGCAAGGTGAAGTCGAGCAGAAAGCCGTACGGCAGAAATCGGCGAACAGGCAGCGCGCTGAAATGGGCAAAACATGGAGCGGCGGATTGAGGCGCTACGGATACGACGCCGATGGGGTCACCCTCGTGCCGGAGGAAGTGAAAGTCATCCGGCACATGGTGGAGCACGTCCTTAAAGGCGGCTCGCTGCGCTCCCTCGTCGACTGGCTGGACAAGAACGGCCACAAGACCACCCAGGGCAACCCGTGGGTGGCGCGCGGCATCTCCCGCCTGCTGCTCAACCCCGCCATGGCGGGTCACCGCACCTACCTGGAGGCCGGGCGGCCCGAGGAGGAGCGGCAGATCGTCGCCCGCAACGTGTGGCCGGCCATCATCACCGACGACGAGCAGCGCCGCCTGGAGGTGATCCTGCGCGACCCCGCCCGGGTCACCAACCGGGACGGCAACTCCCGCAAGTACCTGCTGGGCGGCGGGGTGCTGATCTGCGGGCTGTGCGGCACCGGGCTGGTCGGGCACCGCTCCAACGCAGGCAAGCCTGGCTACAACTGCCGCAAGTCGCCGCCGTACTCCGGCTGCGGCAAGATCCGCATCGCGGCGGGCCCGCTAGAGGTCGACGTCGCCGGGCAGGTGCTGGCACGGTTCACCTCCCCGGCGATCCGCCGGCGACTGGCCAAGGCAGTCGTACCCGACGACCAGGACGCCACGCTGGGACAGGAAATCACCAGGCTGCAGGAGAAGCTGGAGCAGCTGGGCCTGGACTACGCCGACCCGGAGGTCGGGCTACCGCGGGAGGCGTTCCACGCTGCCAGCCGCAGCCTCAACGCGCAGATCAAGGAACGCAAGGCGAAGCTGAAGCAGGCGGAGCGGTTCGAGGCGCTGCCCGAGAACATCAACCCCCGCTCATTGGCGGAATGGTGGGCCACGGCCGATATGGAGCAGCAGCGCATGCTGATCCTTACCGTCCTTGACCACATCGTGGTGCACCCGTCAACCCGCATCGGATTCCAGGGACTCGACCGCGACCGATTGACCTACGTTTGGCGGTAATTGTCGCCCTTAATGGCGTCTCCCAATTACATTTAAAAAAGGGGTGTTGCGGTCCGCCGATATGAGAGCGTGTCCGTCCCGCCCGGTCCGGGTAGTTGCCTGCGTCGCCGCGCGGTGGACAGGAGGAACCCCCAGGTGGAACGCGACGCACAACCCGGTCTGGCCGACCGCATCGAGCAGGCGATCCGGGAGGCTCTGCGACACCCACCCGGGCCGGAGCTGAGCGACCTGCAGATCGAGCACGCCGCCGACTTCCTCACCCCCGTCCTACTGGGCCAGGCCGCCCAGCAAGAACTGGATGAGCCGCGCCGGGCCGGCTGACCGGCCCGGCGGTCCGATCACAGGCACACCTCAATGCCGACGACCGGCGGCACCCGCACGTCCACGTCCAGCAGGTCGCAGTCCCGGCCCGCCGGGGGCTGCGTCGGCTGCTGGGTCGGCTGGTCGCTGGGCCCCTGCGTTGGCTGCTGCTGGGTGGGCGGGGCCGGGTCGCCGGTCGGCCCGCTGGGCCCAGGCGACGGCGGCGCCTGCCCACCACCGCCGGGCTGCCCGCCCGAGCCTCCGCCGCCACCGCGACCGCCAGGTGCGGCGCCCCCGCCGCCGGAGCTGCCGCCGCCCGGGCCAGGACGGTCGCCCTCTGGCCGCTCCGCCACGTCGTCGGCCCGCAGCGGCTCCTTCGACGGCCGCGGCGACCGGGTCGCCGGGGTAGGCGTCGGCTCCGACGGGGTGACCACCGGCGGCGGGGCGGGTGCCACCGCGACGACTGCGGGCCGACCGGCGGGGACGGGCTGGTGGGCGGACGCCAGCGCCACCCCGACGGCCAGCGCCGCCGCCGCGACCACCCCTGCGGCGGCCGCCGCCTGCCGGGGCCGCCTGCGTACGAGACGGGCCAGCGCGGCGGCCGGGGCGGGCAGGAATGCTCCATGCCGCAGCATGCGAATGGCCGCCCGCGCCACCGCCCGCGAATGCCCGGTGTTGAGGATGATCGCCGCGCCGGTCTGCACCGCGAGCACGGCCGAGTCCATGCTGCGCAGCTGCTCACCGGTCAGCTCGGTTTCGGCGACGGCTGCCAGGACGTCGGCCCATACGGCGACCTGCCGCTCGGGGTCGTCCCGGCCGAGCGGCTGTACCACGATCTGCACCTGGTGGGCGCTGACGTCGACGGCGACGGCGCGGGGCTGGCCGGGTTCGGCTGCCAGCGCCTGGGCCAGGGGGCGGGGCACCGCCTTCTCCGCCAAGACGGCCAGCGTGCCTTCCAGGTCGGTGATCTGCTGCCGCAGCAGCCGGTGCTCGGCCAGATCCGGCACCGGCTGGGTGCGGGTGAGCGTCGCCAGCCGCAGGCGCAAGGTCCGCAGCACTTGGCGGACGGCCAACACCGCATCGTGAACGTTTTCAGGCAAGGGCGAACCACCTCGGGGGGCGAGGGTTGGCGCAGCCGGCGCGGGGCTGCATGAGGTCAGGTCACGCGGTCCGCGCCGATGCGGGGGGTTGGGGGGCCGCGCTGGCGCCGCGGGAGGCGGCACCGGACAGTGCAAGGTAGACCTGCACCAGGGCCTCGCGCTGGGATTCGCTGAGGCTGGGGTCAGGGGTTTCCCACAGGTACTGCAGGACCGGGTCGTCGTAGCGGGGCGGCTGCCGCGGCCGGGCCGGGGCGTCAGCCTCGGCGTCGTCGAGGCACTGCAGCGGCGCACCCCTTCCAATGAATGCGCGGATGCTGCCGGGCTGCAGCCGGTAGGCGGTTTCGGCGGCCGCGAGGGTTTCCCGCTTGTAGTTGTCGCGTTCGCCGAGCTCAAGACTCGTGATCATCCTGTACCAGCCGTTGGCGCCCACGGCGCGGGTGGCGACGACGAACGCCCTGCGGGTGCGGTATTCGGGGTCGAGCTGCACGCGGCGATGGACGAGCTGGTCGCCGAGCTGACGCCAGATCGGGTCGACGGGCAACGGATCCTCCCAGGCTTGGAGTCATCCCGAGTGTGCACCAGTTGGCGTCAGATGGAAACAGTTTGAAACCGCACGTTAGGGACCTGTTGGTCACGTGGGTGGCCTGTTATGGCGTGATTGTTGGAACTATCGGGTTCCAAATGTCCCAACTGATTCCTATTGGTTCCAAGTAGTTGGCCGAAACAACTTGACGCGTTGCCAACTGATTCCTACGGTTTTTGAGCATGACTCAGGTTGTTTCCATAGGCAACGACCCCTTATTGCCGGTCTACGCCCCCACCGGGCTGCCCTGATGCGGGACGAAACACTCATCGCAAGGATCGAGGCGGCGATCCTCGACGCCGGGCCCGTCGAAACGGAACTCGGCGACGAACAGATCGAACATGCGGCCGAAATCCTCGGCCCCCGCCTGTTCGGGTCGGCCGCAACGTCACCAGCGGCCTGACCGCGACACGCCTAGCAGCAAAATTTTTTCCGCCCGCCCGTGCGCCCCCCGGGGGACGCACGCCCTACCTAGCAATACGGGCACTCTTGAAAAGACTTTGTACATAGGCGTACGGTCCATCGTGCACACTGGCGGTCGTGGAGGCACACCCCGCACCCGGGGGCGGTCGGCACACGCCGACACTGCAACCGTCCCGGCGGGAGCGCAAAGCCTGCCGGTTACGGGTCGGCGACTACGTGCACGACCGGCTGGCCCCCATGACCGTCGACGGGTTCGAGCCGGCCTGCCCCGGCACGGTCCGCATCGTCGGGACGCTGGATTCGGGCACGGTGATGCGCGTCACGCACCCGGCGCGGCGCGAGCTTGACGTAACCCGCCTGATCCCGGCCCCCGGACACCGTCACCTGACACTCTGCAGATCGGAGAGGCAATGAGCCGCAACCTGCTGTTCGTCGCGATCTCCCGCACCGGGCCCGACCCGCTGCGGCACGAAACGTTCGAGATCGCCGCGATCCTGCGCCGCCCCGGCGCCCCCGACATGGGCCGCTACTGGGTGATCCGCCCCGAGCACCTGGAGGCCGCCGACGACGCCGAGCTGCGCCGCACCCGCTACCTGGAGCGGCGCGAGGCGTGGGAGCACAACGGCGACCCCGTGATCAGCCTCGACCCCAGCCTCGGCACCACCGTCCCCACCAGCCGCCGGTCCGTCGCCGAGAAGCTGGCCGCCGCCATGGTCGATGCCCACCTCGTCACGCTGGGCCGCGACCGAGAGCCGGAGTTCCTGCGGGAGTTCATGCGCAAGCAGGGGTCCCCCTGCCCACACCTGGGCCACCTGGACGCCACCGTCCACGCCGCCGGGGCGATGTACGGGTGGGCGCAGGGCTGGCACACCTGCGCCCAGACCGCCAGCGCGGCCGTCGCCAACCAGGTCGACTTCGGGCCGGAGCTGCCCTACGACCCGTTTTGGATCGCCCGCGCGCTCGGCCTGGCCCTGCCCGCCGAACAGGAGAACGCGTACGCCCGCGCCCAGCTGGCCGCCGCCATCTGGTCGACGACGACCGCCCGCCCGGCCCCCCTGCCCGTCCCGCCGCCCGAGCCCGCCCCGCCCGGCCCCGCCGACGCGGCGGAACTGCTCGGCGACCTGGTCGCCACCGGGTCCCGCGACGACGACCACCCCGGGCTGAGCCCCGACCGGCGGCCCCCGTGCGGCGACGACGAGCGCCCCGCCGCAGCGGACCAGACGGTCGCCATGCCGGTCGCGTGACGGGTTTGCTCAAATACCCGTCACAGCCCGCCCGGGCGGGCTAACGTGGCGCCACCTATGCGGGCGCGTAACAAAAACGCGCCCGCATAGCCGTTTCCGGGGTCAAGCAAAAGGGGGGTAAAGCAAATGGCAAGAACCGTCTTCACGGTCACGTTCCAAGACGAGCAGTTGGACGACCTGCAGGTGGTCGCCAGCCGGTACGACACCGACGAGTACGCAAGGTTCGTCCGCTTCTACGACGACGGCCGTGAGGTCACCGCCGTCGTGTTCCATCTGGTCAAGGCGATCCGGATCAGCGGGTACGCACCCGTGACCAGTCCCGGCCGCGCCGCCGACGCCGCCCCGCCGCCCGCCCCGGCGGCGCAGCCCGTCGTGCCGCCGCAGATCCCGGCCCCCGGCCCCCAGCAGCCGGAGCCGCGCCTGCCCATCGCCGCGCAGGCCGCCGCCGCAGCAGCCGGACGCTGACCATGCAGCTCGCCGGCTGGTCGTGGCCCCACACGCCCCGCTCCCTGATCACCGTCACACCAGCCGGCAGCCCAAGCGCACCCCGCTGGGCACACCGCCTGGCCTGCGCCCTGTTCCCCCAGTCGCACCGCGACTGCTGGACCTGTGAGCCCTACCGCGCCCACTGGGACCACCTGATCAACGAAGACCGCCGACGCCGTGGGAGGGGTCCGACGGCGTCGGCGACCCATCCCGGATCACCACCGGCCCGCCCTTCGGAGACCGCCACGCGCGGCCTGCACCCCGAGCCGGAGGGCACCGGCTCCCCGCCAGGCCTCACCCCCGTGGGCCTGCCGCAGGGTCGAGACGGCCAAGCCGCGGCGTAATCCGGGACCAGGGGGACGCCCCTGCACCATCTGGGGGGACTGGTGCAGGCGGCGTCCCCCTCTTTCATGTCACCGGTCGTCACCCCGGGGCCTCTGGCATCCTCGCGCGAACAGTGGACAGTGCACTATTCTCCTGACCTATGCGTGAGCATTCCAACCACCACCCCCCGCAGGGGACGCCGGACGGCGACCCCGACGACACGCCGACGCAGGCGTTCGGCGCGGCGGTGCAGCTCGGCCCGGCCGAACCCGGCCGCGGCGTAAGGCTGGCACCACGCCCCCACCACCACGGCGACGACCCCGGGCCGAGCCCCGCCGACGAGGACGACACGGCGGAGCTCGAGTTCGACGACCCGCCCGTCCCCGCCCGGCCCAGCCGCGCCCCGCGACCGGCCGCCCGCACCGGCAAACGTCCCCCCAAACGCACAGCCAAGACCACCAGGGCGGCCCGGCCGGGGCGGCGGCTGCGCGCTCAGCTCGGCATCGGCCTGCTGGTCGTAATGGCCGCCGCCGCCTGGGGTGCGTACACGCTGGCGCGTGAGGTCGCCGGCCTGCCCCGGGACGTGTCCCTGCTCGGGGCGGGGCTCGTCTCCGGGCTCAGCACCCACCTGGGGGCGTGGCTGCACCGGGCGCGCCTGGCCGTCGCCACGTGGATCCATCCCGGCGGGGGTCGGTCGTGAACGCCCAGTCCCGGGCCGGGGTGTGGGCGCGGCGCGGCCTGTCGCTGACGCTCGCCGTGGTGGTGGCCACCGGGCTGGTCGCCGCCGCCACCGTGGCGGCGGCCGTCGTGGTGTGCGGCGGCCTGGCCGTCGCAGCCGCCGCGCTGGCGTGGATGCGGTTGCGGCCTGCCGAAGGCCACCAGTTGTGGCACGGGCCTACCCGGCCCGAGCCGATTGGCACCGACGACCCCGACGGCCCCCCGCAGATGACCCTGGAGGTGTGACGTGGCACAACGCGCGGCGGAACTGCGCAACGTGGCGACGCGCAAGCCCGAACAGGTCCGCACCTACGCCCGACAGGCGGAGGAGGTGCTGACCGACCTGATGACGGAGTTCGTCTGGCGGCGGCCGGAGCTGACCGCCCGCATCCACGCCCTGCTCAAGGAAGCGCAACGGCAGGGCGTCGACAAAGGCAACGACAAGTGGGTGCGGGCGCGGCTGTGCACGGTCGGGCTGGTCACCGCCGTCATGGGCCTGCGCATGGCCCGCATGGGGATCCGCACCCTGTACCCCAACCTGGAGCGGTACGCGGGGGTGGCGATCGACGGGCTGCGCGACAAGAAGTACGGCCCCGACTGGCGGAAGAAGTCCGCCCGCAGCGAGGCCATGGAGGTGTGATGGTCGCGTTCCTGACGTCCGACCCCAAGCGCCGCGGCAAGGCGGAGGAGCGCAAGCTCCGCCGGCAGATGTCGGAGGCCGGGGAGATCTCCGCGACGCTGCGGCTGCTCGCCCCGTGGATCATCCTGCTGGCGTCGATCGGCGTGGCCCCGCTGGCGTACCTCGGGGCGCAGGCCGCCGACGCGCAGGGGTTCACCGCGTTCTGCGCGGCCGCCTGCGGGGCCGCGCTGGTCGGGTCGTCGGTGTACCTCAACAAGGGCCGCGAGATCTTCGCCACCTGCCACGAGGCGTTCAACTTCGGCGCGCCTTTCGCCGTGTTCGCCTACACCGTGCTGTACGGCCCGAACGCCTACGTGGAGATCGGCGCGTTCTTCGCCGGGCTGGCGGCGGCGATCATCTGGCACAAGCGGCACGGCAACCACACGCTGCGGGACCTGGAGCGGCGGGGCGCGGCGACACCCGCCGCGGTGTCGGCGGCGTGGCGGGAGTTCGCCGCCGAGCACATGCCGACGATCCGCGACAGCGACATGGTGATGCTCGCCAACAACAAGGACGAGTTCCGCGGCGGGATCGAGCTGGGGCCGGGCGAGGTGCCGTCCGACATCGACGAACGCGCCATCGACAAGATCACCCGGTGGGCGGGGGGCATCGCCGGGGGCACCACCCTGTTCGTCGGCGAGCAGCTGGACCGGGTCGGTGTGCAGGTGCTGCGCACCGACAAGTTGAAGAAGCCGTTCCCTTGGCTGGGCCCGTCCGGCCCGGGCGAGAGCATCATCGAGACGATCGAGGGGCTGGGGCTGTACCGGGACTTCCTGCCGCTGACGATGCTGCTGCCGCACGTCGCCGGGAAGGGCGACCTGGACGAGGACAAGCAGCAAGGCCATATGGCGTTCACCGGCATGTCCCGCTCCGGCAAGGGCGACGCCGGCGAAATCCTGGACGTGAACGTGGCCTGCCGCAAGGACTCCGGGGTGATCCTGCTGGACCCGGTGAAGGGCGACCAGCAGCTGGCCGTCCTCGGTGATGCCGCGATCTGGTCGCTGTCGACCATGTCGGCGGTACGGGCGTTCCTGTGGTGCCTGGTCCACCGCACCATCCCCATGCGCGCCAAGCACCTGGGCGACCCGTACCGCAACCCGCTTGGGAAGAACCTGCGGGAGTGGGTGCCCGGGTGCGGCCTGACGTGGCTGATGGTCCACATGTACGAGGCGTCCGCGTTGTATGGCAACGAGAACATGGTGAAGATCACCGAACAGGCCGCGTCGGTGGGGATCATGCTGCTGACGGAGGCGCAAAGGTTCGTCCACGACCGGGTCGACACCACCCAGCGGGCCCAGACCGCTGACATCGTCCACTTCGGCTGCAAGGACCCTGACGACGCGAAATTCACGCTGCCGCCCGAGTTGATCGACATGGGGGCCAAGCCGTGGGTGTGGGCCAACAAGCGGCCCGGCATGTGCTACGTCGCGCTGTCGCACCTGTCGCTGAACCGGCAGGTGCTCCCCGCCCGGTGGGCGCGGCGAGCCCGCGACGGGTCGGATGTGCGGGCCGCGCTGGACGATCACCGGCCGTTCGTGGAGATCGACCTGGACCCGGTGACGGCCGCGTCCTTCGGCGACCCGTACGCCAAGTACGCCACCGAACGCCAGGCCAGGCGCGACGCCCGGCCCCGGCAGTACGCGTTCTCGGGTCCGCCCGGTCCGCGCTACGCCGACCCGGCCGGGCAGCCGCCGGTAACGCGCGGCGCCGTGCTGGTCGGCCAGCCCCCCGCGCCCGCGCCCGCCCCTGCACCTGCCCCGGCGCCGGGTCTGGTGGTTCCGCCGGCTGCGCAGCGGCGCAGCACCCCCACCGTCCCCGCTGAGCCGCCGGAGGTGCCGGGCAGCGGGTTCGACCTCGACCCCGGCGACGACCCCGAGTCGGACGGTCCGGAGCCGGGGGCCGACGACGACCGCGCGGAGCTGACGGAGGTCGCCGAGCGGGTCATCGGCGACATGGCGGCGGAGATGGAGGGCGACCCCGACGCGGTGCACGTCCTGCACCAGGCGGTCGACGCGCTGGAGCGGATGGGAGACCCGCGCGACGACGAACCGCAGACCGGGCCGCGCGAGGAGCGGTTCGACGACATCGACTTCCCCGACCCGGAGGAGGGACTGGCCGAGGTCAGCCGGGACGAGGCGATCGACATCCTGCTCCACGTCCTGGCCAACGACATCGGGGTGGGCAACCGGTTCCGCCCGTCGGATGTGTACGCGGCGTTCCGCGGGCGGGCCAAGCGGTCCGACTCGTGGGTGCGTAAGGAGATGGCCACGCTGACCGAGTGGGGCTGCATCCGCGACGCCGAGGAGTACGGCGTGTACGAGGTGATCCATACACAGCGTCAGGACCGGCCCGACCCGGCCGACGGCGATTACGGAGCGTGGCCAGATCAGGGGCTGTGACGGCCTTGATCACCTCACTGTTACGCCCGTGATCACCTCACAGTGAACCGGGGCAAATCTCCCCTCCCCCCTGCACAGTCCTTATAGACACGAGGCGTCACAGCCCGAACGTCACAGTGCGCCTCACAGTGCCTGCCCGGCCCCCGCGGGGCTCGGCGCCCGCGCACGCACAGTAACCACAGCAAGATCACGAACGGAGTTCGAGATGACCGACGACACCCCCGACCAGGCCCCCGAGCAGCCCGCCAAGCCCGCCGCCGACCGGCCCGGCCCCCGCTACCTGCGCAGCCAGCCGACCAGATCAACAGGCGTGATCAACGCGCTGTCGATCACCGCAGTCATGGCGGTGATCTTCACTTCCCGGCCGCAGGTCCTGCAGCTGGTGCCGATCCCCGAGCCGGCGTTCTGGGTCGGCTTCGCCATCGTCACGCTGGCCGCCGCGCACTGCGCCGTCGCCAACCTCAACGGCCGCCGCTCGGCGGTGCCCGCCGTCGTGGCCGTCACCATCGGCTGCGCGGTCTCCGTCGTCGCGCTCACCCTGCACGGCTAACCAGCCATGATCAACTCGCGGGTGGTGCACGTGCGCGGACCTGGGATTGCTCCCGTACGCCTGCGCGAACCACCCGCAGGTCGCTTACATGGCCACCAGCTGACCGACCCCGAGGAACACGCACATGCTTCGATCACTGCTCCGGCGCACCCCCGAGCCGGCACCTGACCCGATGTCCGTTGCGGAGGCTGCGGAAGCTGCCGCACTCGCCGCACAGGCCGACGCCGAACGGCGCGCCGCGCTCGGCAAGGCGGCCGTCGCGGACGCCGAGACCGCCGCCAAGCTCGACGCGATCCGCCACCGCGCCGCCCTGGAGCGGCGCCGGCGGGAGCGTCGCGCGGAGGCCGAGGAGGGGCGTGAAGCCGAAGCCGCACGCGTGGCGCAGGTTGCGGCAAGCCGCCGCAAGCGCAGCACGACAGCAGCACACGCCCGCAAGGTGCTGTCGGACAACGCCTCCCGGCTGCGCCGCCTGACCGTCAACGTGATCGTCAACGGCGGCGCCGGGTACGGCCAGTACAGGTTTTTCCACTTCAACCTGGGGCTGCCTGTGTGGGCGGCCGTCATGCTTGCCGCAGGGCTGGAACTGGTCGCCGTAACCGTCCTGGACTACGGGATCGTGGCCCGCCGGGAGGGCCGCCGCTACCACGCGAAGTTCGCCGCCGCGGGCCTGCTTGCGGCCCTTGTGGCGGCCATCAACTACACGCACTGGTCCGGCGCGCCGGGCCTGCACGGGCTGGCGATCCCGTCGGCGCTGCTGTCGCTGTTGGGGCCACCGATGTGGATGTGGTACGCCGACGCCACCCGCCCCGACACGGGCTCCGTGCGGGGGGTTGCCGGGGGTGCGGCAGGCAGCAGCACGGTTGTGGCAGGCGGTGACACGGCTCCGCACGGCACCGGCATGGCGGTCGCGGAGTTCGACTGGGCGCAGTGGCTGCTGTGGTCCCGGCTGACGTTCGCCGCCAAACGGCAGGCCGTGCTTCACCGGATCACCGACCCGGAGGAGGCGCTTGCTGCGGCCCGTGCGCACCTTGACGACAAGCGTGCGGCACGTGACGACAAGCGTGCGGCACGCGCCGCCAAGATCGAGCAGCGGCGTGTGGGGCAGTTGGAGGAGGCGCGGCGCAAGGAACTCGAAGCCGGCGGGCCGCAGGCGTACAACCGCTACCTGCCGACGCCGGAGGAGGTCGCAGGGATGACCGACAAGGAGAAGCGGGAAGCGGCCCGCGACGCGTTCCGCACTGCCAAGCTCGACGGCGTCACCCTGACCGCGGGGGCGCTCGCCGCGCCGTTCAGCCTGTCGGAGTCGTGGGCACGAATGCGTATCCGGGAGGTGCGCGACGTGCTGCGCGGCGAAGTGGAAGACCCCGACGTCGAAGACCCCAACGATGAGCAGGAGGAGCAGGCACAGTGAGCACCACGCCCCGCACCCGGCCGATGACGGCCGCCCAGGTGCTGAACCACGCCTCGGAGGCTGCCGCGCACGGGCGGGGCGTGCTGCCTGCCGACGTGACGGTGCGCCGCCAGTACGAGGACCTGCTGGCGCTGGCCCGCCAGGTGCTGCCCCGCGTCACCACCCCGGAGAAGCTCCTGGAGGCGGCCGACGAGCTGCATTGGCGGGCGGCCCGCCTGGCGGCGGCCGCGTCGCTGCCCGAGGTACCGTCGCTGGCCGAGCAGGAGAAGATGATCGGCCGGAACGTGCAAGCGGCGGCGGCCCGCACCGTGGCCGCCGCGCGCCGGGCAGGGACGCCGGTCACGGTCGAGCTGCTGGTCGCCGCCTACGACATGAGCGACGACCTGGCGGCCCGGACCCTGCGCGGCACGGCGGCGGGCTGCTGACCACACGGAAGGGCGTAAACGCGCGTGGTTGCGTCGTTCCCCTACACTCCGATCATGCCTGGCGAGGAACTTCCCCACCCCGACGAGGCTGCCCCGAGCGTCGACGAGCTGTACGCGGCGGCGGAACGCGAGAAAGCCGACTACGCGTGCAAGGCCCAGGAGGCGGAGGAGCAGATGGACCGCTGGTACGCGGCGGTCAAAGCGCTCGACGCCGCCGGCGAGTCCTGGCCGCAGATCGCCGCCCGCCTCGGCATCTCCAAGTCGAACGTGCAGTACATGGTGAACACGGACCTGGACGCCCGGCGGCGCAGGCGCGCCAAACGCAGGGCCGACCTCTAAGTCCGCGTGTGCGACAGACCGGCGAAGATGTCGCGAGCCCACCCGCGCGGCCCCCGGGACGACACCCGTCGACCGGGGTTCTCGCACGTCCGGGGCTGGAAACAGGCGCGGCCCGCAGGGGCTGACCTTCCCCGCGGGCCGCGAGGTCCGCGTTTCCGCTGACCACCTGACAGTCACCGAGCGTACCGGAGCCCTGCCGTATCGGCGAGGGGCGGCGTACTCTCGCAGGTGTAGGGACCTGACACACTTCGCTGACCCCCGAGGGATGTCCCCCATGCGTGAAACCACGCCCACGACCGAGTCCAACGGCGACAGGCTGCGCAAGCTGCGCCTGGCCAAGGGGTGGAGCCGCGAACAGCTCGCCGCCGCCACCAACGGCATCTCCGTCCACACCGTCCAGGCGTACGAGCAGGGCAGGCGCGGCCTGGAGAACTGGCGCACCATCACGATCCTGGCCGAGGCGCTGGGCTGCCACCCCACGCAGATCACCGGCGCCCCGTACCCGGTGCCGCCCGGCGACCGGGACGGGCAGATCGCATCGTCGGCGGTGCCCGCGCTGCACAGGGCGCTGCTGTGCCACGGCCGGCCCGGGCACATCACCGCCGCCGAAGCCGACGCCGTGGACCTGGCGGACCTGGCCGCCCGCGTCGGCAAGGCCCTGCAGCTGCGGCAGCGTACCGCGCTGGCCCGCTCCGGGGAGGTGCTGCCGCAGCTGGTGCGGGACCTGCAGGTGGCGGTGGCGGTGCTGCCGGCGGGCCCGGACCGGCGCCAGGCGTACGACCTGCTGGCGTCGGCGTACGAGTGCGTGATGCAGGTGGTGTACAAGCTCGGGCACGTCGCCACCGCCACGCTCGCGACCGAGCGGGTGGTGTGGTCGGCGCTGGAGACCGGCGACCCGCTGCGGCTGCTGGCCGCCCGCTGGTACGAGGCCGGGGAGTACATCGCGGTCGGCGAGCACAACGTGGCCGCCGACATCGTCGACGGCGCCCTGGTGGAGCTCGACGAGTACGGGTCGCGCTCCCCGCAGGCGGTCAGCTTGCGCGGGCTGATGCACCTCAAAGCGGCGCTCAACGCCGCCCGCGCGGCGGACCGGCCGCAGGCGGAGGAGTCGTGGCGGCAGGCCATGGTGGTCGCCGAGGACCTGGGCGAGGACCGCGACGACTACCAGCTGATGTTCGGCCCGACCAACACGCTGATCTGGGGTGTGGCGGTGCCGGTCGAGTTCGGCGACGGCCGCGAGGCGATCAAGCGGGCGGAGCGGGTGCGCCTGCCGCAGGGCTACTCCAGGGAGCGGGCCGGGCACTTCCACATCGACGTCGGCCGCGCGTACTTCTACGCCGGCAACCGGGACCGGGCGGTCGCGGCGTTCCTTGAGGCCGAGCAGGTCGCGCCGCAGCAGACCCGCATGAACCCCGCTGTGAGGGAAACGCTGACCACGATGATCCGCACCGCCCGGCCGGGTGCGTTGCACCACCTCGCAGCCCGCGCGGGCGTGATCTGATCGTTACTCAGCGTGGGGGCAGGTGGTACGCCCTGTACCAGTTGCCCCCGCAGGCCGGTCTTACGCTGCGTGCGGACCTGACAACCCAGCGGAAGCCGATCTCAGATGACTGAAGGGCGACACGCGCAAGGCACCACCACCCGCCCCCGCTCGCAGGGGGAGCAGCTGACCGACATGATCAACGGTTTGCGGGACACGTTGACCGCCCGCGGTTTGACCGTCAACCAGCGCCGCCAGCGCAACTACGTCCTGCTGGAGGTGCGGCAGTCGGCCGTGCCCATGGCAGTCGACTACCAGCACCGCCTGGACGGCTTCGCGAACTTCGCCGGGCTGACCCAGGACGTGGTGTTCTACGCCGACCCCGAGCGGCCCGGCTGCTACGCCTGGCACCTGCTGTGGGGTGAGGGGCTGCGCGGCGAGGGCGAACCGTCCCTGCAGCGGATCTGCCCCGCCGAGGACACCGAGCAGGCCGCCCAGATGCTTGAGCGCCTGCTGCGGCTACAGCCCGAGCGCGGACCCACCTCCACCTCCTGAAAGCCCCCGGCGGCCCGCTCCTCCTTGCGGGTGCGTCGGTTCCCCAGGCCCGGCCCAGGCCCCCCGTGTGGGCCGGCGTCTGGAATTGTCGGCCCCCCGCCGCCCCATGCGGGCTGGCCGGCCCCTGCGGCCCCGGTCTTCGACCCACGTGAAGGCCGGGGCCGCGCGCGTCCCCCCGCCCCCAACCGCTCGCGTCCGGACTATCTTGCAAACGCGCACGCATAGGCGTACGGTTCGCCTTGCCTCACTGACCTGCAATGCAGGGCAAAACAGGCCCATCAACTGTACGGACTACCTTGCAATGTCTATGAACATAGGCGTACGGTCGGTCTTGCAAGCCCTCCCCTCCCGAGAAAGGGCACGACTATGACCCGCACCATCCCCGCCCGGCGCGCCCGCGCCGGACTGTCTTGGACCTGACCCGCTAGGGGCCGGGACCGGGGCGCGCAACCGGGACAACAGCTGACCACCAGGTCCCCCGCGCCCCTCCCGGTCTCCGCCGCCCGCGCACCTGACCGCACGATCGGAGATCACGACATGGCTGACCGCGTCTGCCCCCGCTGCGGTGTCTGCTGGGACACCCACCAGGCCGCGACCTGCGCCAACCCCTACACGCCGCCCGAGGTAGCCGACCGCTACCGGGTGGAGGTGCACCCCACCACAAGCGCCGACCTGTTCCGGGTGCTGCTGGTCGATGTGACCCGCACCGCCGTGCTGCGGGAGTACGGGTTCGTCCCCACCCACCGGCTGGAGGCGGTGGCCGCCGCCCTCATCTCCAACGAGAACACCCCCGCCCGCGAGTGGGCGGTCGCCTACACCCGCGCCGACGGCAACACCGGGCTGTCGTACGACCCCGCCACGTTCGACCCGCGCGACCGCGCCGGAGCCGACACCCGCGCCCGGACGCTGCGCACCTGGCAGTCCGAGGAGGGCATCCGCCAGGACGCCACCCTGGTCGTGCGCGACAGCAAGGCCGAGGAGTGGCACATCGACCCCGAATGGGAACACATGGCCCAACACCACCACGGGCAGTTCATCCTGGCCCTCAACCCCACCGGCGGCTGCACCGTCACCAAGCCCGCCTACGGCGAGGCCGAGCTGCGCCGCGTCGCCGACCAGATCGGCCCGTTCCACCGGGTGCCGGTCGACGGCGTCGCCTACGAGTTGCGCGCGACCGGCCCCTACCGGTGGGACGTCCACGGCACCGGTGAGCACGCCGACCGGGTGTACGGCAGCATCCGCGCCACCAGCAGCCCCCACGGGGTGGTGTGGCGGTTCGGACTGCGCTCCTACGTCGGGCAGGACGTCGGCCGCCACTACCTGGCGAACGCGATCCGCGACATGGTGGCCGACTGGCCCGACACCGTCGACCCGCTGGAGCTGGCCGCCCGAGTGGAGGCGATGCTCGGCCGTCTGGCCACCACCCTGAACGACCCCCGCGCCGGCTGGTCCGGACACTACGCCGCGCTGCTCGACCGGCTGTCCGGCGCGGCCAAGCACATGGGTGCGGCGTTCGAGCACACCAACCAGGTCGGCATACACCTGGAGGACGACCACGACGTGGAGGACTTCGGCCGGATGGCCGAACGCGCGGCCGTCGCCGCCCACCACGCCGATGCGGCTGCTCTCCACGCCGCCGACGCAGGCAAGGCCGCCCGCGACGCGCTAGCCCTGCTGCCCCGGGAGGCGTTCGTTCGGGGCCTGCTGACGGCGTACTTCGCCGCCGCCCGCGCCGAGATCCCGGCGGGGGGTGCCCGCCAGTGACGACGCTCGGCAAGAGGCCATTGCCTAGGCCGCCCATCACCCTTGCCGCTGCGGCGGCCCTGACCGCCGTCACCACCCTGATCTCCGTCACCGCGGCCGGCTGCACCGGCGGCCCCGCCACCCCGGCGGCGGCCCCGGCGGCGACGCCGAGCCCTGCCGCCGCGCAGACCACCCCGGCCGCCGAGCCGTGCCAGGAGGCGGTGGGCCTGATCAACGCCCGAGCCGGTGCGGCGATCACCCTGATGGACCTGCAGAAGTCAGCCGAGTGGGAGCAGGCGATCGTGCCGTGCCGGGCGGACGCCACCCGGCACACGCAGGTCGAACTGCTGCCGCTGACGATCGGGCTGGCCGCCCAGCGGCTGGCCGAGGCCGACGAGGCGGGCCGCCTCACCAAGGAGCAGCGGCAGGCGCTGGAGGCGGCCATCGAGCTGATCAACACCGGCCTGCACGGCGACGACGACACGACCAGCTGACGGACGGAGCACCCTCATGCACCAGCAGCCGATACTGCGCATCCCCACCGCGCTGTCCGGCCGGGCCAACTTCGAGGCGGCCGACGCGCACGCCTCCCACCTGGAGGCGATGATCACCGCACATCGGGCGGACGCGGAGAAGAAGGCCGCCTCCGCCCGGGAACGCGGCAACAAGCACGTCACCCCGGACGACTACCTGGACCTGGACCAGCTGTCGATATGGCACTGCTTCGCCGGGCTGATCCGCGCGCAACTGGCGGCCGCCGCCTACGACCCGGCCATCGTCGCGCAGGGATCGGAGCAGCTGGTCGACGCGCTGGACGTCCCACGCGACCAGGTGCAGTCGGCGGGCGGCGCCCCGACGCGATGAACGCGCTGCCCCGTTCTAAGGAGCCGTTGACCTTGCGAATTGACTCTGCGGCCCTGCACAGCGAGTGCGACCTCGTACGGACCCGCCCGCTGCAGGCGTCCGGATACCACACCCCGGGAGTGATGCCCTGATGGAAGCCGATTTCTCTTTCCTGCCCGAGTCGTCGATCGTGCTCGCGTGCAACGCTTGCGGCGTACCCGTGCCGAACCAGCACACCGACACGCATCTCGACTGGCACGCACGGCAGGCCCGCGCCACTGAGAAGCTGCAGCAGCAGCTCGACGCCCTCACTGCCAGCCGTGACGCCCTGCCGGGCGCGGGCCGCCCCTCGGCGTTGGTGCTCGACGACGACGAGGTGGGGTTCGGCCCCGTCGGGTGCGGCAGGGCGGTGCAGGTGGAGCTGTCCGGCCGCCGCACCGACGTCCTGGCGGCGCTGGCCCTGCTCGACGCCAAGCACATCCACCTGGACCACCGGACGGGGCCGGTCCCCCACGACGAGTCGCAGGTGTCGGTGTACGCGTCGCTGGACCTGGAGGAGTGGTTCCGCCTGGCCGTGCAGCGCCCCGTTCACGTGGCCGCCAACCCGCCGGCCGAGGGTGGCACGGAGGCCGGGGACGGGTAAGGAGGGGAACCCGTCCCCACCCATCGTGGTGCCGCCCCCCGGCGCGGGAAGGGGGGCGGCACCACCCGTTTACGGAGGCCGCCCGCGACACGCCCAGGTGGAGGGGTCAGCGTGCGCATCGCGCCCGTGCACCTGCCGTACGGTTGGCCCACACACCCGCCCGTTTTCGAGTCTCGGGACTTCCACCAATGAACGCCACTGTCGCGGCGCGTGCCGCGATCGTTCTCGCCGTGCTGCTCGGCATTGCCGTCGCCGTCTTCGCGATCTACGAGGCGGTGGAGGTGATGGTGGGGTTCGTTGTCGCCGCGGTGGTGCTGGCATGGCTGCCCTGGTTCGGCACCTTCTGCTGACCCTGCCGAGGCGTGAGCCGCCCGAGCAGCCTGGCAGGTGGTCGACGCCCTGCACCCAGCCGGTGGCGCAGCGCCTGGCGGACCGGGCGGCGCTGCCGTGCCGGTCCTGGCCGACCCGCCGTTTCCTCAACGCGTGGTTGTGCGTTCACCATGCACCGGTCATCCTCACCCCGCCGAATCCTCTGCAAATCCGCACGCCCGGCACGTCGCAGTAGCCCCGACCTGGTAGGGGGGTGACCATTCCACCGCGCCCCCGCACCTTCGCCGCGCGGGGCGTACACGATCGCGACGAGGGGGATGGGTGACCGTGATACCGGCCGACATTGGGCACGCCAGCGAGCCGCCGCACCAGGGGGACGGCGGGGGCCGCCCGGGGCCGAAGCTGTTCACGCTGGACCAGGCCCGCCAGGAGCTCGCCCAGCGGGAGTGCGCCGAGTTCGGGCACGACGTGACGGTGATGCTGGACGGGTGGGGGCAGCCGAGCCGCCTGGTGTGCGACCGCCCGTGCGGGCACCCCGGCTGGGTGGTGCTGGACGCCAGCGCACCCGACCTGCATTTGGAGCTGCTGCGCGCCGCCATGCTGGACCTGTGGGCGGACCTGGCGGTGGCGTACCTGGCCAGCGAGACACGGCCGAGGGAGTCGAGCGTGGCCTGCCACGGGCTGATGACCCGCATCCAGGACGTCGCCCGGCACATCGGCCCGGTGGAGCCGGAGAAGGTGCCGCCGCTGGTCGTGACGACCGGCCTGTACGAGCTGGTCCACGCCGCCGCCGGGTGCGAGGTGCAGGTGCCGCCGCAGGTGATGGAGGCGGCCTGGTCGGCGCTGGAGCAGTCCACCGGCGGAAAGGCGGCCCGCGCATGACCGTGAACGAAAACGCGCGTTCATGCGGGCAGGGGGCCAGGGAGGACTGCGACCCGGACCTGTGCGACCCGGACCTGTGCAGCCCCGACGGCTGCGGCGGGGCCTGCGCGGGCGGGGGCGGGCTGCTGCAGGTGCGCCCCGCGCCGCCCCCTTCGGGCTCGAACACCGGGGGGCGGGCATGAGCGTCGACCCGCGGGTGCAGGAGGCGCTGAGCGTCCTGGGCGAGACGTACGGCCCGCTCGGCGTCGCGCTGGTGTTCGCCCTGGCGGCCGCCGGCGTCGACGACAAGCAGGTGCTGCGCGACCAATTGCAGTCGGTGCTCGGCGCCGCGCCGCAGCCGGCGGCGCCCGCCGTCGCGGCGGGGCCACCGGTGCCGAGCGTCGGTCGGATGGTGCACTACGTGTCGTACGGCACGCCCGCCGGCGAGTTCCCCTCTGTGTGCCGGCCGCGACGATCGCCGAGGTCGGGGCGTGGGTCCCGGAGGTACGGCGCGAGCCGTTTATCGCCGAGGACAACACCCGCCGGCGGGAGGTCGTCGAGCAGTGGCACGGCGACGCGTGCGCGCTGGTCGTGCTCAACCCTGCCGGGGTGTTCTTCACCACGGTGAGGCATCACGAGCCGGTCGACGGCCGGCACTTGCCGGGGACGTGGCACTGGCCCGAACGGGTATGACCGAGGGCGTTAGCCTGCGCCCGCACAGGTTGGCGCGGTACGGTCATGCCGCGACGATCTCCGCCACAACGCGCGGCGGGGTCCGACTCCACATAGCCCGGCCACTCAACGCACCAGCCGGGTAGGTGACGCCCTCCACCTTCCGCGCTGGTGGGGGGCGTTGCCGTTACTGTGGCCCTGGTCAGCTGCTGACCCCCGGTCGCCCGGAACGCCGGGGTGTGCCGGCCCGCCTGGTTCTCCAGTCGCGGGGGCACCGTCCTCGCCCTCTCCCGCGCCCGGTTCGCAGCCCTGCGGGAGGGGGCGTCGCCGTGTTTGCGCAGGTCAGCTAATCAAACCCGCTGGATATCTAGATCACGGCATATTATGATTTTGATATGACCCAGGGTATGCAGTTCGCCATCCGCTTCACTGACCGCCTGTACGGCAACGTCCGCACCATCTTCGACGCCAAGGCGGCGACGCTGGACCGCGCGCAGGCCGCCCGCGTCCGCGAGGTCAACGAGTGGCGCGGCTACGACATCGGCTGCCACGTCGTGTACCGCGACCAGCCCGGTACCGACTGGCGGCCCATTGACGGCATGCCCACCCCCGGCGGGTGCCGCTGGTGCGGGCTGCTCCGCGCCGAGCCCCACGGCGAGCGCTGGTCCAGCCTGACCGGCGACGACGGCAAGCTCGTCGGCAATCACCACTGGACGCCGCCCACCGTGGAACAGGTCAAGTGGCGGATGCTGGCCCGCCGCATGCGCCACGCGCCGGCCGGGCCGCGCACCTACCGCGTCGAGGCGGACATGTTCGACGGCACCTGGTACCGCTACACCTTCACCGTGGCCGCCGCCGCCGACGACGCGTTCGAGGTGGCCCGCCAGCACATGGACGAAACCCGGCCCGGCGAGTTCCGGTTCCTGCGCAGCCTCGGCCTCACCACGAAGACGGCCGAGCCGACGGTGGAGCGGCTGCCGTGAGCGGCGCGGCACTCCGCGACGCCGCCAGACAGTGCCGCCGCCGGGTCATCCTGTCGTACGGGCTCGGCGCGGATTCCACGGCCATCCTGCTGCGGTGGCTGGCCGACCCGTCCAGCCGCGACTTCGACCTGTCCGACCTGGTCGTCATCACGGCGCAGACCGGCGACGAGTGGCCGGAGACCGGCCACCTGGTGGAGCAATTCATCTACCCGCTGCTGGCCGCGCACGGCGTGCGCACCGTCCAGGTGGCCCGGGGCGGCCACTACGAGCGGGACGGCATCGTGGTGCTCGACGACACCCGCCACCCGACCGCCTGCCACATCGACGGCGTGTACAAGCTGTCGACAGAGATGGTCACCATGGGAACCGTCCCCCAGGTCGGCGGGGTCCGTAAGTGCTCGCTGCGGTTTAAGGGCTGGGTGCTGGACCAGTGGATCTCCGCGTTCACGCGGGGCCGCCCGTTCGACCACGTCGTGGGGTTCGAGCTGGGCGAGCTCGACCGGGTCGCCACCGACCGGGAGCAGGGCCGCCTGCCCGGCCGCAACCCGCTGTACCCGCTGGTCGAGTGGGGGTGGTTCCGCGGCGACGCCCTGGCCTACATCCGCCAGCGGCTCGGCGTTGACTGGCCCAAATCAGCCTGCACATTCTGCCCCTTCGCTCTGACGCACCGGGAGGGGCTGGAGCGGACGTTGCCGCGTTTCATCCGGCACCCGGAGGTGGCGATGCTGCCGCTGTCGATGGAGCACGCCGCGGTGGCGCTCAACGCTCGGCAGGGCCTGATCGGCGGGGAGCGGCTGGTCGACGTGATGACCACCCGCCCTGATGCCGGGCCCCTGATGCAGCAGTTCCACCAGCACCTGGACGAGCAGGAGTGGGCGCTGTACCGGGTGCAGCGGGCGTTCCGCGCCAAGAACGGCGACATGCGGACGATGGGCAACGCGGTCCGCAACGTTCAGGTCCTCGGCACCGGGGACCGCGCCCGGGTGCTGGCGTCGCTGCAGCGGGTCGCCGCCCGGCACGGCCGCACCCTGGAGGCGGACGGCCCGCACCGCCGCCTGTGGCTGCACCGCCGCAACAACCTGTTCCCGTGCGTCGAGGAGCTGGTCACCGCCGCCCCGGCCGTCGTCGAGACGAAGAAAGGTCCCGGGTTCGACAAGGCCTGGGCGTCGGGGCTAAACGGCCCCCGGCAGCTGGCGGTGGTCGCGTGACCGCCCGGCCGCCCGCCTCAGCCTGCGGGCACGTACAGCGTCAGGGCGTCGGCCAGGCACGCCGGCCGTTTGCCGCCCTCCACCTCCACCGTTACGCGCATGCTGGCCAGGTAGCCGGACGGTGTGCCCTTCACATCCAGCAGCTCGCCGGTGGCGCGCACCCGCGACCCGACCGGAACTGGCGCGGGGAAACGCACCCGGTTAAGCCCGTAGTTGATGGCCATCGCCAGCCCCTCCACATGGACCAGCGCGCCCATCAGAACCGGCAGAAGGGCGAGGCTCATATAGCCGTGGGCGATGGTGGAACCGAACGGCCCATTTGCTGCCCGTTCGGGGTCAACGTGAATCCATTGGTGGTCGCCGGTGGCGTCGGCGAACTGGTTGACCTGCTGCTGCGTCACGGGGCGCCATTCACCGGGGCCGAATGTCTCCCCGACGGCTGCTTTCAGCTCTTGCACGTTCGCGAATGTCCGCACGGCGGCACCTTACCGCGCGGATATCCACCCGGTATTGAAGGGACTTTGTCAGTGGCACGAATTACGATTTACCTACGCGGGCGCAATGAAAGTGCTAATCGCGCAGGAGGTGATTGCCGTGACGGTGCCCTGTCCGTTCCCGCGCTGCACGTGCACGCACATCGGATGCGTCGCCGGCTGGGTCGACACCGACAGCGACAACGCCGTTCCCTGCCGGAACTGCAGGCCGGAGGTGTACGAGGAGCTTCGGCACGGTCGGGGTACCCTCGCCGACTCCCGGCGGCGCATGCGGCACGTTCCCCGGCCGTCCCGTACCACCCGCGCCAAAACTCGCTAACCCAGTCGTACGGACTCCATTGCAATGACACACACCTATGTGTACGGTCTGTCTTGCATCCGATGTAGGAGGAGGGAAACCCGGCTGATGCTGAGCACCCACGGCGAGGCCCTGGCCCGGGAGGCGCTGGACGCGTTCTTCCGTGAGCGGGTGACCGCCGCACAGGAACACCTGACCCAGGGCCTGCCCGTCGACAAGTGGGCGACCCGATGAGTAGCCGCCGCACACCGCAGCAGCCTGAGCCTGCGCCGCTGACCCCTGCCGAGCGCGAGGAGGCCGAACGCGCCATCCACGACGCCATCGGCCGCCGGGTCGGAGCGCTCCACCAGCAGTTGGAGAACCTGCTTGCGCAATGGCGGACGCTGGAGGGTTCCCGCCGCGCCTTCGAGACGGACAAGAGCCTGGACTACCAGTTCGGGCTGGACCTGTGGGCCGACTTCACCACCGCAGCGACCGAGGCCGGACACGAGGCCGCGTTCCGCGGCGGCGACCAGGACACCTACCGGGCGGCGCGCCGCACCGAACTGCTGGTCGGCCGGTACCTGCGGGAGACGGGCAACGCGTTCATGCGGGGGTACGGCGATGAGCGGTAGCCCGGACCTGGCCGCCGCCCTGCTGTCGTGGGCGGAGCGCAGCGACAAGCACGTGCGGGCCGCCGTGCGGCTGCTCGTCAACCACGGGCACTGGGTGCAGTGCCCTGAGTTCACCGCCGCCGCAATCGAGTTCACCGGGGACCGGCGGCTGGCATTCATCGACTGGGACCGCGCCATGGTCGCCCTGCAGGGCGGGGTCGCCGTGGGCACCGGCTCGGAGCGGGCGATCCTGCGCCTGGCCGTCGCGATCGGCTCCGACACGTTCGAGTTCGACCGCCTGGACGACGTCAACCGGGGACACGTGCTGAACGCGGTGATGACCGCGCTCGGCGGCACCTGACCCCGGCCCCCTCCCCCTCCGCACCACCGCATCACCTGACACCGATCCGACCAAGGGGAACTGATCATGAGCAGGCACACCGACGGGCCGCGCCCGTACTGGCCCTGGCAAGGCCTGGCCGCGCTCGGCGTCGTCGCCGCGGGAGCCGCCCTGGGCGTGGTCCTGGCCGCCGTCTTCCTGCCGCTGCTGGGAGGCTGACCCGGATGGGCGCCGCCCCGGACCTGCCGGTTAAGGCGGTGCTGGATGGTATGGCCCGCTGCGGCCGCTGCGGTGGTCGGGAGCTGGTGGAGCACCTGGACGCGGGCGGCCGCGCCTACGTGTGCTTCACCCGCCGCCCCGGCGGCTGCACTCGAGCCGACGCCGACCACCTGGAGTGGCTGGTGGCGGTGCGGACCCTGGCCGCGTTCAGCCGGGCCTTGACCGTGCACAAGCTCACCCGCCCTGCCCCGGGCTTCACCCCGCCAGGGGCGGGCCTGCCCGCCGTCGACAACCTGCCCGGACTGGTCCACTGGTGGCGTTCGGCCGGCCACGCCCAGCAGCGGGGGTTCCTACGGACGCTGCTCGACCACCTCAACGTCCACACCGGGGACGGGGAGCTGACCGAACGCGTCGAGCTGACCTGGAGAACCTGACCCCCACCCCTGAGCCGCCCCCGCCCGGAAACCGCTGCCGGGCGGGGCCCTGACCACGAGAAGTGAGGCCCCCATGGGATACACCGAAACCGGCGCGGCGTCGGACGACGCGACCCGCACCGTGCCGATCGCCACCGCCGAGCAGACGCTGGAGCAGCGGCGGGCCGCCGTCCGGGCTGAAGCGGAAAGCCTCGGGCTGCGGGTGGTCGAACCGCCCGTACGGCCCGTCTACCGGCCGGTCTCCGTGAGGCTGTCCGGGGAGGAGGGCGACGTCGCCGACCTGCTGGACATGCTGGTCCGGCGGGGGGTGCGGCTGACCAACCCGTCGGAGACGAAGGTCGGATCCGGCGGACGGATTGAGCGGTGGGTGACCGTCCGCATGGACGACAACGCCAACGACCAGCAGGCGCCGCCCCCGGACCGCGCGTTGTGGCGGCCCCGGTCCGACAGCGTCGAATGGGAGGGTGTGCTGCTGCGGTTCGTCCGGCGCGACGAAGCCGAGCAGCGGCCCGGCGACCGCCCGCGCGGCATCGTCGCCCCGTACGACACGACGCCGAAAGGCGGGTCGCTACCTGTGCCGCTGTTGGACCGGGAGGGCCGGCAGATCGGCGAGGTTCGGCACGCCCAGGTCATGGGCGGCATGCTGCTGGTCGCAGGTGTCGTCGCCGAGTCACAGGTGCGGGCGGTGATGGAGTCGCCGCGCCTCGGCTCCCATGTGCGGGTGGAGGCGGTCAACCCGAAGATGAACGACGGGCTGCACCGGATGGTGTCGCCGTGGTCGCTGCCCGCCGTGTACCTGTGCACGGACGGCACCGGTTCCATCCAGGTCGCCCAGCCGGGGAGGCAGCAGTGACCGTGCTGGACAGCTTGTACGTCGTCGGTAGACCAGGTGCTGGAAGACGCCGCCGGGGGCGGGGGGTGACGGGCGCGCCGGTTGCTATCGAAGTCACATTTTGCAATGCTGTTGGTATGGCAGAGGAGAGGTTGAAGGCGTCTGCCGCTCTGTCCAAGCTGCGGGCTGCCCGCGCGGCGACCCTGGCTGCCGAGGACGAGCTGGAGCGGTCGGTGATTGACGCGCGGCACGTGAATGCGGGCTGGGCGCGGATCGCCGCCGAGTTGGGCGTGCACCAGCCGAACGCGACCCGCAAGTACAAGCCGCTGATTGACACGCGGAAGTGGGAGCCTCGCAATAAGTGGGACGGCGTGGAGGACAAGGCGACGCCGGCGTTGGTCGTCGTGCGTCACGCCAAGGCCGGGCTGGACAAGGCGCGGGAGAATGAGCTGCAGGCCGTCGCCGACGCCCGCACCGCCGACGCGCGGTGGCACGAGATCGCCGAGATTTTCGACATGGAGGTCTCGAACGCGATGGTGAAGTTCAAGCGGCTGCTGGTGGAGGAGCGGGTGGTCCGCGTCCGCACCAACCGGGACCAGGAGCCCGCGGAGGCGTAGCCCGCCACGGTCGTCATTGGCGCCCCCGGCCCCCGTTGTGGGGCCGGGGGCGTCGTGCTGTCCGGGCACCCGTTTGACTTGCGATTTTCCTGGCTTTCCTCCGCACACCCCCTGTACCACAGAAAGCACATAATTATATGATTTTGATATAAGCATTGACGGAAGGGAGCCATAGCCATGCCCGCCATCATCACCACGGTCTCCCCGGAGGACGCCGAGCAGGTGGTCGCCGCGATCGCCGCCCACTTCCCCCACGACCCCGCCTACGGGCCGCAGCTGATGGAGGAGGACTTCGACGACCGTCAGTGGACGATCGTCTGGGACGAAGGCCCGTACTGCTGGGCGCTGCACGCCAGCCACCGCATCCTCGCACCCGCCGGGGTGTTCCTCGATGCCGTCCGCGAGCACACGCTCGGCATCTACCCCGCCTGACGCAAGGGAAGGAGGACAACATGATCGACATCATCGAGCGCGGGCAGATCCCCGCCCGCCGTGAGCGCGTTATCGCCCCCCTGCGGGACTACCGCAGCCAGTGGGCCGCCCGCGTCAACCCGCGCCAGCTGACCGAGCGGGGCGACCTCGCCGAAAGGCTCGCTCGCCAGCAGGAGGTGATGGATCGATGACCGCCGGCATCCTGGTGACCTGCGAGGACCACCCCACGCAGGCGGGGTGTGACGATGACGCCTGGTACCGGGTCGAGACGGTGGCCGCCGCGCTGGCCCTGCACGAGGCCCACTTCCCCGGCACCACCCAGCGGAAGACCACATGCGTGTCGATCGGCTGCGAGATCGGCGGGTGCCTGACCCACATCTACGTGAAGAACTGCGCCACGGTGGACGAGGCCCGCGCCAGGGTGTCGGAGCACAACGAAGGCTGGTACCGGGCGCGCAGGGCCGGCGGGCGACTTGTCGACGGCTGCCAGTGGCACCTGGGGACCTGCTGCATCCATCACGCCGCCAGGTGGCCGGACAGCCCGACGCTCGACCGGGACGCGGTGCTGCCCGGCCCGGAACCGGCGCCACCCGCTCCGGTCCAGCTCGACCTGCTGACCCAGCCCCGGAAGGAGGCGGCATGAGCACGAAAGCCCCGGCGGTCATCCCCGTCGACCCGGCCGGCCTGACCGGCCGGCACATCATCCGCGTCAGCGACGGCGAGGAGGTCACCCCGGACGACCTGTTCGGATGGGTCCGCGCTGCGAAGCTTTTCGGCGACCACTGGCGGGTCCGGTGGGACGCCGCCGTGGTGGTCGACGCCGGGCAGCCGGCGACCGGTGTGATGCGGATCCCGGCCGGGCAGTGCGCGCCATGCATCTCGCGGGCGCACTGGGAGCAGCTGCCGCGCCGCCTGCCGCGCAGCATCGCGCCCCGCAGCTGACCGGTGCCCGGACGCCCCCGGGTGGCATTTTCCCAGCTCAACACGCACAACCACTGTACTATCGGGACCATCGTTATATATGATAATGATATGAGGTTGGCGCGGCTCCATCACACGGAAGGGACGGCCCCGGCAATGGACGTCATCAAGTGCCTCAGCTGCGGACGGCCCCTTCGAGCCGAGCAGTCCCGCCGCGACCGCCGCGGACGCCGGTGCAAGGCCCGCGTGATGGCGGCCGCCAAGAACGCCCCCTGCGACGACTACAACGCCACCCAGCTCGACAATGCGCGCGAGGCCCTTGAGGAGGGCGCGATCCTCCCGACCAGCCGACCCAACCTCTGGACCGCGGTGAGCAGCGACGGAAGCACGACTTACCTGGTAGCCCTCCAGGCATGCACCTGCCCCGCCGGGCTGCGGCAGCGCCGCTGCTACCACCGCCTGGCTGTCGCCATCCTCACCGCCGCGCGTCCCGCCCGGGCCGCCGCCTGACACCGACACCGAAGGAGCGAGCATCATGATCAGCACCTGCGCAGCCCCCAGCACCGGCCACGTCCACTGGGCCGGTCAGCACGGCCAAACGTTCACCGTCACCGACATCTACTGGGACAGCCGCCAGGCCCGGATCAAGTCCGACCACGGCACGTTCTTCGCCCTGCTGGCTCACCTGATCGTGTGCGGCGAGCCATGCCCGCCAGCCCCGCCGGTCCTGAGCGAGGCGCAGGCTCTGCGGGAGATGCTCGCCGACATGGAGGAGGGCTGCGACCCGCACACCGCCCCGCTGCGCGAGGAGCTTGCCTCCCGCCTGGCCTTCATCACCCGACGAGCCGCCTGAGACGGAGCCCGCAGTGAGCGATCCCATAGACTTCCACGAGGCCGCGCGGCTGGTCGCCCAGTCCGCCCGGGCGAAGGTCCTGGACGCCCTCGACGGCATCGAGCTGGACGAGGCCGAACGTCGGTTCGTGTACGAAGCCGCCTGGGACGGCGGCGCGCCCGCGCTGGTGTCCCTGATCGGCAAGGTGCGGGAGTCCGAGCGTGACGTCCCCGCCGAGCCGGACCAGCCGGCCGGTCCCGCCGTCGAGTTCGCCCCGGTCACGGACGAGTCCAAGCAGCTCGTGCTGGGCGCGATCACGCGGGAGAGCCGCCGAGCCGCCCGGTCCGGCTGGCCGGGCGTGCCGATCGGCTGGCTGCCGCTGCGGGACGCGCCCTCCCTGCACGCCCTGGTCGACGGAGGCCGCGTCGAGCTGATCACCATCACCAAGCGCGGCAAGGCCCACCCGGACCGGCTCATGCGGTACACGTACGCGCGCCTCGCCCGGGACGCCGACAACACCCAGACCTGACCCACCGGGGGGTGGGCATTTTCCCAGCTCACCCCCCTAATCAGATTGATATCAATGGCACGGTTATATATGATTTAGATATAGCAATTCCACTACCAACGAGGAGAGCCCATGCCCGCCACGACCGAGGCCAAGGCCCGCAAGACCGGTACCCGCCGTAGGAACAAGGCGGACGTCCAGCCGCAGGCCGAGCCGCAGTCGACCGCGCCGGCCGAAACGGAGGTGCCCGAGGCCAAGGCCCGCAAGACCGGTACCCGCCGTAGGAACAAGGCGGACGTCGAGCCACAGGCTGAGCCCGCCGGGACGGAGGTGACCGAGACGGCTCCCAAAGCGGAGGCAGCCGAGACGGACATGATCGAGCCCGCCGCCGAGGCGGAGGCCAAGCCGGAGCCGCAGGCGGCCGAGCCCGTCGCCGAGCCGGAGGCCGCCGCCGAGCCCGAGGCGGAGGCGGAGACCGCCGGACCTGAGCCGGGGACCCTGGTGGAGGTGAAGGCCGAGCGGCCCGCCGAGGTGTCGTTCAGGGTCGATCGCGCCGACTTCGCGCAGGCGGTGGCCTGGGTGGCGAAGTCGCTGCCGGTCCGCCCGTCGGTGCCGGTCCTGACCGGCATCCGAATCGACGTTATCCGCGACCGGATGGAGCTGTGCGCCTACGACTACGAGTCGTCAGCGAAGGCCGCACTGCCCGTCGACGGCGACGGGGAGGTGAGCCTGCTCCTGCCCGGCAAGATCCTCTCGGAGATCACCAACGCGCTGCCACACCGAATGGTCGACATCGACGTCAAGGGCACGAAGGTCGTAATGACCTCCGGCGACGCGGTGTTCACCCTCATGAGCATGCCGGTCGAGGACTACCCGACGCTGCCCAAGGCGCCGCAGGCGGTCGGCACCGTCGACGCCGCCGAGTTCGCCAAGGCCGTGGCGCAGGTCGCGGTGGCCGCGAGCAAGGATGACACCCTGGCCATGCTCGGCGGGGTCCACGTGACCGCCGACGGCGGGAAGCTCACGCTGGCCACGACCGACCGCTACCGCCTCACGGTGCGCGAGCTGGCCTGGACGCCACCCACGCCCGACTTCACCGCCGAGATCATGATCCCGGCTCGGACGCTCAGCCCGACCGCGAAGGCGTTCACCGGCGACGGCATGGTGGAGCTGGCCTTCCCCGGCGAGGGCGACGAGGCGGGCCTGGCCGGCCTGGCCGCCGGCGACCGGCACACCACGACCCGCCTGCTCGACCCGCAGTTCATCGACTACCAGAACCTGCTGCCGACCGAGTTCTGCAACGAGGTCGACGTCAGCGTGGCCGCGCTGACCGCCGCGGTGAAGCGGGTCGCGCTGGTCGCCGAGCGGGAGACGCCGATCCGGCTGGCGTTCGACTCCGGGTGGGTGAGGATCGAGGCGGGCACCGGCGACGAGGCGCACGGGGTGGAGAAGCTGCCCGTCGAGTGGTCCGGCGACCGGTTCGAGGTGGCGTTCAACCACCGCTACCTGCTGGACGCCCTGGACGTGGTCGGGTCGCCGAAGGCGCGGCTGCGCCTGACCTCCGCGACGACGGCCGAACTGCTGGTCCCGGTGAACGCCGGAGGTGAGATCGACCCGGCGTACGTCCACCTGCTGATGCCGATCCGGCTCAGCTGAGCCGGTGGGGGGGGGGGCCCCCGGGCCCCCCCCCCCGCGTTTCCCAGGTCGGCGCCACACCACCCCACGCCCGAACGCCTGTTGGATCTAGGTTCGGCACAGGCAGTTCCGGCTTCCCTTCACCATGCGGAGACGCCATGCACACCCATCCTTATATCACAGTCACAGAAATGGGGCGCAAAGATATGACAAAGAGCGTTACGCGGGTCACCGTGTACCGCAACCTCGACCGCCGCGGCGACCGCTACATGCCGGGCGACCGGCTCGCCGCCGTTCACACGGGCACCCTGCCCGGCGACCTGTGGGACATGTTCGCCTCCTCCACGGCCGAGCACCTGCGGTGGGTGTTCGGCCCCGACGGCGCCGTCCCAGCCGACATGACCGACGCCGAGCGTGTGCACCGCCGCACCTATCAGGCGGCCGGCCTGCCGCCGTTCGTCTCCGGCGACGTCCTGCTGCTCAACCGGTGGGCATTCACCTGGGACGCCTACGGGCTGTCGGTGACGCTCCGCCCGGCCGACCTCACCATCACCCGCACCCTGCCCGACCCGGAGGCCACGATGACCCAGCCCATCCCGCACGGCGTGGTGGTGTTGCCCGACACCGAATGGGGCCAGGTGCTGTTCGCCCTGTCGTTGGTGACCTCCTCGTACGCCGCCGCCTGCGAGGCGTGCGGACAATGCACGGCCCCCGTCTACACCTGCCCCTCCCACCGGCGGGACCGCGCCTCCGCCGCCCGCTACGCCGCCATCACCGACCTGATGTCGGCCCAGCTGCACCCGCCCGGCCGCCCGGACCGGACGCCCACCGGCCCCGCGGGCACGCCCACGGCCGACCGGCCCACCCCACCACCCGCCGCCGCCTACCCGGCGGGCACGGGCACGCCACGCCGCGCCCCGGCGGAGCTGATCGGCCTGTGGCAGTACCGGCAGGAGCCGATCGCCTACCACCTGGACGACGGGCGGGTGCTGTGCGCGCCCGGCTGCCTCACCCACACCCGGGCGCAGGTCATCGCGGACGCCGGGTCGGAGCTCGGCGAAGTCCACCCGTGGACGGTCGACCTGTATCACGGCGACAAGGACCTGACGTGCTCGGCGTGCGGCCGTGTCCTGGTGCAAGCCCCCATCTCCACCGAGGAACCCGAGGAAGGAACCGACTGTGATTGAGGTCGAAGACGGCTACACCGTGGCCTACGACATGGCGACCGTGATGCGGCACGCGCAGACGGCCCTGGACGCCGACCCGAACGCCGCGATCGAGCTGGCCACCGACGGCAGCGTGCTGCGCTACTCGGCCGGACCGCCCACGCTGCTGGTCGCCCACGACGTCGCGGCGCCGCAGCCGCAGGAGGTGGCCTGGACCCGCCGGCAGCCCCTGACCTTCGCCTGCAAGCCGAGCGACGTCAACGACATGGAGTTCCTGCGGGCATGCCTGGCAAACGGCTCGCGATGGCTGCACTTCATGTACTGCCCCCGCGTGACCGGCCAGTGGATCCGGACGGCGAACTCGTGGATCGACCAGCGCAAGCCGCCATACGACTCCAAGGACCGATTCATGGTGCTGTCGATGACGCACCCCACGCACTACGCGGTAATCGACCTTGAGACCGGCATGGCCTACCGGGAAGGGCCGGGGAAGGCCGGCAAGCAGGCCGACCGGGCGACGATGCAGGCGCTGTGCGACCGGCTCAACGCGGAGGCGCGCGGCGACTGACCCCGGTTGGACTTTTCACCGCTTCACCCGCACAAACACTGTCATATCATAGCCGCCATTATATATGATTTAGATATAGACATGGTTCGGCACCACCATCATCAGGAGGCAACCACATGGCCAGCCGCGACTCCTCCGCACCGCTCGTCGTCACCCTCCCCAGCGACCGCTGGGAGCTCGTCACCGAAGGGCTGAGCTGGGCGGCCAACCACTACAGCGGACCCGGCTGGTGCTGGTGCCCGGAAAAGCCCGAGGACGAGGCGATATGCGACGACTGCGCGGACCACGAGCTGCGCGGCCACCGCTACTGGGAGCTGCGGGACCAGCTGCGGGACCAGCTGCCCGACCGCGCCCACCTGGTGCGGGTCGCAATGACCCTGGGCGAGTGGACCGAAATCGCCGCCGGCGTCGGCGTCGGCGCGACGTTCCTCGGCGCTGACGCCGGCCACGACTGCGCCCGGAACAAGCGGGACGCCGCAGCGATGGCCCGCCTCGGCACGCGCCTGGCCCGGCGTGCGCGGCGCACGCACACGCGGGCCGCTCACCCGCTGGCCGCGGCCGTGCTCGCCGCCCGCGCGGCCGCCCTCGATGAGGAGGTGCAGGAGCTCGGCCGGGAGCTGGGCGACATGACCCGCTGGGAGCCCGCTCCGGAGGAGGACTGGCGGCTGCTGGATGAGCTGATCGGTCGCAGGGACCGCCTGGCCGCCCGCCGCGCCCGGCGGCCGCGCCGCCCGGCCGGGACCCGCGCCCGTGGCCGCCGCTGACCACCCGAAGGGCCCGCGCCCGCCCGCAGGCCCGCAACCCACCACAGTGAGGAGGACGACATGAACCGCGACCAGCTCGTAGCCACCGGCTGCAGGGAGGCCGACGCCTACCTGAAGGCGGGCCTGGCCGGGCTCCCCGCCGAGCAGGAGGCCGCCAGCAGCCGGGCGGCTTGGAAGCGGGCCGTCGGGGCTGACGACCAGCACGCCGGATTCCACGGCACGGCTGAGCGGCGCCAGCGCGCCGAGCGGCTGTACGACCAGGCCCGCCGGGCGCTGGCCGTCGCCCAGGCCGCCGAGAAGCAGGCCCTCCTGGCGGCTGAGGAGGCCGACCCGCGGGCGGCCGCGCTGGCGACCGCCGAACTGCAGGCCGCCCGCGGGGAGATCCAGGCCCGGCGTGCCTCCCGGGCCACCGAAGGGACTGAAAGGAGCGTTTGAGCCGTGACCGTTGAAACCGCACCCCACCTCACCCGCGACGCCGACCCCGCAGCCCAGGTCCTGCCAGGTAAGCCGGGCGCTTGGCCCGAGCCGTATCCGAACGGGGTGGCCATCTGCCAGCCCGCCCCAGGCCCTCGGCTGGAAGGGGCATGCCGTACGACGGTGCTGTCCTGGTCGCACGACGGCCAGATGCCGAGCCCGCCGACGGTGGCCGAGCCGGAGCGCCACATCCGCTACCGGTCGTTCTGCGGCGCCTGCGGCCACGCGGGGCCGATCCGGTCCGACGAGAACACCGCCGTGGAGGACGGGCAGGACCACGCCTTCTCGGGCTGGCGGGACATGCCGGTGCTGCTGCACCGCCCCTACGACATCGACAGCAGCAGCAAGAAGGCCATCACGAAGTGGGAGGCCGACGCCCGCAAGGCGTACCCGCAGGGGTGGTTTGAGCGTGGCGGCCCGGTGCTGGAGTGGCGCACCCCGCCCGGCACCCGGCACGTGCCGGGCAGGGCGCCCGGCGGCGGGTACGCGATGGCCGTCGTCCGCGCCGAGCCCGCGACGCCCGAGCCCCGGCGGGAGCCGGCGCGAGTCGAGCAGACGTCTCTGTTCGGCTGACCCAGGGGACGGGGGGCGGACCCAGCCCGGCGGGTATTTTCCCTGCTCAACACCACCACACCGATTGATATCAGATGGACCGTTTTCTATGATCAAGATAGGAAATGGCGGGAGGTGATCGCATGACGGACGAGGGGCTGGAGCAGACGCTCCGCGAGGAGCTGCGCAAGATCGACGTCCTGCTGCCCGACTCGCAAATCAAGGACGGGCAGGACGGGCAGGGCAGCCGCTAGCCGGTGACCGCTGGGATGGGCATTCCGCACACCCACACCGTCACCTCGATTGATATCAAAGATACCGCTATCTACGATTTTGATATAGGTGTTCCCCACGAGCCACGGAGGCACGCATGCGGTTCGAATTCGGCCAGTTCAAGCCCGGCGACGCACAGAACTGGAACGGCAAGATCGTCAACCTGGTGACGCGCGACGGCGACAAGACCGGCGACGACGCCACAGAGTACAAGGGCCTGCGGTTCTGCTACGAGAGCGGCAAGCATCACGCCCTGCTCGCCGAGCCTGGCACCGGCGAGCCGGTCGCCGGGGTGTTCCTGGAGCAGGTCGCCGACATCCAGGACGCGGCATGAGCGACGAAGGACGCCAGCTGGTGCCCATGGGGCTCGCCGACCTGCTGTCTCCGCACAGCGCCCCCGGCGGGGTCGCCCTGGCCCGCGTCGAGCTGTACGACGGCGACGACTACGCCGGGTTCGCCGCCTGCCGGGTGGCGGTCGGCGACTGGCGGGTGGAGTTCTTCGACGGCTTCGGCTGCCCCGTCTCGTCGGTGTCCGGCTCCTGGTCGCCGCCCCACCTGGCGGTCGACGAGTACCTGCAGTGCCACCACGCCGACGCGGGCCGCGTCGGCGTGACGTTCATCAACATGGAGGAGGTGCTGTGACGTGAGAATCCCATCGGAGGTGCTGGAGGTCCTGCGGGACCAGCGGGTCGTCATCGCCGGCGACCGCGTCCAGATCCCGTTCGAGCTGGGCAAGCGCCTGTACGAGCGGGTCAACCGGGTCCTCAAGCAGGCCGGAGGCAAGTGGGACAGCCGCACCCGCGCCCACATGTTCGGCCGCGACATCGAGGAGCTGCTGAACCAGGCGATCCTCGCCGGGGAATTCGTCTCGAACATGGACCTGGGGTGGTTCCCCAGCCCGCCCCCGGTGGTGCACCAGCTGCTGGAGCACGCGTCGATCCGGCCCGGCATGACGGTGCTGGAGCCGTCCGCCGGGACCGGCGCTATCGCCGGCCCCGCCATGGGCCGGGGCGCGGTGGTCGACTGCGTGGAGCTCGACGAGCACCGGGCCGCCGTCCTCGCCGAGCGGGTCCCCGCCCGCCGCATCGTGCGGGGCGACTTCTTGAAGTGCCTCAAGCCGAACGACTACGAGCAGGGGTTCAATCGGGTGCTGATGAACCCGCCGTTCCACCACGCGCTGGACCACCTGCGGCACGCCATCGGGTTCCTCGGGGAGGACGCCCTACTGGTCGCCGTCATGCCGCGGTACGTGGAATGGCGCACGGACCGGCCATACGCCGAGTTCCGGTAGATGATCAAGGACAACAACGGCGACCTGACCCCCCTGCCCGGCGACGCGTTCGCGAGCGTCGGCGCCAGCATCAACACGGTGCTGCTGTTCCTACCCTCCGGGGAGGACGGCGGGACGCTCCGCACGCACGCCTGGTACCGCCACAGGCGCGGCCTGCAGATGCAGCTGTTCGCCGCCTGACCTGGAAAAAACTTCGCCCCCAAACCCGTAAGGCGATTGATATCGATTAGATAGTTTCATATGATTATGATATAGAACAGCTATGGAAAGGGGCCCAATCATGGTCGCCACCAGCACACTCGCCCGCACCACCTTCGTGATCACTGCGGAGGGTCGCGAGGTCCGCGTGAGCGTCCCCGACGACGGGCGGGCCAAGCTGGCGGCGATCCTCGCCGACAACGGCATCCAGTTCCGGTTCGCCTGACCCGGCACCCACCTCACCGACTGCACCGCTCACAGGAAGGCAGGGCCCCGCATGGCCACCGTCAAGTACCTGGTCATCGCCCCGGAGGGCGACGTCACGCTCGACATCCCCGAGGGCGACGCCGAGGAGTTCACCCGCATCCTCAACGACGCCGGTATCCCCTGCCGGGTCGCCTGACCGGCCCGGCCGCCCGCCTGCCCCCATCGGGCGCGCGGGCCATCCCACCCCATCCCACCGACCGCACCGCACGCGACGAAAGGGGACCGCCATGTCCGCACCGGCCGCCACCCCGGGCCCCGCCCTGGGCTTCGACCCGCTCGACCACGCCTACGTGTTCATCTTGCGCGCCCCGGACGGGGGCGACGACGTCACCGTCTCCCGCATGGGCGACACCGACACCTACATGCTCACCCGCCGGTGGTCGGCCGACGTCTACACCGTCAACGGCGACTGGATGCGCCTGCGCGACCTCGCGCCGAGCGACCCCGCCCACCGCGCCCTCGTCGCCTGGCAGCGCGACCCCGCCCTGTCCACCGCCTACCAGCTGACCCAGCCCACCGCCTGACCCCAAGGAGACCGTCCGTGATCAGCCGTGACCTGTTCCGCGACCACTGCGCCACCCTGACCGAGCGCCTGCGCGAGGACCCGCACGGCCTGGCCGTCACCGTCGTGAACGACGGCCGCGCCCTGCTGGACCGCTTCCACAGCGACGGCGAGCTGCCCGACCCGCACGCCACGCAGCTCACCGTCGCCCTGCAGGTGCTGTACGTCCGCGACACCGCCTGGGCGTCGATCAGCCGGGACAACGCCGCCCGCCGCGCCGTCCAGTGGACCCGCCTCGGCACTAGCGTCCCTCCGGTGTTCACCGCTCCGGCCGCGTTCCTCGCCGGCTACGCCCACTTCCTGGCGGGCAACCTCGACGGGGCGCTCGACGCCCTGTACGGGGCGCTGACCTGCCAGCCCGACTACCGCGCGGCCCACCAGATGGTGCACATGCTGTGCCTCAAGCCCGACGGCTACGACATGTCCTACGTGCAGCTGCCCGACGTCGAGCCGAACGCCCGCTGGCTCGACCCGCTCGTGGACCGCCTCGGAATGTTCGACCTGATCGAGCTCGCCCGGACGACCGCCTGACCGGAAGGGACCAACCGCCGTGACCATCAGCCTGAGCGTCGTCCGCGGCCACCGCGACGCCCTGACCGCCCGGATCGCAGCCGACCCCGACCGCGCGGCAGCAGGCCTCGTCCGTGACGGGCTGGACCTGCTGTCCCGCTTCCACACCGGCGACGATCTGCCCGGCGACGACGCCGCCCGCCTCGCACTCGCCCTGCACGTGCTCTACGTGCGTGACACCGCGGTGGCCGCCATCAGCGGGGACAACGCCGCCGAGCGGGCTGAGCGCTGGATGGCGTTCACCGCCCGCGTGCCGGAAGTGTTCCTCGCCCCGCCCGCGTTCCTCGCCGGGCACGCCTGCACCCTGTCCGGGGACGTGCTCGGCGTCCGCGCCGCCCTGGACATGCTGCAGGTGTGCCACCCGGACTACCGGGCCGGGCTGCTGCTCAAGTCCGCCGTAGGGCACGGCATGGAACCCCTGGACCTGTCCGACGTGGTGCTGCCCCCGGCCGAACCGGACGCCGGGTGGCTGGGCGAGCTGCGGCAGCGTCTGGACCTGTTCGACCGGGCCGGCTTCGCCCCCTCGGCCGACTGACCTCGGAAAACTCCGCGCCCAACACCACATCACGATTGATATCAGTAAAGTATTAACATATGATTTAGATATAAATCTGGTTAGGGAGAGGGCCACCATGATCGCCACCAGCACCGCCGCTACACCGGACGCGGCCGACCCGCGCGCTGTCTTCGACGACGAGGACCTTGTCGCCATGCGGCGCGCCATCGAAAGCGGCCCCCACCGGATGACGGCCGTCGGGATCGTCTTCGGCCGCGGCCACACGGCGGACCACGGCATCCCCTACATCAAGGTCAACTGGCTCGGCGCGGACGGCGGGCCGGACGCCCACCACCCGGACCTGCTCGTCCGCGTCGCCTACGACTCGTCCGGCGTTCCCCGCGCCATCTGACCCGCAAGGGGTGGCGTGCGCGCTACCAGCGCGCAGGCCACCGCCCGACATGGAAGGAGACACCGGTTGTGACCGAATCAGCGCGCGACCTGCCAGGCCACACGTTCGACGTCCTCGCGATCATCACCCTGGACGTGCGGGCCCGTGGGGTGGCGTCCGCCAGGCACTACGCCGGCCTGTTCGCATCATGCGAGCCGAACATCGACATCACCCGTGACATCCCGATCGAGCTGGACCCGGGCACGGTCACCATCACCTGCGTCTCAGCGCGGGGCGACGTCGCCGACCCCTCCACCAGGGTACTGCCGGACCCGCTGGTGTGGGCCGCCAAGGCCGCCGAACTCGAGCAGCTCCGCGCCCGCCTGCACGACCTCGCCCCGCTGCTGGCCGCCTGGGACCGCGCCGTGGAGGACGGCACCGGCGGCGACGCCGAGCACGCCGCGTCCGCCGACCTGGCCGACGCCGTACGCCGGCTGCTCGCCCCCGAGGAGCCGCTGCTGCGGATCATCCACACCCGGGCGGACGGCACCCGCATCGACGGCACCACCCCAGGCGACGGCGTCCTGTCCGTCGCCCGGTGGCACGGCTTCCGCCTGAACCGCCGCAAGGGCCGCATCGAGATCCCCAAGTCCAGCGGACGCACCGCCGACCACGACCAGATCGACGCCGCGGCGGCCGCGCTGCGCCAGGCGGGGTTCACCGTCGCCGTCCGCGTCCAGAACTGACCACCCGCACCGAAGGAGAACAGGTGACGAGCACGACCCCCGCCGCGGACGCCCCGGCGCCGCGCGGCACCCTCCGCATCGTCCACGACCGCACCGAAGGCACCCGCCTGCTCGGCTCCCGCAAGGGCGACGGCGCGTGGGAAGCCGTCAGGAACATCACCGGGTGGCGGTGGTCCCGCAACGTCGGCATCTATGTCCGCAACTCCCGCGACCGGGCCGCCGACCGGTGGGTCATCGACCGGGCCGTGCAGGCGCTGCAGGCGGCCGGGTTCACCGTCGCCGTGGAGGTCGACGACGTGACGTCGGGCCGGTCGTTCGCCGACGCCGAGGGCGAACGCAACGACCTGGCGGAGGCGCGGGCCGACCGGTTCGCCGCCCGCGCCGAGCGCAACACCGCCGCCGGGAACGCCCGTTGGGAACGCGCCCGGGACAGGCTGAGCCAGATCCCGCCCGGCCAGCCGATCCTCGTCGGGCACCACAGCGAGCGCGGGCACCGCCGGCTCCTCGAACAGACGCACCGGCAGGAAGGCCGCGCCATCGAGGAGCTGGGCAAGGGCCGGTACTGGGCGGGCCGCGCCGCCGCCGCCGGCCGCTACCAGGAGCACCGCGAGGACGTCGGCACCACCCGCCGCCGCCTGGACCGGCTGGAGAAGGACCGCCGCGACCTGGCCGAGCTGCTGGCCGACGGGTTCGAGCACACCTACTGGGGCGACGAGAGGCCGCCGGACGGCGCCGTGGTGCTGTCCAAAGGTGAGACGTACACGCACTGCCGGGTGTGGCTCACCGGCGACGACAAGACCCGCCGTGAGACCGACCTCGCCCAGCTGGACGACGAGATCGCCTACTGGAAGGGCGTCCTGGCCGACGCCGAGCAGCGCGGGGTCAAGCTCTGGACGAAGGCCGACTTCGACAAGGGCGACTTCGTGATCTACATGGGGCACGCGATCGAGGTCACCCGGGCCAACCCGAAGTCGGTCACCATCCCGTGGTCGCACTACTGGGCGGGCAGCGGCCTGCCCGTGGTCACCGTCGAATGGGCGCGGCAGCGGGACCGCTTCGACGGCCGGATGAGCACCAGCACCGTGGCGTACGACAAGGTCGAGGGCCGGCTCAGCAAGCAGGAGGGTGTCGCCGCGCTGTCGATGACCGCCGCCGAGGCCAAGCAGCTGATCGCGGCGAAGATCCGCGAGGCGCGCGGCCTGACCGGCGAGTAACCCCGTGTCACAAACCTATAACCCAGTACATATCATGACCATATAAAGAAATGATATAGATATAACAACTACGGCGAAAGGGGCCACACCATGCGCGACATCACCCTCGGACGCGACCAGCTCGCCCACCTGCTCAACGTCGCCCGCGCAGAAGACGACGTCGAGATCCACGAGGAGTACACCGCCCGCGGTGTCATCGCCGACGACACCTGCCTCGGTGCCACCGCGATCGGCTGGCCCCAGATCGCCGCCCTCATGGCCGCCGCCACGCAGGTGCTCGGCCTGCAGGAGGCGCTCGACCTGGCCGAGCGCATCCAGACCGACAACACCGGCCACGGCGTGACGGTCTACTGGCCCGGCGTCACCGTCACCGACGACTGACCAGCCGCCCGGCCGGGCGTCCCGCCCGGCCAACCCCGACCCGTGAAGGGACACCAGCATTGATCACCACAGAACGCAACGTCGGTGAGCACACCGTCCACGGCCGCCGTGTCCACATCATCGAGATCACCTGGCGCGGCAAGGACGGCCGCAGCTACGACATCCAGGACGCCGAGACCGGCGACACCCTGACCATGCAGGAGTCGTTCGACGCCTACCCCACGCCCGAGCAGATGGCCGACGTGGTCGCCGAGTGCTACGGCACCGGCCGGGGCAGCGCCCACGAGCCCGCCTACCGATTCCCCGCCGCCGGCGCCTGCGACGAAGCCAACCGGTCCGCGACCTTCGCGCCCCGCACCAGCGACGACACCCTGCCCTACATCGAAGTGGGCGGGGTGCTGACGTTCCTGTACCTCCACCACCAGGGCGGCGCCGTACGGGTGTCGGTCGACCTGGACGACCCGGCCACGTACCTGCTCCGGCCGGACGGCACCGTGCCCGTGCAGGTCACTATCCAAGGCACGGTCGTGTTCGACGACAGCGAGCAGGGCCGCGCCAACCCGGCCGCCACCCGCGACCGCCTGATCGGCCAGCTGATCGCCGCCTACGACGGCAACGCCACCCGCGCCCTGCTCGACCTCGCCCGCGCCGCCGACATCGGCGTGAACTACCTCGACCGCAAGTGGTTCACCAGCTACCTGCGGGAGTTCCACGGCATCGACCTCACCGACGAGCAGTGGCGAGGCATCAGCGGCCACCTGGAGGACTACGACGACCACATCTCCGCCTACGGCCGCCCCAACGTGCAGCACGAGTTCGCGATCGAGGTGTGCCGGATGGCCGGCGTCCTCCCACCCGCCGAGGACGGAGACCACAGCGATGACTGACCCCACCACCACCGCCCTCGTGCCCGACGAGGTGTGGGCGCGCCTGGAAGCCGCCTGCGACCTCGACTGCTACTCCGTGACCGGCCAGTGGGACGTGGAGAACCTGCTGCTCGACGCCCAGAACCACATCGGCGACGCGCTGCCGCAGCTGCTCGGCATGGGCACCGTCGACACCAGCGACGCCGACCAGGAGGACCTGATCGTCCTGGTCGACATGCCCGGCGGGCCGTGCCTGGCCACGACCGTGATCCAGCTGCGGGAGTTCCGCACCGAGGATGCCGTCGACGGGCCCGAGCGTGCGCGGGCCGTCCTCGAGCGCCTGCTGGCCTGCCACGCCGAGCTCATGGCGGACCTGAACGCCGCCCGCACGGCGGGGCCGCTCACGTCGATGTTCACCGCCGACGAGGTGGAGTGCCTGATCCGGACGGCGGCCGAAGCCGTCCACGGCAACGCCCTCGGCGATGACACCCTCAGCGAGCGGCAGATCACGCTGTCGGCCCGCGCCTACGACCTCATGCAGCAGGAGTTCGACGGGGATCGCCCCGTCGGCGCCGCCCACTGATCCGCTACGAGCCCCCAGAAAGGGACACCTCATGCCGTACGTGTACCCCGCCGACCCGATCACGCCCGACGAGCTGTTCGCCCTGCTGGAGGACGCGGTCGACGACCTGGCCCCGCTGGTCAACCAGTACAACGCGATGGACGCCCCGGCCGCGCGCACCGAATTGGCCGCGAAGATCGCCGAGGAGATCGCCAAGGCCGTCGGCGGCACCGGGCAGTGCAAGATGATCATCGGCCCGGGTGACCAGCCGGTGACCGGCCCCGACGGGGAGCCGCTGCACTTCGGCTACGGCCACGCCGCCAACGACCAGGCCAAGCAGCTCACCGGCGAGACCGGCGTCCCGCACGTCGCCCAGTGGCACACCACGTCGTGCCGGGTCGCCGCGTGCGGCGGCTGCGGCCGCACCGCCCCCAAGCACCGCGACACGCAGGAGGAGGCGGACCAGTCGGCCCCCGCCACCTGGGCGCGCACCCCGGACGGGCTGCGCTGCGACACCTGCACCGGGAAGGGGCAGCCCCAGTGACCGCCGTGACCACCTCACCCGTGACGGATGAGCAGATCGCCGGCTACGTCCACCAGGCGTGGCAGGCCGCCGACGCCGCCCGCGCCGAGCACCTGCGCCGCTGCACCGTCCGCGTCGCGCATCTGCTGCGGCAGCACTTCCCGGACGCGGCCACCGCCACGGTCGACGTCGCCGAGTGCATCCCCCGCGGGAGCGTGCCGGTCACCCTGCTCACCATCGGCGAGCCCGGCGAGGTGGTGTGGGACGCCGACGACCACGACATCGCGTGGCGGCTGACCCAACTCGAGGTCGACGAGATCGAGCGGTTGCTGTTCGACGCCCTCGCGTTCGGCGTCGACCACGACGTGCTCAAGGACGCCGGCTGGGAGCAGCACCGCGACGACGGCGACCGGTACACGGTGCGCCTGCCGGACGTCCCGCTCGCGACCAGCCCCGGTGACGTGGTGATGTGGGCGCTGCGGCTGGACACCGGCGGCGAGCCCGGCGGGAGCCTCACCCTGCACCCCAGCGAGGAGCGGGCGGTGGCCTGCCTCGCGATCGAGGTGCGGGAGGCGTGGTACCGGGTGGCCGACCTGGGCGACCCGTCGCTCCCGGCCGACCCGCCGCAGGAGGACCGGCAGGCGATCGGCGTGTTCTTCCGCGCCATGGCGGGGCGCGAGACGTACGCCCTGCAGCGGGTCGTGATCCCGGCGCCGCTGGTGGCCGCCCTGTCGGAGGTGACGGTGTGGGTGCTGCACCACGACGACGACTGCCGCAACACCGGCGAGATCACCGTCCACGCCAGCGAGCAGGACGGCATCGCGCACCTGGCCGGCGAGGTCCGAAAGACCTGGCACCTGGTGGCCGACCACAACCCGAACGTGCCCGCCGAGCCGCCGACCGACGACACCGAGGCGGTGCGGGTGTACTTCGCGGCCCGCTCCGGCGAGGAGTCCTACTCCCTGTATTGGGAGACGCTGCCCGGCCCGGCCCGGTCCGCCTCGGCGACGTCCGGCCCCGCCCCCGAGGGGGCCTGATGCAGCTGACCCTGGACGTCCTCGTGCTGGGCCCCGACATCGCGGAACTGCTGGCAGCGGCCGAGCAGGGCCCGCCCGCGTGGGAGCTGGGCGTGGCCGAGCACCTGGCCAGCCGCGGGAGGCACGGCAGGTCCTGCTTCACCTGCTACTGCCACGCACGGCACAGCTACGGCTTGGACTGGACGTGGGACTGATGCAACTGGCGCTCCTGAGCGATCCCGGCGAGTGGCACCCGCACACCGGCCGCCCGGTTGTGCGGGCCCGGCCCGGCGGCGGGGTGACGGTGCTGTGCGCGTACGGGCACCTGATCTGGTCGATCCGGCCGGGCGAGTGGGCGGGCTCCACCTACCAGGCCCGCCTCGCCGACCCGAACTACCAGGTGACGTGCGAGGGGCCGCTACCGGTGGAGGTGTGGTGGCAGTCGCAGTGCGGGCGATGACCGTGGGAGGGGCAGGGCGCCCAAGCCCCACACCTGGTCGTGTGGGAAGTCCTGCGCCGCCTGTCCGGCGTAGGGTGCGGGTCTTTTCCCCTCCCGGTCATCCCGAGGGTCCGCCGCGCCCTGGCCGTCCGCCAGGGAGACCGGGTGGCACGCAGACCGCGCTCGACCTGCCGGCGGTGCGGCCGCCCCGCCCGGCCGTCGCCCTGTACGGGCCGGTGCCGGACCTCCGGGCGTACGACCTGATCGTCATCTGCAGCTCGGCCGGTAAGGACTCCCTGGCGATGCTGGCCTACGTCGCGAAGCTCATCGAGGAGCAGGGCTACCGGGGGCGGGTCGTGGTCCTGCACAACCACCTGGGGGTGACGGACTCGGGCGAGCCGGTGGAGTGGCCGGGGGTAGAGGCCGCCGCCCGCGAGCACGCCACGGCGTACGGGTTCGAGTTCGTCACGCGGTCCCGCCCGGGCGGGGGCCTGTGGCAGCAGCTGCTCGGGCAACGCCGCAAATGGATGGGCAACAACGCGCGTTGGTGCACCAGTGACCAGAAGACGGGCCCGTCGATGACGTGGATCACCCAGGCGGTGGACGAGCTGCGCGCGTCCGGGGTGGTCGAGCCGGGTCGCCCGGTGGAGGTGCTGTACTGCCTGGGGCTGCGCGGGCAGGAGTCGCCGGGGCGGGCCGCCAAGCCGATCCTGTCCGTGGACGAGGGCCGCTCCTCCCGCAACCGCACCATCACCCGCTGGCTGCCGATCCGGGACTGGTCGCTGGCGGAGGTGTGGGCGCAGATCCGCCGGTCGGGGCTGCGCCCGCACGCCGGCTACACCTGGGGCCTGTCGCGCCTGTCGTGCGCGTTGTGCGTTTTGGCGAGCCTGGAGGACCTGATGCTCGCGGCGGCGCTGCGGCCCGCCCTGGCCGCCGACTACCTGCGTGCCGAGGTGCGGCTGGGCCAGCCGTTCACCGAGCGCCTGTCGATGGCGCAGATCCTCGCCGGGCTGGACGCCGCCCGCGCCGAAGCGGCCGGCGAGCCCGCAGCCGCCAGGCTGGCGGCCGCGCTGTACGAGCTGGTCCGCGCGCACCTGGCCGCGACGCCGCAGGCGCGCGGGGAGGGCGTCACCAAGGCGGGCCGGCCCCGCGTGCCGTGGACGACCCGCAAGCTGGCCGACCGCGCCGCCGCCCGCACCGCCGAGATCCTCGCCGCCGCGCGGCGGGCGATCGCGCTGGCTACCCGCGCGGACACGAGCGTGGTCATGGCCGGGCCGCTGGACGAGGCCGCGGAGGCCGCCCTGGTGGCCGCCGCCGGGGCGGTGAGCGTGCCGAGGCCCCGGCTTCCGCGAAAGCCGGGGCCGTACTACGCCTGAAAGGCGTACAGTTGTTTTTTGTCAGCTACGCGTGCTGTTCACCTCCAGCCTTGGCGGGTGCGGGGAGGACGACGTCGATGCGGCACTGCGGCGAGTCCTCCTGCGAAGAGGACGTCGCCGAGTGGTACAGGGCGAGTGAACCTGCTGCGAACAGGAACACCGCACACAGCCGGACGGTCTTGGACGTGTTGCTGATGGCTTCCCGGACCGTCCGGCCGCCCTCCCTCGTCATCTCGACCGCGAGGGTTTCGCTTGTTTCCTCAGCCCCGGCTGGCGGGGGTTCTTCGCCGGTCATTCAGCGCATTCTCCTATCCGTGAAAACGAAAAAGCGCCCACACGAAGCACCTACGGTGGTAGTGCGGGTCTCCTGGTAACCCGCGCGTAGGCGCAGCGCATGAACGCAGCGGTTTATTCAGTTGTCGGAGTCGTCGGCGGCAACCGACGACCCTCGTTGGCGGCCAGCCCGTCGCACACGGGCCGCCCGCGATAGCCATCAGGCGGTCTCACCAGGAGAGACCTGCTCCGCAGGGGGATGTCTGCGGAAGCTTCCTTGAGGGTAAAGCGGCGCTCCGCCCAGCTGACCACTGACTGTCGCTGTCTAGGCGAAACGCAATTGGTCATAGTCTGCCACGGCTCGCCCCGGCGTGCGTCCCGAATTGGACGGGAACGCGGGAAATCTCCGAGCCGGCGGGACCGCCGACCTGGCCGACCTGGGCTCTACCGTGCGATCGCCGTCTTTTCCAGCAACTCGATTGATATCAGCGACACATTTTTATATGTTTAAGATATGAACTTGGAGAGGGAGGGGACCTTGACCACCACCACCGCACACCCGGCCGCAGCCACGCCCGCCGACCCCGGCGACGGCTCGGTGACCTCCGCCCGCCTGCGGCAGATCGTGGACGAGATGAACGCCCGCTTCCGCGAACGCGGCACCGTCATCCGCGCGATCATCGCCGCGATGCTCGCCCGCCAGCACAGCCTGCTGATCGGCCCGCCCGGCTCGGCCAAGTCCGAGCTCGCCCGCGACCTGACCGACCGCATCGACGGGGCGACGCAGTGGGAGACGCAGCTGAACGCCTTCACCGCCCCGACGCAGATGTTCGGCCCGATCGACGTGGCCGCCCTCGTCAAGGGCCGCTACGAGCAGGTGTGGGACGGCCGCGCCACCCGCGCGGACATCGCGTTCATCGACGAGATCTTCAAGTGCGGCCCCGGCGCGCTGGACGCCCTGCTCGCGTTCCTCAACGAAAGGCTTTACCACCCCGAGTCGGGCGGCCAGCCGATCAGCTGCCCGCTGATCTCCGCAATCACCGCGAGCAACGAGTTGCCCCGCGCCGGGGAGTCGGCCGCCGTGTACGACCGGCTACTGGTGCGGGTCGAGGTCGGCTACCTGGACGACCCGACGAACTTCGCGTGGCTGCTGCGCCAGGGCGCCGCCCCGGCCGGGCCCCGCACCCGGATCCTGCTGTCCGACCTGGTCGCCGCCGTCAACACGCACGTCCCCGCGGTGGGCATCCCCGACCAGGTGGTGGACGGCATGGTGACGCTCCGGTCGGCGCTCCGCCACGCCGGCGTCGTCGCCTCCGACCGCAGGTGGCGGCAGTCGGTGCGGCTCCTGCAGGCCTGCGCCTGGCTCGATGGCCGCGACCAGATCAGCGTCAACGACCTGGACATCCTGTCGCACGTGCTGTGGACCGACCCGGCCGAGCGGCGCACCGTCGAAAAGGAGGTGCTGGAGGTCGTCAACCCCGACGCCAGCAAGGCCCTGGACATCCTCGACGGGGTCGAAGGCATGAACGCCGAACTCGACGCCCTCAAGGGCACCAACACCGAGGACCTGGCCAAGTGGGCCGCCGAGGCATCGCAGAAGCTCGCCAAGGCCGCCAAGGAACTGCAGGGGCTGGCCGCCAAGTCGAAGGCGGAGGGCCGCTCGACCGCCGCCGTGGACGACACGCTGGACCGGGTGCGGCAGATCCAGGCGCGGGTCATGGTGGACGCGCTAGGCGTCGACGCGAGCGTCGCCAAGTCCATGATCCAGATGAGCTGATGGAGGACAGCCCGCCGTCCTGCAGCGGGCTGTCCCACGTCCACCCCATCACCCCCGATGAGACCGGAGGAACCGAATGAGCCTGACCGGCAGGTTGAAGGACCTCACGGCCAGGGCCGGGCAGTGGCTCGGCCTGGCCGCCACCCCCACCCCGGCCCCCGCCGCCCTGCACACGCTGGTCGTCGAGCACGACAAGCTCGACGCGATGACCTGGGCCGACACCTGGGAGCAGGCCACCGCCCTGCGGGACCTAGCCGACAGCCTGAACGACAACTTCGACCACACCGGCGACCTGGTGCGGGACACCTGGACGGCGGCGTTCAAGGCCACGCCGCGCCTGCGCGACCGCGACCGGGTCGACCCGTCCCGCCACGTCAACCACGAGGTGGTGCGGGCCCTGCGTGACGCGCCCGCCTTCACGGAGCTGCGCCGCCTCAGCGTCGGCGATCCCTACACCGCGGCGATGGCCGTCCTCGCGCAAAGCAAGGAGCTGCGCGGCATGCTGGAGCGTTCCAAGCAGGCGGCCCAGGCCGCGCAGGCAGCGCAGGAGGCCCGCGAGCAGGCCGCCCAGGCGGCCGAGCAGTTGCGGCAGGCGCTCGAGGACGCTCAAGCCGCCGCGCAGGCCGCCGGCGACGGCGACGCCCAGGGCGACGGTAACGGTGAGGGTGCGGCGGGTGAGGCGGCCGACCGGCTGGAGCAGGCGCTCACCACCGCCCAGGCCGCCGCCGACGCCGCCCAGCAGGCGGGCCAGCAGGAGGCGCAGGCGTTCGCGCAGGCCGCGCCCGCCCTACGGCAGGCCGCCCGGGCCGCCGCCAAGCAGGCCGCCGACGCCGCCGAGACCGAGCTGGCCGCCGTCGCCGCCTGGGGCCTCGGGCCCGGGGAACTACAGCACATGAGCTTCGCCGAACGTGCCCAGCTGGCCGAGGCCCTGACGAGGCACCGCCTGGCCAAGTACGTGGACCTGATCGGCCGGTTCCGGCAGATGGCCACCGGGGAACGCGCCCGCAAGGTCGACCACGCCCGCGGGGAGCTCGTCGGCGTCACCCTCGGCGACGAGGTGCCGCGGCTGGTGCCGGGCGAGCTGGCCGCGCTCGCCGACCCGGGCCTACGGGCCGACTTCGCCGCCCGCCTCGCCGAGCGCCGCCTGATGGTGTACAACACGCGGGGCGACGCCCCCGCCGGGCAGGGCCCCATCATCTGCCTGGTGGACTGCTCGGGGTCGATGCTGCACGAGGAGAACGGCATCTCCCGGGAGGCGTGGGCGAAAGCCTGCGCGCTGGCCCTGCTGGACCAGGCGCGGCAGGCGAGGCGGCACTTCGTGGGCGTCTTGTTCTCCAGCGCAGGCCAAGTGAGGGACTTCCACTTCGAGCGGGGCCGCGGTCCGATCGCCGACGTGCTGGAGTTCGGGTCGCACTTCTTCGACGGGGGCACGTCGTTCCAGGAGCCGCTGGACCTGGCGTCGACCATCTTGGACGAGTCGTGGGACCGCGACGACCTGCGGCACGGCGACGTCGTCCTCATCACCGACGGGCTGTGCCGGGTGGAACCGGAGTGGGCGGACGGGTGGCGGCAGCGTAAGGCGGCGATCGGCTACCGCCTGTACGGGGTGACGGTGCAGGCGCGGCCCAGCCGGACGCTGGAGGAGCTGTGCGACAACGTCCGGACGGTGGACGAGCTGGCCGACCTGGACACGCCGCGTGAACTGTTCCGCCTCATCTGACCCCCGCCGTGGCCGCCCACGGGCGGCCACGGCGGCATTTTCCCAGGTCAACACCACCAAACCCCTGTACTACCAAAACGACAGTTAGATATGATTTAGATATAGAATTTCGAGTTAGGGAGAGGCCATGAACGCCAAGATGCTCGGCACCGCGCGGGACATCCTGGTCTGCTGCGCGGGCCACGACCCGCTGATCCTCGGCAGCCGCCGCAACCGGCGCCGGTGGGTGCGCATCAACAAGCGCCGCGAGCAGCGCGCCTGGCGGCGCGACCTCGACGCGGGCACTCGGCGCGGCGCCCACTGACCCCCACACACAACGCACGTTTCGCCACCAGAGAAGGGCAGGCACCACGATGAGCATCCCTACCCCCACCGCACCCGACCGGGCCGCCCAGGCCGTGCAGGGCGAGCAGGGCGAGCAGGGCGGCGCGATGGAGACCCTGGCCGGGTTCGCCGCATACGCCGCCGCGATGGAGCAGTCCGGCGCGCCCATCCTCGGGCACCTCGTCCTCTACAGCGTGTTCGAGACGGAGGTCACGCGGGACCGGCTGCACCTGTGGTTCACCGAGCTGGGCCTGGACGACACGTTCCTCCCGCCCCCGATCCGGCAGGTCGACGCGTTCGAGCAGATCACCGGCCCGCGCGGTGTCCGCGCCACCTACCAGCTCACCGCCACCCCCGACGCTGACGCCGGGCCCCGCCCGCGACGGCGCCGCCGCGGCGACGAGAAGGTCACCGAGGTCACGCTGATGATGCGGAACGTGTCGCGAGACAACCTCAAGCTGGTGCGGCACCTGGTGCGGGAGGTCCGCGACGAAGGCGCGGCCGAGCTGTCGTACGACCCGAAGATGGCCGAGATCGTGTTCTGGCGGGACCCGCTGGGCAGCGGCACCCCCGGCGTGGGCGTCCTGCAGATCCACCCCGACGAGGCGGCGATCGCCCAGCTGTCGGAGAGCGAGCAGATGAAGGTGCGGAACACGCTGGATGAGGCCAAGCAGATGTACCTGCGGGCCTGCACCTACTACACCAGCGACCGCCTGAGGTCGGTGCTCCGCACCTACGTGGAGGGCCTGAACGCGGTGAAGGTCCGCACCAGCGGCGGCGTGTACTTCGTGCACCGCGCGCACGAGGCGCCGCTGGCCGCCCTGCGGGAGCTGGTGTCCCGCCTCGGCAACGGCAGCCACCTGGCCCGGGTGCCGCTACCGGACCAGGAGGAGATGCGGGAGATGGTCGTCACCGCCATCACCACCAAGACGCGGGAGGAGCTGGAGGACCTGGTCGTCGACATCGCGACCGCCCGCCGCGACGGCGCGTCCGAGGCCAAGGTCGAGGGCCTGGTCAAGCGGTTCAAGGCGATGCAGCGCTCGATGGCCGAGCACGAGGAACTGCTGGGCGGCAGCCTCGACAGCACCCGCGAGGCGTTCAAGCTGGTCAACGCCCAGGTGACGAGCCTGCTGGCCACCGCCTGGTGACCTCTGGGGCGCGGGTGGGCGGCCCACGGGCGCGGCCGCCCACCCCACCCCCAGGCACAGCAACCGACTGGAAAGGACACGGACAGACATGCCGACAAGCTTCTCTTCCCTCCTCCCGGAGGTGCCGCCCAACCGGTGGAACGCCGACAAGCACGGGGACGAAGGCGACTCCGACTACGGCCCACGCCGGTCGTTCTACTCGATCGACGCCGGCAGCGCCCAGGAGGCCGAGCTGCGGGTGCTGGCGTGGATCAACCACGACTACCAGGACGACCTGCGGCACGCCGAGGTCACCGCCGACCCGGCGCCGGTGGGACCGGCCCGGTGGCGCCTGACCGTCCTGTGGGACAACCGCTACGAGTAGCTGCCCCACCCCGGCGTAAAACCGGCCCTGAGCTGCAAAAACACCCCGCAAAACCATTCCTATCAAGATCGCCGTTTCATATGATTTTGATATCAGTTTGGTTACCACTACCAGGGAGGGCACCATGGCCACCACCACCACCGCCACCGCCGCCGGCCGGGCCGCCGAGCTTCGCGAGCAGGCCACCGCCGAGGACGTCAAGGCGCTGCAGTCGTTCGACAGGTGCGACACGGACGGGGCACTGTCCCAGTGGGCGTGGGGCCTGACCGCGGCGGAGCTGCGCCTGCAGGCGTCGATCGAGGAGGCCGGCGGGAAGGCGCTCTTCCCGGCGTTGTTCGACACGGCCGGCCGCCTGGTGTCGGCGGTCCTGCGGCACGGCGAGTGGGGGCCGTACTTCGCGCTGCTCGACGAGAACGGCCGGATCTACGGCAAGTGGTTCACTCCCTCCAAGTGGAAGGACGCCCGCCGCGCCCGCGCCGCCGACGCCGCGAAGGGGTTCTACGTGGGCTACGTCATGGCGCCCGCCAAGGCAGAGATCCGGGGCGGCAGCCTCGTCTCGTGCAGCGCGGTGGCGGTCCGCACGGACGACGGGTTCTCCACCGAGGCGGAGGGCGTCGAGATCATCGACAACGGCCAGCACGACGAGTTCACCTTCCAGCGGGGCCGCTGGTACGCGGTGCAGGGCGGGCTGGTCTGACCGCCCCGCAGGGGCCCCGGGGCCGCGCACCCCGGGGCTTTCCCCTCGCAAAATGATTGCTATCTTTGACACCGTTAAATATGATTTTGATATAGAAACCGAGAGGAAGGGACACCACCCATGACCGCCACCGCCACCGAGCACGGCATCCGCACCGCCCTCAAGATGGTCCCGATCGACCGCATCGACCGGGACGAAGACCAGCCCCGCCAGCACTTCGACCCCGAAGCGCTGAACGAGCTGGCCGACTCGATCCGCCTGATCGGCCTCCTCCAGCCGATCAGCGTCCGCTACATCCCCTCCACCCGCCGCTACAAGATCATCGCCGGGGAGCGGCGCTGGCGCGCCTGCCAGCTCGCCGGCGTCACCGAGATGGCCTGCCAGGTCACCCACGGCGTCGGCGAGGACGACCCCGAGACGTTCGCCAAGCAGGTCGCCGAGAACGTCGGCCGCGTCGACATGACCCCCATGGAGGAGGGCGCCGCGTTCCGCAAGCTGATGGAGCTCGGCTACAGCATGGAGCAGGTCGCGAAGACCACCGGCAAGTCCCTCAACTTCGTCGAGCTGCGGCTGGACCTGCTCAAGCTGACCGACCCGATGAAGGACGCCCTCCTCAAGGGCCACCTGCCGGTCGGCCTCGCCTGGTACGTCGCCAAGCTCCACGCCGACAACCAGAACCGGTTCCTCGCCCGCTTCTCCCGCGGAGAGTTCCCCACCATCCGCGACGCCGAGGCGTTCGCCCAGGTGTGCCGGAGGGCCGAGGAGGAGCACGCCAGCCAGGGCACGTTCTTCGTACTGGCCGACGAGCGGGCCGTCCACGTGGCCGGGACCAACCGCCAGGAGGGCCTGTTCGTCCCAGCCGAACTGCCCGACGCCGAGCGCGAGCGCATCGCCAACGAGCGGCGCCAGCTGCTCGGCAAGTTCGACCGGCTGGCGGTGTTCGGCACGCTCCTGGAGGAAATCGCGAAGATGGACCCGGCCGAGCTGGCCGGCGTCCTGGCCGCCGCGCCGGGCGGCGTCGGCGCCTGCAAGGCCCGCATTGACCACCTCAAGGACATCGTCGGCAAGACCTCGACCACGCTCCGCCAGGCGCAGGCCGCCGCGCACGTGATGGCCGGGTCCGCCCTGCTGGTCGACCCCACCCTCACCGGCGACACCGCCGACGCACAGGACGCGGCCTGACCCGCGCACCGGGGGGGGGGGGGGGGGGGGGGGGGGGGGGGCCCCGCCCCCCCCCCCCCCCCCCCCCCCCCCCCCCCCCCCCGGCGGGGGTCAGATGAGGCGGAACAGTTCACGCGGCGTGTCCAGGTCGGCCAGCTCG
>NZ_JBGCBZ010000024.1:0-105184 GCF_041262585.1 Planotetraspora sp. GP83 | reverse complement strand
GTGTGGGACCATCCCCGCGTGCGCGGGGAGCACGCACTGTCCGGCACACCTTGCCACCTTGTCAAGGGACCATCCCCGCGTGCGCGGGGAGCACGACGCTATGAGACACGACGACCGTGAGGGTGTGGGACCATCCCCGCGTGCGCGGGGAGCACGCACTGTCCGGCACACCTTGCCACCTTGTCAAGGGACCATCCCCGCGTGCGCGGGGAGCACGGCACGACCGGCTCAAGCTCAGAGAAATGGATCGGACCATCCCCGCGTGCGCGGGGAGCACACCGTCTCACCGCCCGACTCGACCGGTACGACGGGATCATCCCCGCGTGCGCGGGAGCACCTGAAGATGAAGCAGATCGGGTTCCCGTTCCGGGGACCATCCCCGCGTGCGCGGGGAGCACAGGAGGAGGGCGCACAGGATACGACGCTGAATGGGACCATCCCCGCGTGCGCGGGGAGCACTTCGGAGGAACTTCCTTGCCTTCCAAGATCGTGGGACCATCCCCGCGTGCGCGGGGAGCACGCCGCGCTGGAGAACGTCGCCGCGACCTGCGCGGGACCATCCCCGCGTGCGCGAGGAGCACGACTCACCGCCCACGATCACCCAGTCGAGTCTGGGACCATCCCCGCGTACGCGGGGAGCACAGGCCGAGGATCGCGGCCTTGATGCTGCCGCCGGGACCATCCCCGCGTGCGCGGGGAGCACAGGCCGGTCTCCATAGCCTGCACGATCGTGGGGGGACCATCCCCACGTGCGTGGGGAACACGACGCCTTCACATCGGTGAGCGGCACCCCGTCGGGACCATCCCCGCGTGCGCGGGGAGCACGGGGTAGCTCATGCTGCCTTGCGTCCCTTTCCGGGACCATCCCCGCGTGCGCCGGGAGCACAGGAGCGCGACCCGCATGTCGGGCTTCGTCGCGGGACCATCCCCGCGTGTGCGGGGAGCACTCCGGGGCCTGAACGCCCAAGTCCGCGAGCAGGGGACCATCCCCGCGTGCGCGGGGAGCACGACGCCCACGACTTCGCGCTGCTGAGCTGGCTGGGGCCATCCCCGCGTGCGCGGGGAGCACGACGGCGCGGACCGCGCGGCCTGGCCGGGATGGGGACCATTCCCGCGTGCGCGGGGAGCACCCGTCGAGCTTGGCGAAGATGCGGGCGAGCAGGGGACCATCCCCGCGTGCGCGGGGAGCACATCGCGACGGCGACGCGCTCAAGTAGGACCGGGGGACCATCCCCGCGTGCAGGGAGCACGACCGGCCGGCGAACCACATCTCCGCCCGCTTGGGACCATCCCCGCGTACGCGGGGAGCACGAGGACGCGCCTCCGACGTTGTACGACCCGGCAGGGCCATCCCCGTGTGCGCGGGGAGCACCCGTGCGTGGCCAGGACAGCCAGGTGACCTCGGGACCATCCCCGCGTGCGCGGGGAGCACGAGGACGTCCGTATGAAGTACGGGGTTAATCGGGGATCCCCGCGTGCGCGGGGAGCACCGAAACGTGTTCGAGCCGCTCATGGACCCGGCGGGACCATCCCCGCGTGCGCGGGGAGCAACTTGGCGGCCCGAGGCTCACCCTGACGCCTCGGGGGACCATTCCCGCGTGTGCGGGAAGCACAGTAAGCCGGTCCTGGTATACGGCACGGACCAGGGGTCATCCCGCGTGCGCGGGGAGCACGAGGCCGCCGGGAGGTTGTTGTACCGCATGAAGGGACCATCCCCGCGTGAGCGGGGAGCACAGGTCGCACAGTTCCACACCGATCGACCCGGTGGGACCATCCCCGCGTCCGCGGGGAGCACCACCTCGCGCAGCTATACCTCAGCTTCCAGCCGGGACCATCCCCGCGTGCGCGGGAAGCTGCACCCATCCGTGGTGAAGAAGAACACGCCAGGCTCGGGACTATCCCCGCGTGCGCGGGGAGGCGCGGCAGCATGGGTGAGACCGTTGAAGCGCTCCTCGCATGAAGCAACGAATTCGACGCAGGAGTGCCAGCCCCGAGGGGCAGACCATCCGTAACTTAACCGCCTTAGTCGGACCTTGCGACGGGCTTGATCAAGATGAGTCCGCAGCCGTAGGCGCGGGCGTGGCCGAGGCCTGTGGTGAGGACGTTGACGAAGACGTCGGGGTCGGTGATGGTGAATTGGCCGCGGATTTCTGCACGGCCAATGCGCATGCTTGGTTTGTCTGGGACGTTCGTGATTTTGGGGAGGATGCGGGCAGCGAGTCCGGCAGGATCGGCGTAGGCGCCGATCCTGCGTACGCCCCGGTCGTTGACAGCGGGCTCACCGGGGGGTTGGAGGCGTTCGGCGAACCAGCGGCGGGCATGGTCGGGGGTTGTGTCCGCGAGACGCTTCAGTTCCCTCTTGCCGTCTGGACGGGGTTCGGTGCCGGGCCGTTGGTGGCGGTCGCTCATTCGGGTGGGGTTGACCACTGCTCGGAAGCGGTATTGCTGCCCGGTTTCGATCTTCTGGTCGATGAGTAGGGCGGCTGGTGACTCGGCCAAGGCTGCCGAGGGAATTTTTGACCAGTCTGGCTGCACCCTGGATTGCACGACCACGGTGAGCTTGCCCGCCTTGAGGTCGGCGTTCGCGGTGTACAGGACTTGCAGTTGGGCGCGCGCGTCGTTGGATCCGTTTTCTAGCCAGCCATAGAAGCCGCTCATGATGAGCCGGTGCATTGCCTGTGCATCCAGGAGGACCCGGGCGGTGAGGGGGTGACGAGCGTCTAGTTCGAGGATGCTGTGGCAGGTGATGAAGACGGCGGTCACTCGGACTCCCATGTGATGGTGGGTGCCGTCAGCGGGATGCGCTGGCGGCGTTCCCACCGCTGAACGTGGGCACGGTTGCGGGAGGTGTAGGAGACGGGTTGGTCCATCACCGCGACCGCGTCATGCTCGTCAGGATCGCATTCGATCCAGTAGTAGGGCGCTATCTCGGTTGCGTTGGGGAGCAGTGCTGTGCGGGCCAGCACCGATTCGAGGTTGCCGTCGTGGACGCCGTGGTTCAGTCGTTCAGCGGGGGGGCAGTTCTTACGGCCGAGCCATAGCACTCGCCTGGGGTAATCGAGCCGGTCCGCGAGTCGTTCGAGGAGTGTACGGTTGCTGGACTCGACGGCTGCAACGAATGCGGCGTCCGAGAGGTACCAGCGGGTGGTGATCAGGGGTGTGCGGTTGATCGTGACACCCGCCTGGAGGTGACCGGAGCCATCTCGGTGGATCCCTTTCGGTGCGCCGTACCAGGATTGGAGTTCGACGGTGCCGAAGGTTCCTGTTGTGCTGACCGTGGCCACCCGGTCGGAGGCTTCGGCTCGTTTGGGGTCGAGGATCAAGTCCCGGGGACGGATTGGGAAACGGCCGCCCCCCACGCTGTGGTAGTCGCGGATGAGCACGCCCGGCCGGTCTGCTCGTACGGCGAAGCGCAGTCTCGCGAGTGTCGTGAGCGGTAGTGCGTCGGAGTAGTCGGTGTCATGTTCGTCGCGGTGGTGGCCATCAGCGGCCGCGAGCATGCCGATGACGCCGCTTTTGGTTGGGCGTTCAGGGTCGGTGTCGCGGTGGAGGAACCGGGACGCGGTGCCCCATGCCTGCAGAGGGCCGGCCAATCGGATAAGCAGGGTTGAGGTCATGCCCGCCCGCCTTGGACAAGGTCGTCGGGAGAGTTCACTTCGGTGACGCTGAGCGCGTTCTCGGCGCTGAGTTTGGCGAGAAGGTCGGCGATGTCGAGATCGTAGGTGAAGACGGCGCCGCGGCTGAGGCCTGGCAATTTCCGTGAGGCGAGGTGGTGCTGGCGGATGAGTCGCCGTACGGCTTGTGTGCTCACCGCTTCGCCGTCGGTGACAGTCAGCACGCGCTCGAAGGTGGAGGCGTAGTTGATCGGGCGGGAGCCGCTGACGGCCAGGACCAGCTTGGGCAAGACTCCGGGGGCCCCGGTGGTTGTCTTCTTCGCGGTGGGGACGGCGTGGCAGAAGGCCTCGGTGAAGGCCAGTTCGGCGGCTACTGCGGCGGCTTCGACGTCCGGCGCGGGAAGGCCACCGTTGCGGAGGTTACGGCGGAGTTGTTCGCGGTCCAGCACGGTGTTCCGATAGAAGGTTCCGGAGGTCAGGCTCTGGTATCCGGTGATGGCCGCGCCGCTGTCGTCACCGAAGCTCGCGTCGATGGCATCGAGGGCGTACCTCTTGCGCTGGTCTTTTTCGTCGTCGACAGCCGTGAAGAAGTCCTCATCGGTGACGCCCGCCTCCACAGTGAAGGCGTGACTGGACTGCACGGCTCCGTCCACATTCGGCGATTCGGCGATCTCGGCGAGCATCCGGCCGAACAACGCGATGTCGATCGCGTCCGCCGGAGCGAGAGCCGCGACCACCTGGGTCCGAATCTCCTTCGGCAGCGGGTTCTTCTCCACCTGACCGTCGTCGGTAGCGGTCGCAGTGTCGGGAGAGGCCGGTTCAGCGGGCTGCTCGTCCGCTGGTGCTTTGGCGGCGCGGGTTCGGCGGGCGCCCTTCCCCTTCTTGGCTGCTTCTTGCTTACGGGCTTCCCTTTCGGTGACCAGCCATGGGTTCAGCGCAGCGGAGTGCTCGTGAATGATGGTGGCCAGCCGTACGGCGGCGTCCGAGGGTGCGAAGACCGCGACTTTGGTGAGTTCTGGTCTCTTGTCCTCCTCGCCGAACTTGAGCCCGCAGGAGGATAGGACGGCTCTGGCCATCTCGATGGCCTGTTCAGGTTCCCAGCCGAGGATGCCGAGCTCTCGTGCGGTCTTCACTCCCCATTCGCGGGTTCGGATGCCGAAGGAGTGTCCGGCTAGCGGGCCGATGCCTTCATTGGCACGGTCCCGCAAGTAGATTCGCTCGGCGCGCCGCCAGCACTGGGCCGAGACCCTGGTGCGGACTTCGCTTCCGTAGACCAGGTCTTTGGGGAGGTTGTTCTCGTCCCGGTTCAAAAGCACGCCGGCGAACGTGATGATCGCGTGGAGTGAAAGGTACTGATCTTCCATGGCTATCTCCGTGTTTTGGGCGGGAGGTAGAAGTCGTGCGCCCAGTCGTGCTGGGCGCTCCGTGCCGGATCGGTCCATCGGCGTAGATCGGTGGCGAGCTGTTGCCAGGAGGGAGGTCGCGCGTTATCGGCTCTGAGCTGGTCGATCGCGTGCTGCACCCGTTTCCATGGGGGTTGCCGGGAGACCAGAATCTGGTTGATAAGCCGTACGCAGCCGTCGTTGTCGGGCCCTTTGGCGTTCTTCCCGCCGATGTTCCGCATGGCTCGGCCGAGATTCCCCCAGCCGATGTGCGGCTCACTACGGCCTGCATGGAAGCGGGCGAAATAGAAAGCGACGCGCTCGAATACGACGATGCCAGCCGGGTCTCCGTACGCGAGGTTCCCCGCTAATAGCCGCGGCACGGTGTTGGCTTGTGGCCGACGCAGGTCGGCGAGCGCGCCCACATCCCGGGATCGCACCAGACCTGCGAGCCATCCGACGAGTTGCTGCTCCGGTGTCCTTTGCGGTGCCTGGAGTAGATCGTCCAAGTCGAGTGGGTCGCTGTCAGGCTGTTTCATCGCTGATCTCCGGATACATCTGGAATGTGCGTTTAGCGGCGAGTTGGCGCTGCAGTTCCTCTTTGGCTTGTACGACAGCGCGCCACCCCCGAATGTTGGATGGCAGTGAGCGCAGCCGCTCATCGAGAGCGCCTGTGGCGATCGTGCGCATGGCCACTGCGTGGTCACGGATCGCGTCGATGTGATCAGCGCCGTCGGCGACCGCCTGGAGGAGGCGGTGGAAGGGGGCTCCAGCGCGAGCCCATACTTCTTCTGAGGCGTCGAATCGGCCCATCAACGTCGCACTATTCTCACGACTGCGGCCCGGGTAGGCATACCTGCAGGCAACCGCGGCTGCGCGATGAACAGCCTGAACCGCTTCATCGGCAAGCTGGACGCCGTGCTCGGCGGCTTGGTGAAGTGCTCCCCTGCGCGCGGGGTTGTAAGGGAAGACGTCCCGGACCCACCCGGCGACCTTGCTGTTGGTCGCATCCAGGCCAGTGGCCAGAAGGCTGATGGGCCGGTCGAGGCCGGCCACTAGATCGAACAGGCTCATGCCCCGGCCGGACGCCATGCTCGCGCCGTAGATGGCATGCGCGTCGCGCCAGAGCGCCCGGCTCAGGCTCGCCTGCAGCGGCCTGGTGCCGATGTAAACCGCATCATGGTCGGTGACAGGGTTGACGGAAATCATCTCGCCGGCGCCGAGAAGCACGCGGTCAACGACCACCTCGCCAGGTGGCGCAGCCACGTCACTACGTGCCCGCATCAGGACGGAACGACCGAGCGTGCTGTGCCAGTCGGCTGGTCCGTCTGGCGACCGGAATTCTCTGGTCGAGACAAATGCTCTTCGCCCCGCCTTATTTGTCCAGGTAGTGTTGAGGGTTCCGCTTTCAGGAGCGGGGCACAGGTTGAGTCTGAGAGTGTCGGCCAGGCTCTCGCCCATGGCGAGGATTCGGACCCGGGCCGAGAGCCTGCCAACCGACCCGTAGGTGAACGGCCTTCCCAGCACCTTCACGGGAACCATGGTGCGACCCCCCAGCCCAAAGGCATGCTGTGTGATCATCGCGAGGAAGGCATCACGGGCCATCACAGGCTCTGGGTCATGTAGATGAACGTGGTCAGAGAACTGGTTGTAGTCCTTCGCCCGTTCGAGCATGAGTTGCACAGGGCTGTAACCGTGTTCATCAAGGTGGTCGGCGAGCAGCACATTCTGCCCAAAGGGATGCTCGGGATGAAACAACTCGAACCGGCCCTTGTTCTCGGGCTGCAATAGCCAATCGGCGACCACGTCAAGCCGATGGCGCTCCTCCACCCAGGACCTCCATTGACTGGCACGCCTCGGTGTCACGCCTGCCGCATGGCAAATGGCCAACAGAAGTTCGTAGCAGGCGATCACCGTTCCAGGAGATGAATGGCTGATCGCAAGGTCGTCCTCGGCGTGCAGGAAGACCTCTGGAAGTGAGCGCCAGACCACCTCCGGCCCGGATTTTGTCAGTGCCGGCATGCATCCTTGGACGGCCAGATCGAACGTCGGCCTAGATACCCCGCTCTCTGTACTCGCGCCTTTCATAGCACCTGCCAGGTTGGAAGGGTTGGACACCAGTGGACAGTACGTCGAACCGAGCCGGCATGCGTGGCGATTCGGGAAAGTCGCACCTATGGGTATGGGGAAAGACCGATCGGACCGGTAACAGCCGGAAAGCCGGGGGGCCCGCATGGAACCCGCTGCTAGCCCACGCACTCGATACGGCTGCTGTCGCTGTCCTGCTGTTCGACGATTACTTGGCGGACCCGTGCAGGCTTCTGCTTGCCGAGACCCTGGGCGGCGGAGACCTCCACCAAGCCAGGAAGGTTGTGGCCTTCCTAGTTGCGTTGCACGACATTCCGGGCAAAGCGTGCTCGGAATTCCAATGCGCCTTTCACCAGAGCCTCGAAAGATTCCGGCTGAAGAACGAGGCGAGGCAGTGGGAGAGGCAAGCACGCAACGCCGGGCTCCCGCTGGCCCCGAACTTAGAGCACCATCCATCCATCGCGCACGCCAAGGTCACCGCCCAGATGCTCCCTGCGATCCTGGGCTGCTCATGCCGACGACGCTGTGCAGGCAATGGGGCAGACTTCCCTGCGCTCCACATGATCGCCGACCTCCTCGGTGGACACCACGGCCATATCCCGGGTCTGGCTCAACTCCGATCCATCGATATCGCTCAGAGCAAACCATGGCACGACGTCCACCAGGCACTCATCGACGACCTCGCGCAGACCCTAGAAATCGACCTTAAAGACCTTGCGAGGATCGTTACCCTCGCCCCCCGTCCTGCAGCCCTTCCCGTCTTTGCTGGTCTCACCGTGCTTGCTGACTGGCTCGCGTCCAATGAGAAGTTCTTCACCTATCGCGATCCGGATGACCCGATAAGCCGTTGGTGGGCAGAGTCGCAACGACAAGCGACACAGGTCGTGCACGCACTCCGTCTGCGCCGCTGGCCGGTTCAGCAGGCGGAATGGACCGCCCTGTTCGGCGAGAAGCACACCCCGCGGCCTGCCCAGGAAAGCGTCATGAAACTGCTACCCAAGGCCGGACCCGCTATGGTCATCGTGGAGGCCGACACCGGCAGCGGCAAGACCGAAGCCGCGTGGTGGTCCGCCCATCACCTAACCCGATCAAACGGCTATCAGGGCATGTACATGGCACTGCCCAGCCGAGCCGCGACCGAGCAGGCAGGGAGCCGCGCCAAACGCTTCGTAAGCGCCAGCCTCCGCGGGAACACCGAGCAAGCCAACCTTGCCATCGTGCACGGAACGGCCGCTGCTTCCGCCGTCGCCGAAGAACTCCTACAAGCCGCCACTATGGGTCCGGCAACCGCAGTGGACGGAATCAACCTAACGTGCGAAGACTGCCAAGGCGCCGTCCTCGACGACTGGTTCCTTTCCAGTAAACGCGGCCTGCTGTCACCCTTCGGCATCGGAACAGTCGACCAGATCGTCCTATCCATACAGAAATCCCGCTTCTGGTTCCTGCGTCTGTTTGGCCTCGCCCAGAAGGTGGTCATCATCGACGAGGCGCACGCATACGAGCTCTACCAGCAAACTCTGCTCAGTGAGGCCATCACCTGGTTCGCCGACGCGGGAGCCTCAGTGATCGTCCTGTCCGCCACGCTCCCCCGTGCGATCAAGCATTCCCTCATCGAGGCCTGGTGCCGGGGGCGCCGGACCACTCTCGCCCGGCAAAGCTCAGCAGAAGACACCATCACGGTGGTCGACGCCGCAGGTCAACTTCGCGGCGACACCCCGTCGACGTCTACGGACACGACAACCCGAAGCGGCCTGCTGGAGCTTCTTACCCCAGGCTCCCTGTCTCCGAAGGAAGGCCACAGTCTCGAGCGCCGGTGGGCGCAGGCCGTACTAGAGCAAATCCAGCAAGGAGGGATCCTCGCGGTCGTCCGTAACCGCGTGGACAGCGCCGTCGACCTGTACAAGCAAGCACGCGCAGTCGGCGAGGAACTCGGCTGGGATCCAGAGGAAATCATCCTCCTTCATGGGCGACTCCTCGAGCGCGATCGCAACCATATCCAACAGCGACTGCTCGATCTCCTCGGCCCACATCCCGACCCAAAACTACGCGATCACCAGCCCAATCCCAACCGGCCGCCTCGGCTCCTAGTCATCGCCACACAAGTCATTGAACAGTCCCTGGACCTGGACTTCGACCTGATGATGACCGACCTCGCCCCCCTCGACCTACTCATCCAACGGCGAGGACGCGTTCGCCGTCACCGCGTCAACGACACACAACGCCCAGCCCACCTCGAAGGCGTCGCGCCACTGCGAGTGCTGTGGTTACCCACAGCAGAGAACGTGCCGCTCGTTGCCTACCCAGACAACATTGACGGTGCCGTCTACGCGCCCTACCTGCTCGCGGCCACCTGGCACGTACTCACCGACGGCCACACCGAGCAACTCCCAGACGGTCTTCACCGCACGGTCATCGCCCCAGACGACGTGCCGACCCTGATCGAAGCGGTCTATGGGGATCGTCTCCACGGGCGTACGCCGCCGCTAGAGCAACTGCTCAATCGCACCTGGGAGGACATGCAAGGGCAACTCGCACAGGAGCGTCAGGAAGCATCGGACCGCATGGTGCTTGCCTACTTCCCAGGTGACGATGAAGGAGCAAAAGTCGAGGATCTCGCCTCCGACTGGCTGAATGGTGAGGAATCCGAGCCGGGGCTTCCCCGCCACCTCGCTGCTCGATCACGCCTCGGCGATGACAGCCACGACATTGTGTGCCTCTTCAAGCAAGCCAGCGGGGAACTCACCTGGGACCAAGCGGGAACGAACGTCGCGGACCTCGCCCACTACGACCGCGACAAACAGCCCACCCAGTATCGCGAGCAACTTCGCCAACTGCTGCTCAACACGATCCGCATCCCTCAGCGCTGGTTCCAGCAAGGAAAGTGGCCACTTCCACCTCAATGGAAACCGGTCAGCAACGGTCCACTCCATCACCGACCAACCCTGCTCTTCGAGCCCGACGGCCAATGCATCCACGGCCTGCCCGGAGAACTGACCCTCACCAAGGAGACCGGTTTGCAAAGGGTCAACTGGCGACGGCCTTAAGCTCAGCGGTACCGTCGAGACAGGTAATCCCAAGGCTCTTGGGATGAACCGCTGGCCGGTTCGATGAAGTCATCAGTCATTGCTCTTCCCCGCTGTCGCGGGGCTAGCGCCAAGGCCTTGTACTTAAGGTCTGAAGTGCTCCCTACGCACGCGGCGGTGTTCCCAGAAACGCCCATTCATGATCGCAGGACCCGTAGTGTTCCCCGCGCACGCGGGGATGGTCCCGAGCGATGGGCTCGCCTGGGCGACAGCGTCCCGTGCTCCCAGCGCAGGCGGGGATGGTCCCACATGGTTCGCGGAGAACAAGGCGAGGTTGACATGCTCCCCGCGCACGCGGGGATGGTCCCGCGCACCTGTTGGCGATGATTCTCGGCAAGGGTGCTCCCCGCGCAAGCAGGGATGGTCCCCCCTGCACCGGGTGCGGCGGCGTCCAGATCGGGTGCTCCCCGCGCACGTGGGGATGGTCCCGACCGCGCCGAGCTCGGCGACCTGGAGGAGCTGTGCTCCCCGCGCACGCGGGGATGGTCCCGTGGTGCAGGCGTGGACGATCACGCACTCCTTGTGCTCCCTGCGCACGCGGGGATGGTCCCGAGCGATGGGCTCGCCTGGGCAACAGCGTCCCGTGCTTCCCGCGCACGCGGGGCAGGCCCCCTGCTGCTGCGTGTCGGCGACACGTGAAAACTGACCCCCAGGCGACGCCCGGGTTCTAGTGCTTGTCGCAACACACCTGATCATGAGGGGCGTGTTGATGGCGAGGCGAGGACCAAGCGCAGGCTGGATGTGGAGTCGGAGCACTGGCGGCTGGTGCTGGCAGGCGTAGCGACGGTCGAGGCGTGTCGTGCCGTTGGAATCGGTCGCAAGACCGGATACCGGTGGCGGGCGGGGAACGGCGGGCTCCCTCCGGCGCGGCTGGCTGAGACTGCCCGGTCGAGCCGGTTCTTGTCGCTGCTGGAGCGGCAAAGAATCGCTACCTTGTGGGCGCGCGGCCTGGGAGTACGCGCGATACCTGAACGGCTCGGCCGATCACCCTCGACCAGCAGTCGCGAGATGCGCCGCAACACCCTTCCGCACGACCGGGGCATCTACGACGGCGACCTGGCCCATGCCCGGGCGCGGAACGAGCCCGGCGCGCCCGCCAAGGTCGGCTGCTGGAAGACGCGGATCTGCGAACCGAGGTTCAGGCCAAGCTGGAACTGGAGTGGACCGTTGTCCTTACAGTCCCGGCCGGCGCTCGACAAGACGTGAAGGGATCCGGTCGTTGCGGCGCTGTTGGCCCAGCTATGGCCGACTGCGGTGGGGAAGCCTTGTGAAGAACGCCCGCGCCGAGGCGCTAGGACCGGTCGGCCATCTCGTCGATCCAGCCTTGTGGAATCAGCTTGTCCCCGTTGCGCCAGTTATGTACCACGGAGTCTTGGAACCATTCTTCGGCAAGGTTTGCATGGTCACACACGATGACCTGGAGGTCCGGTGCAAGCTCCCGGACGACATCGTGGATCAGGCGGAAGAGCCTGTTTACAGCCTCACGGTCGCTGTCCGAACTGGGTGCCCCCGAGGCTTGGTCGACCTCTGATCGGTACCAGACCTGCGTGGGCTGGTCGAGCATGAGGATGCGTGGCACTGGGCGACCCTGGCGAACGAAGTAGCGATGTAGGGCGAGGTGCGTCACGAGATGGTAGCCGACCCAGTTTTCACCGCTACCGATCCGAAAGAGCGGAGCAGGTCCCTGCTCGGTGTCAGCCACCACAGTCAGCCGACTCACGTCGAGTCGCACGTTGCCTTCACCGTGCTCCAGTTGTAGTCGGTTGGCCCAGGCCGTCATGTCCTGGCTGATCGTAACGAGGCGGGATGTCAACTGCTCGCGTTCCTCGGCTGGGTCTAGTTCGGCTTCCAGCGACCGGACTCGCTCAGTAGCGAACTCAAGAAGGCGCTTGAGACGGTCGAGTTCTTCGTCGGAGCCGCTGGGCAGCGCGGCCAGAGTGGCGTGGATACGGCCGCGAGTGAAGTCATGCTGCGATTCCTGCGAAAGCTGGTCCGTGGCAGACCTGCTGGCGGTCATGGACCGAAGCGCTGCCTCCACGGCGCGAAGACGGGCACGAAGGTTTGCGGATTGTTCCTCGAGCGCCGTAAGTGCTGCGCGGCGTGCTGGCCGCGCCGCGTCGACTCCCGCCAGTTGTGCGCTGAGGTTTCTAAGACTGTGGTTAAGGTCGGCCACGGTAGGGTCGGGTTCCTCCAGCGTGCTCCTGCAGAGGGCGCAGGTGGTCGGGGCGCTTCCAGAGTGGTCCGGCGTATCTTGCTGTGAAACCAACCCCAGGAGGTTCAAGCTAGTTAGGCGCGCCGTCTGCGCACGTACAGCACCGGCGAAGCCAACTTCTGAGTCCTCCTGCTGTAGCAGGATCTCCCGTTCCGCGGTGACACCTCGTATCTCGGCGCGCAGGTCGTCTCGCTCACGCTCCAATTGGGCTGTGCGAGCAAGAATCTCCCCGTCTGCCTCCCGCGTAGGCCGTTGCGCCGTGATCGCCGCCTGCAGTGCGGAGATGGCCGCGAGACGCTCAGGCTGCTCCGGCGAGTGGACCATCCCAAGGGCGTACGCCTCACGCCACAGCGCGGCCAAACTAGCCCCGGCAAGTTGGCTTGCTTCTTCGGCACGCCGATAAGCAGTTTCAGCACTGCGCAAGTCCCGCCGAGCTGAGGCTAGTTGAGCGCGTCGAATAGCTTGATTACGAGGAACAGCTCCTATGAAGTAGGGGAGGGTGTCCTTGAGCGTCTGTGCAATGCCTTGCTCGCCCTGCCGGTGGAACAGCAAGTTCCGGTCGGCGATCTCGCTCTGCCGTTGCAAGCACAAGAGGGTGGCGTGCCCTAGATGGGCTTCGACAGCGTTCCGCGACGATCCAGCAGGTGGCTCATGGAGGTTCTCCTCGATACCGATCCTGCGCCCTAACTGTTCGCGGATCGAATTGGAATCCGTGTCAGCTTCGAGCTCGGTGAAGTCGAGCGGCTCGAGGTTTGTGCCGAAGCGGAGCATTGCGCGCTGGGTGGAACCCCGTCCAGGTCGCGGTGCGGGTCGAGCGACGAAGGCACGTCCTCCGCCGAGGTCGAACAGGGCAGCATGCCAGGCAACCGTCTGAGTGATCGGCCCAATGGGCATCTGCATGGTGTCGCGGCCGAGGCAGTATTCGACGATATCGAGCAGGGCGCTCTTGCCGGTCTTGGACTCGCCGGTGACGACGTTGAGCGCTCCCGGCTTGAAGTCCAGGATGCGCTTGGCCCCCGTGGCGCTGTAGAGGACGATCGCGAGGAGTTGCACAGGGATTAGGGTGCCACGCCGAGGAGGGCGAAGATGGTCGCTGGGCTATCCGTCTTCGCCAGCCAACGCCCTACCAGGTTCGCCTTGCGCAGTATGTCCTCGAGATCTTTCGGAGAGCGGAAACCCCGGGGTCGGCTGCGGGGCTGGGCAAGTAGTCGATCATTTTCAAGACGCAGGACCTCGTGCGCCAACCCGAAGCGGATGCCTTCCCGCACGGGTTCGACCAGCCCCTGCGCGCGCAAAGGAAAGCCCGCTCGCAACACTGGGTGCCGCGAGACCCAGGTAGCCAGGTGAGTCTTCGTCGTTGAAGGAAGCGCCTCCCGGGTGCCGCGGTGCAGGACCATGGGCGCCACGACGAAGGACAGCATCCACGGCACTCCCGTTCCGGACTCCTTGTGATAGCCGTCTGCTGTCGTAACAAGAACTGCTGCCACAAGCGCGGGATTCAGCATCGCAGCCACGATGGGAGACCGTTCGCTCCAGGACGCCAACACCTTCCCCTCTCACAGACGCCGCTGATGGTCAGCCGTTTTCATATACGGATGCTGAGCAGTTCTTCGATGCGGGCCTTGAAGTCAGCGTGCCAGCCAATTCGGCCGGAGTCCGCCAAAATATGTCGTTGACCTCGGGCGAAGAACGGATCGTTGTAGCGGGAGCGGACAGCGATCCCAGTCTGGGCTAGCAAAGTTCGGAGTAGTTCTTTACCCACGGCTCTCTTCGCAGCGTCGTCGGCGTCTTCGTCGAGACCGTCCAGCATCCACTCGAACTCCCTCTCCCATTCGTCAACCAGCTCATCTTCAAATCTCGTCAACTCGGCTACGCCGATGAGATCCTCGTCCACCCACTGGACCGCCTGGGTGTAAGCCCGGTAGTAGTCCACGATGGCTTTTTGCAGGTTCCTGGGTGGATAAGCCACCCACTTCATCTGCTGGACGAACGGGCGGGTGCGGTACTGCTCGCTGATCTCATCTTCGTTCACCTCAGCGAGGTGAATAAGCGTTGGCAGGTTCTCGCGGGTGAACTGGTCGCGAATGTCGGCGATGGCGGCCTGTGCGGCACCGACATCGAGGCTGTCCAGGCGTCCCTGCAGTAGGGCCAGTGCTTGACTATCCCACCATTGCCAAACCATGGACAGGAAGAGCTCTTCGTGTCCTGTCGGTAGGGTCCACTGCAGGCAGGCGCGCACGGCTGCATGTACGTCTTCTACGTGGGCGGACCCATCGACCACTCGAATGCGGTGGAGGAAAGTACGGCGCTCGGAGGCCGCCAAGTCGAGGAACTTTTGACGTGTGGTCCTCGTGGTCTCCGAACCAGCTTCCCGAGCGACCGCTTCAAGTCGATCCAATGCGGTCTCTTCGTTGCGCCCCAGGGCTCTTAAGGCCGCCATCGCGGACCCCTCGCCTGCGACCTGAGTGGTAACCAGCACAAGAGTTGGCCCGTCTGGGTTTCCGGGCGATGCGGTGTCCATCCACACCTGAAATGTCTTCCACACGTCCGTCGCCCGGTCCGTCAGCGCACGGTGACTGCCTTGGTGATGCTTGACTTGCAGCAGTTCGGTTGGTGTGCCGGCTTGGTCCCAAGCGATGTCGTCATACAGCTCTAGGCTGATGGCTGAGTCGGGTCTGTCCGGACCGGATCGCAGCAACTCCACCAATGCCCACCAGGTTTGATGCTGGTAGCCGATCGCGTTGGGAGCGGCGTTGTGCGAACCTTGAGCCATAGCGTAAGTTTCCACCGAGGAAACGATCAGGTCCAGATAGCAACCGGACGTCGCGGTCTGTCTCAGCGTCGCGTGCGCCTAGCCGGTTCCGGTCACCGGGTCGAATGCGGGAGTTGAAAACGGTCGCGGTATTACTTCCGTCCACACACCGTGGATGGCGGTGCGGCAGAATTGCTCAGTGCCGACCCATGTGCTCCATGCAGAGCTGAAGAAGCCGCAGGCTCTCGACCCAGCGTCCTGGGCAGCGATCGAGGATCCGCTGAACCGGCTGAAGAAGGCAGTTGGTGACGACGACCGGCCCTTGATCGTCGGCTCGGCGAAGGAGCTGGTGGAGGCCACAGCTCGCGTGATCCTCCAGGTCCGCGGCAACCCCGCCGGAAGCGGGGAGGATTACGACAAGGTGCTTTCGGCCGCTCACAAACTTATCGAGCACCAGCCCGGCGCTGACGTCGCACCCGATGCACCCGTACGGCAGGCGGCCAACTCGGCGCGCAAGCTGGCAGGGACCCTGCGTGACCTACGCAACACGTACGGGACCGGCCACGGCAAGGCCACCCTCCAGCCGATTACGGACGAGGTCCTGGAGACCTGCGTCGACGGCGCGCTGTTGTGGACCCGCTGGGCGCTGCGCCGCCTCCAGCACCTCCTGCTCGGCTCTCTCCAGCCGCTGATCAATGACCTTCGGAATGGCACCTTCACCATGGGTAGCCTCGCTAGCCGTCTCCAGGCAGCCGACCTCCCAAAGCTTGAGCCCGAGCATCAGCGCGCGCTCGGAGTGGCTGTGGGACAGCGGGCCGCCAGCAACACCTTCACGGTGCGTATCGACGGAGTTCAGGCCTGCGCCGACAGCCACGACGATGCTGTGTGGCCACTCGCCTATCGTGAGGGCCTCACGGAGGGACTGTTCATCGACCAGTTCGGGCAGACGCAGGTGGACGACTCTCGGCTGGGAGTACGGCTTGCCATCGAGGTGTTGCTCCCGCACCCCGATGCAGCACGAGTATTGACCGACCTTAAGAAGAAGCTGGGGACTTCCGCTTGGTCATCTGGTTTTGCCCACCAGTGGTCGGAGGTCGTCAAGGAGATGCGCCTGCACAAGGCCGTCCTACGCACCGAGGGGGCGCGTAACATCTGGCTCGACATCGCCGACTATCGCGCCGAACGGGGCGGGGAGTGAGCTCCACGCCCTCACCTTGTTGGCCCGCGCGCTTGGCGGCGAGCCCCTCCGCCCAGCCGGCTCAGTACCCAGCAACAATGCTCGATGTTGCCTGAGGTCTGCCAGGTCGTCGAGGTCCCCAAGGGCAGCCTCAGGATGACGACTAACGGGTGCGGAGCTAATGCGTGACTGACGGCCTAGAAGATGCACGTGTCTGGTCGAGGACTGCCTGAGTTTCGGGGGATGGGAGTACGCCGAGGGAGGCGAGGCGGGTCTTTAGATGGTTAGTTCGGATGCGCGCTTCGTCGGCGTGGCCAAGCCGTAGCAGCAGGCGGATGGCGGATCTGGCTGCGCTTTCCATGTCAGGGTCGAGGGCGCAGGCCTGGTCATAGATTTCCAGAGCCCGTTCGGCCCGTCCCGCGCGTTCGTGGAGTGCCCCGAGCTGGAGGAGGGCTTTGACGCTGGCCACGGTCAGCGGCCAGCGGTGGTCTTGGTCGAGCCAGTCGTACTTGAGGCTCTGAGCCAGGCGTCCCCGGCAGATGCCCGCGACCGCTTCCAGCGCGGTCACCTTGGCCTCCTCGTTCGTGGCCGTACGGGCATCGGCGAGCGCCCGGTGGAAGCTCCACAGATCTACATCGACGTGCTGTGCCTGGATGCGGTAGGCCTTGCCGCTCCGCTCGACGAAGCTGGCCTCCTTCTCACCCAGGCCGGAGGATTCGCGCAACACGGCGCGCAGATCCTTGAGCGCGGCGTGGAAGCGGTACCCGGCCAGCGTTTCCTCCACATCCGGCCAGAGGTGCTCGCAGATCTCCTCGCGGTCCAGGCCCTTGGGGTGGACGGCCAGGAGGACGAACAGCTCCAACGCCTTGGTTCGGCCGGAGATGTCCGCTACCTTGCCGCATACCTCAATGACCGGTTCCCCAACGATGCCGAACCGCACCGGTTGCGCTGCCGCGCTGGGTGGTGGAACCGGGAGGTCTGCTGCGCTCATGGGCTCCTCGGTCGGCATGCCGTTCCCGACGGCAAGCTTGTGGAGCACCGTCGCCGCCGTATCCGCTGGCAGGTGGAACAGCGTCACGTCGAGTAGCTCCTCAGCCAGCGTGCCGGTCGCCTTGGTCACGCGGTGGTCCTCGCCGATCTCGCAGGTCGTGCCGGAAGCCGATCGGCCGGCCAGCACAGCTCCGACACCGAAGGTGGACGCGAGGCCCATTAGGGTGTCCAGATACGCGTTGCCGTCCGTGGAGCAGGCGGTCAGCAGCAGCGCTGGGAGCGGTTCTCCAGGCTCATCTTGGCGGAGTTGGGGGATGTCGTCGGCGTCATGGTCGCGCAGTATGCGGCGGCGGGCGACGAACTGTTCTTCCAGGTAGTCGATGGCCTCGTTCAGGGTCGCGACCATCCGGAGGCCGGGTAGATGCTGGGTCAACGTGGTGATGGCCTCGCCGAACCACCGTGACGCGTCCTGGCGGGGGATGACGATCTCGGCGCGGTGCTGGTCGGCCTGGGCCAGGAGGTCGAGCACGATCGCTCGTATGCAGTCGCCGGCTCCAGGACCGGTCAACGCCAGGTTCAGCCCGGACAACTCCAGAGACACCGAATCTTCGCCGCGGATCCCGGCTTTCAGCATGACCGGCGGGTCGATCGCAAACGTGGAAGTGACCAGCTTGAAGTCGTCCGGTGGCCCCTCCTCTGAATCGGTGTAGCTGCGGTGGTGCGCCTGCTCTAGTGCTCGTACGGCAGGTGGCTGTGGATTGGGGGCGGGCACGCTGACCGCTTCGTCGATGGCTGGGACGGCCAGGCGCCGCCGGTGGCGGAGCCGGGCGGAGGCGAGCGCGACGGCCAGGCCTGTGACGAAGGAGATCGCCATCATCCCGCCATCGGGCAGCATGACCACATCGGGCGAAGAGATCGCCGCGGCTGGCTTCTTTGCCTGCGCGGGCTCGGACGGAGGGCGAGGCGAGGCGGCCTCGTGATGGGCGGGTTGGCCCGGCTCAGATGCGGGTCTGGAATGGGGTACGGCGGCCTGACGGTGGGTGGTCTGATGCGTTTCAGGCTTGGTCGTGGGAAGCGGTGAGGGCGTTCGGCGGTGAGTCGGTTCGGCTTTCCGGGGCTCCCGGCCGCGTTCGGGCAGGATCAGCCGCCATCCGGATTCCAGCACGTCGGGGTCGGTCAGCCGCGCCCCGCCCGGTTGCGGGTGGCCTCCGTTCAGTTTGAAGATCTCTTTGTATCGCTCGCCGTCTCCGAGGTGCTGTTCGGCGATTTCCCACAGAGTTTCGCCAGCTGCGACGGTGTGCGTGCGCTCAGAGGTGGACGATTCTTTCTTTGTGGCGTCGGCGGGTAGGCGGAGCGTCCAGCCGGGGCTCAGCCAGTCCCCTCGGGTGAAGGTCTGCCCGTCGTCCATGGTGCGTCCCTGGTTCAGCGCGACGATCTCCCGGTAGCGCATCGGGTCCCCAAGACGCTTCCCGGCGATCGCCCAGAGGGTGTCTCTGGGCTGCACCACATAGGTTGCGTACGGTTTCGTCGGCTCCGCGGTCTTCGGTTCCGCTGCTGTCAGGGAGTGCTCCGGCAAGGCCGCCGGTGTGATCGCCACTGCTGCGGCCGGTACCAGGCCACGCGGTGCGATGGCCGGAGCGGTCGCCGCGACGGTAATGGTGGTGATCAGGTAGGCCGCCAGCCGCTGAAACGGCATGCGTACCCTCCTGTGCCGGGCACGGGCCGTTCCGACCAGCTCGATCAGTACGGCGCAGGCGAACAGCGCCCAGCACGTCCATACGGTTCCGAGTAGGAGCGCCTTGATCACAACGGGTTCGGCGGGAGTGGCCAGGTCATCAACGGTGGGCAGTTGGACCGGCCAGAAGAAGCTCAGAAGGATGGCGGGGATACCGGCGACCAGTCCCGTGAGCACCACGACCGCTGCTGTCTTGGCGAGGATGGGGTGACGCAGCCCGTACATCGTCATGATTGTCCTTGCTCGATGCCGTGGAACATCTGCGCTGAGGCGCTGGCTGTGGCGGTCACGCTTCCGATGCCGATCAAAGAGATCAGCATGGTGGGCCGGGTCACCGTTACGGTGACCTGAACTGTGCGGTTGCCGGACATGGATACATGGCCCGAGTGGCCGCCAGAAGACAGGTACGCCCCGGCGGCGGCCGTGGCCTTGGCGGTGTCGATCTCGAACCGGCCGCCGGTGTAGGCGTGGTCGACGTTGATCTGTCCCGCCCCGGCGCGGGCGGCCTCCTCGGCCACCGCGTAGGCCTCGCGGTAGGCCTGGATCTTCGCGCCGCCGTCTACAACGAGCCCGGCGCATATCAGCAGCGCCAAGACGACCACCGCTGCGAACGTGGTGATGGAGCCCCGCTCCCGGGACAAGGTCATGGCTGTTCTCGCCTTGCGCGGTAGGGGTCGATCGGGCTGCTGAAGCTGCTGGTCAGCGTCTTGGACCCGGGGACTCCGGGCACAGCGATGTCGGCTAGGTCGACCTCGCAGGCAATACGGGCGACCACGGCAGCCGGCCTGCCCAACGGGGCGGAGAACCCTGTGGTGTCCACGGTCACCGATGGCGAGCACGCCAGGCCTTCACGCGTGAGCGCAGCCCGCGCGCTGGTCAGGGCGGCCGATCGTGCCGATCCGGGGTCTCGTGCGATGGATGCCTGCCGGGCCGCGTCACGCGCTGCGGCCTCTATGGCGCCGTGCGCGAGGGTGATGCGCCCGAGCCCGATCATCATGGCCAGCACGGCCACCAGCGCGGGCGCGATGATCGCCGCCTCCAGTGCCATGGAGCCGCGCTCATGCTCGACGGTCATTCGGATGTCCACTTCTCCGCTGGCGCCCTGGAGACCTGCTCCACGCTGAGGGTGAGCAGCGGGATCAGGCTGATCGCCTGGCCGCGCACCGTCACCACGACGGTGTCCGTGTTGCGTTCGGCGCCGACCTGCGCAGACGTGAGGAACGATCCGCCGACCTGCCGAACGAAGCGTTCCGCCGCCGCCTGCCCAGCGGAAAGGCTGGAGCTGTAGGCGCGCCCAGCCCGCACCCCTTCCTGAGCCGCTGCCAACGCGATGCTCCTGGCGTGGAACCACAGCGCGGCGTTGACCGCGAGCAGGATCAGCAGGAGCACCACGGGATAGACCAGCGCGGCCTCCAATGTCGCCGATCCCCGCTCACGACCATTCACTTGATCTTGGCGAGTTGGTCGTTGACGACGGACGTGATCTTCGCGCCCACGGCGATGGCCAACAGGAACACCACTGCGGCGAGGATCACCCACTCCACCGTCGAACCGCCACGTTCCAGACTGCGGCCACGCCGCGCGGCGTGCCTATTGATGACAGCAAGTGACATCCGCTCCAGCCATACGGCTATCGCAAGCAGGCGTCTGTAGATCATGGCGTGTACCTCCGGAAGGGTCATCCGCCGGTCATCCGCGCGAAGGCGGGATAGCCGAGCAGCAGCAAGAACCCGAGGACCGACAGGGCCATCGGGACGGTCATGGTCTCGGTACGGGATCTGGCCTTGGAGACTGCGGCCGACAGTTCGACCTCGCGCAGGGACTGGGCCTTGGCCATGAGGGTGTCGAGGATGCCGGCGCCGTGCGTTCCGGCGAGCCGGGCGATGGTGGCCAGCTCGGCGAGCTCAGGAACGCCGATCTCCTCAGACAGGCGGGTGAGCTCGTCCCACGTGCTCGCGGTGGTACGGCGTGCTGGGTCCAGCGCCAGGCACAGCCGCCGAAACGTCCACCCTCCGCCGACCTTGGCGGCTGATTCCAGCGCGTCAGCCGGCCCCGATCCGGCAGCGCGAGCGAGCGCCACCAGATCCAGGTACGCGATGATGGCCTGCCGGAACGCCGCACGCGCCTCGGCGGCCCGGCCGCGAATCGAAGCGTCGGGAGCGAAGAACACGGCGACGGCGAAGGCGAGGCACGCTCCCCAGGAGACAACCCACGGGATGGTGACGCCGAGCAGCGCGCACCACGCCCAGAAGACGACCGGACCAGCCGCGCCAAGCCCGATCACCATGCCCTTCTCGGCGAGGTAGTCGTCAGGTGTCTTGCCGAGCACCGCCAGATCCGCACGGGGGACCCGTGCGCCGATCAACGTTCCGGACAGTTTTCCGGCCAGACGCGAACGCCAGTCGCGCTCCGGTTCGGTACGGCTGGCACCAGGCCGGAGACGTTCCATCGCCGGCGCGAGCGCGGGCGGGGCCGGGAAGATCGCCATGATGGCGAGGGCCCCGCCAAGGCCGATCAACGCGCCGCAGGTCAGGACAAGCGCGATCACGAAGCATCACCTGTGGCGTTGAGGAAACGATGTCCCTTCGGCGGCCTGGCCAGGCGGTGTAGCCACGCGAAGGCACCCGCGTACAGCGCGATGACCATGGCGAGCACGAACTGGCCGCCGACCGTGCTGAACGGGGCGACATAGGTCCTGTTGAGCAGCGCGAAGGCGGTGTATCCGAGCAGCGCGCCGACGACCCACCGGGCGGTCGTGCGGTGGGTGGCACGTTCGGCGTCGATCTCCCGCCGTGCGGCCACGTCCTTGGCCACCGTACGGGCCAGACCCTGGAGGACCTCACGCAGCCCTTTGCCGCGGGCACGGCAGGCCAGGATCAGCGCGGCGGCGATCACATCCCCGGTCGGGTCGTCGAGGTCGTCGGCGAACGCCCGCAACGCCTGCTCGGTCGGAGTACGGAAGGCGAGCCGCCGCGCCAGCGCCCGCACCTCGGCGGCGATGGGGGGCGGCGGGTTGTCCGCGCCGGACTGCAACGCCTCCTCGATTCCCGCGCTGCCGCCCAGCACGTCGGCCAGATGACGGGTCCACGCCTCCAGCGCTTCCAGGCGCTCGATCCGAAGCGTGCTGTTGCGAGTGGTCAGCATGCGGGGCAGTGTCACCGCGCCCACGGCTGCCCCGATGGCGGCGACCGGCCACCCTGTCAGCCACAACGTCACGACGAAAGCCGCTGTCGCCGTGAGGGCAGGGATCGGCGGGATCCGCGGAATTCGTCGCCGAGACGGGCGCGGCAGCCGTACCGGAGCCCGTCGGGAACCGGCAAGGGCGAGCAGTGGTCCAGCGACGAGCGCCGCGCCGGCCAGTGCGGCGAGCCAGCCGGTCATGCATAACCTCCGCTCCAGGCCCGGGGCGCGAACAGGTCCGGGTCGAAGCCTGCGGCGACCAGTTCCTCCATGCACTGCGGGATCGTGTTCGGTACGGCGCGCCCGTCCGGCCCTGGGACATAGACGTGGTTGACCGCTGGCTCCAGGCCATCTCCCGGCGGCAGGACCTCGTTAACCTCGGCCACGTAACGGCGGTTCGCCAGTCCGTTGACGTCGTGACGGAGTTCGTGCCGCAGATGAACGACGAAGTCCACGGCCATGCCGATCGTGCGGAACAGCGTGTCCGGCGCGATGGATAGGCCGCCCGATCCGGCGAGGATGAGCATCCGGGCGAACACCTGGTCGGCGGAGTCGGCGTGCATGGTGCAGATGGAGCCGGACCCGCCGGTGTTCATCGCTTCCAGCATCGGCACGAGCTCGTCACCGCGCACCTCACCGACGATGATCCGCCGGGCGTTAAACCGGAGCGCGTCCTCGATGAGCTGGTGCATTGTGATTGCGCCCAAGCCTTCGGTGTTGCCCTCGCGAGCTTCCATTGCGAGCACATCCCGGTGCCGGTCGGTCTGCAGGTGAAGGAAGAGCTCGTACTCCTTCTCCACGGTGGCGATCCGCTCGTCCGGTTCGATCTCAGCCGCCAATGCCCGAGCGAAAGTCGTCTTGCCGTCACCCATCCCACCGGTGACGACCACGTCCTTGTGGGCCCGTACGGCGGCGGCCAGGAACGCGCGGAGCCCCTTGTCTACGGTGCCGTTCGCCATCAGGTCGTCCAGATCGGCCTCGAGCATGCCGTGCCGGCGAATGGACAGGCACGGACGCGGCGTGACCCCCATCAACGCGGCGATCCGGGTCCGTTGGCCGACGGACAGGTGAAGACGCGGCCGGGCGATCGAGAAATCCCGGGCGGTCTGACCCTGGTAGGCGGCCCACCGGCGGACGTTGCCCACCAGTTCCTCGTCACTGTCGGCGATCGGCGGACCGAGCACCTTGCGGCCGTCGCGGTAGATGATCCACACCTGGTCGCAGCCGTTGACGTCGATGTTCTCCACCTCGGGGTCATCGACGAACGGCTGCAGCCGTCCCAGCGCGAAGATCTCGTTGTAAACGGCCTCCGCGAACCGCCGTTCCTCATGCAAGGTAGGCGCGTTCCTGCCCGCCAGCGCCCTGCCGTCGGCGTACTCACGAACCAGCTCGATGATGACTGCTCTCGCATACTCCCGAACGGCGTCGTCCCCGGTGACCGCTGCGGTGTCGAGCGCTTCGGTCACCGTAGGCAGGATCTCCCGCACCGCCTGCTGAACATCGAAGCTCACGACACCCTCACCCCGTCCTGTACGGCGTGCTCGCACAGGTCATGGGCCAGCGAGCGAGCGGCCCGAGTCAGCAGGGCACGTGGCAGGTATCGCTCATTGCCGCCGCCATGGGAAAGGACCGTCGCAGCCCGCGGATCGTGGGGGAGGTGGTCGGCGACCTCCACGCCCAGCGTCTTGGTGACTTCCCTGCGGCTGTACGGCCCGGCTCCGACAAGCAGAACTTGGGGAGCAGACCGAGGACCGCGCACGGCCGTGATCTCAGCCAGGCGGGGAGCCAGCGCAGACAGGTCCACGAGCCAGGGGCGCGCGACCACAAGCACCCGGTCAGCACGCACCAGCAGCGGAACGGGCGTGTCCGAGCCGCCGATACGGCCGATGTCAGCGATCACATCCCCGGACGTTGCGGCGAAGGTCTCGGCGATGCCCGGCCAAAGTGGCTGAACCGACGACAGCTGAGCGGGCTCGGCAAGACCGGGCAGAATCCGGCGTGACCCGGGCCCGGCCAGATGGAAGACCTGCTGGTCGAGCGTGGATTCGGGATCGGCGCCGCGCCGGAGCTGGACCGCCCACTCGCCCAAGCCGCGGTCCTGAGGCTGGCCCATCAGATATCCGCACAGCACGCTGCCACCGGCGGGGTCACATTCCGCGAACAGCACCTTGCGCGGCCAGGAGAGCGTGAGCGCGAGCCCGGTAGTGGTGACGCCGGGACTGTGTCCGCCCGAGGAAACAACGATCAGCATCACACTCACCCCGCCCGCGACTGCAGGACGATCGCGATCTTGCCGTCTGCGGCCTGGCGGGCCAGCGCCGTGCCGTCTCCGGCTGGGACGACTAGATCGACCACGATGAGCCCGTCGGCGTCTGGCTGGCCGACCCGATCGACGCGGGCCATGTGATCGACTGGGAACCTCCCGCCCGGCCCTTCTGACCCAGTGGGCTGTACGGCGGTGGCAACGACCTGGTCACCGGGCTGAATCCCCCTCGCCGGCAGCTGGCTGGGCTTGAGCGCCACCGGCACCACGACCTGACCCGGCCCCGGAACGATCGTCTCGGCCACCTGAGCGGGTGCCAGCAGACTTCCGGCCTTCAGGTCCACGGCGGCGCGTTTACCGATGACCGCGCTCTTGTCGCCGGCGTCCAGTGCCTGGACCGCCGAGTCCATGCCGATGGCGACCGTCCGCAGATCCTCAGGCTGAAGCTGCTGACCGATGGGGACATCGCGGGCCATGACGAGGACCGGCGTCCGATGGCCGGCTATGCCGTACACCTGCCAGGCGATCAATGCCCCGAGCGCGGTCAGCGCGATGCTGACCGCGAGCATCATCGGGCTGCGCCTGCTCGGGAGAGGGCGGACTTGACTGATTTGGCCCGCTTCCTTGCTCGGCGTGAGCCGTTGGAGCATGGGGTTATCCCTTCGTGACAAGCGCCTGAGCTTCAACGACGCGGACCGAGAAGGTCGCCGACTTCGTGATGGGGGGCAGCACGCCACCTGTGCCGCCCGAGCCGCGCCAGGTGCCGCTCCAGGTCACTGACGCGGTGACCCGGTAGGTGCTTCCCGGATGCCGGTACGTGTGTGAGCACGTGGAACTTTGCTGGTCGGCAGGCCGGGTGGTGTCGTACTCGGTTCCAGGGCCGTCGCAGGTGAGCGTCTGGCCATCCCCGGTATTGATCGTCATCCGCTGCGGAGTGGCGGTGGCTTGAGCCCAGACGGCCCCGCTGTGCACCCGCTTGGACCTGGGGATCCACTGACCGTTGGCCAGGAAGAACCAGTGCGGAAGCCCAACCAGGCCGTTCTGCCCGCGCGGTGGGGCGGTGAGCACCTTCGGCGGCGTGATCGGTATCAGCTTGTATGCCCGGCGGGCGAGCTGCTCAGGATTAACAGGACCGCGCCGCTTCGGGATCCAGACGACGTCCCGGTAACCGTCGGAGCATTCAACCAGATAGTAGGCACCCTTACCCGTCGGCTCACTACTGAGGTTGCTGCCAGGGTCGACGAACTCCAGACCGCCGTTCTGCCGCCCGTTCGCGAACCAAGGCTGATAGGAACACCTGACCTTCGAGCCCTTGCCGACCGGAGCTGCGGATCCAGGACGGGGCAGGTGGCTGGCCGAAATGATGTAGCCCGTGTAGTCGCTCGACGCTCCGACGCCGTCCCCGTCTCCGAGAGGGGCGAAGGGGAGGCCGACGACAAGGACATAAGTCATGCCGTAGGTGAACAAGGTTCTTTCACCTGCTCTACCTTCGACACTCGCCATGCACCATCCGCCCCCTTGGCAAGGGCGGCGACAAGATGAATGCGACTCATGCCGTGGGTGAGGTGCTGTCCTGTCCGGTCGTCTGACTGACCGCCTTTCCGAGCGTCCTGGCAGTCGTGCAAGGTGGCGTGGTCGCCTTTGATCCGCACGTCGAACGTGTGATGTTCGGGGTGTCCCCAGGTAACGCGGTGAGTGGCGCGGAGCGCAGCGATACCTCGCAGCATCCGGCTCAGAAGAGGCTGAGTGGCCACCCGCTCGAGAATCGTTTGGCGCTCTGCCGGAAGAGCCCGCTCGGCGCGCTGGCCAGAGGGATAGAGGTTGCGGTACACGGCAAGGACGGCGTCCTCGCTCGTGGTGGGTATCGGCGTGGCCGACGGCAGCGCCGCCGTACGGGTTGGCTCCGGGGCGGTGCCGCCGGACTGACAGGCAGCCACCGCGCTTGCCGTAACGACGAGCATCGCCATCAAGGGCACGACTCGTCTCGGGCATGACGAAACGACCGTCACTGTGCAGCACCTTTACTGAGGATGAATTGATTCACTGCATCGAGTTGTCAGATCAGGCTAGTAGTCCCGCCGGAACTTCCAACAGCCCGGCCATCAATTTATTACCTGCGATTTATCGAATTGGATTCCGGTCGCACAGCAGTTGCCTCTCTTGCCGGGAGGAACATGTTGAAATCGACAGAAAGAATAACTTCGGCGAATATGGGCGAAACTGGAATCCTGGCGACTGCACACGTCTCAGTCCGCTCCTCTGCCGAGGTGTTCTCCACAAGAGGTGCCCACGGTGCCCCGCAGGGAAGGCGTCCAGGCGAGCGAGCTATCGGGATCTGGTCCTGTGCTGCTGCCACGCCTCAGGCTCGACCAGCACCACGGCGAGCGGTAGCGGCTCGTCGTGGATGGGAATGGGCAGCTGGCCGGTGACAGTGCCATCCATGTTGGTTGAGGTGGCCCACCACTGGGCTGTGATGACGGCCGGGGCAGGTGCCTCGACGACCAGCACAATCGGGTCCAGGCGGACCCGATGGTTCGGGCGCAGATGCACGGGCGGGAAGGTAATGGTGGTTGAGCCGCCGTTGTCGATGCGCGGTATCGGCGGACGGGGCCTATTACTTGGCCCCATGATCAACCGGGAGGTGTGGGCGGTGTTGTAGTGGTTGCCGTTGAAAAGCGAAGCCTGCCGCGGGCCGTAGGGCCGAGGCCGATCCGGTAAGGCGACGAAGCTTTCGTTGACCACCATCGAGTCGGCAGAACGGGGCCGGACAGCCTGCACGTTCCCGGGCACGTACAACCGCACCTCTACCTCGGCCAGGTTGGCCGAAAGGAGGTTGTTCAGTTCGAGCTCGATGGGAGCCACATGTGCAGCTGCACCGGGCAGAAGAGCCTGGGGCCAACTGTCCGCGCAGCGCTGTACGTAGTCAGCGACCTGCTCGCGATATTCCTGTGGTGTGCGGTCTTCGGGGATCTCCCTGACCAGGCCATATCCGAGGCCTTCGAAGGCCTCGCTCAAGGCCGCAGCCCCGGCCTGTGTGCCGGATAAGTAGGCACGGCGAGGCGTGCGCTCTTGCCCTCCCTGTCGGTGCCGCTCCCAGCTCAGCAGCGACGCCATAGCCTCGCGCTTCTCGGCCTGGAGCCATTGCTGTACGGCCTGCTCACCAAAGTTGACCGGGCGCACCGGCGCACCGGCCTGCAGGAGCAGCTCGACCTCGACCTGCTGAGCTCCTCGGCGAATTCGCTCACCTAACGCATCGACCTCGCGGGCCTTCGGCGGCCGGCTCGCCCCATTTGCACGGACGAAGATGGCGCCCTCGGCCACTCCGCCGAGTTCTTTGCGCATGCAGAAAATGGGATCGCCCCATTGCGGCGGCTCGACATCGATGATGAGTACCTGGGCCGAACCAGCTGGCAGCGCGACGGTCACGTAGGTGGGGCGCCAGCGCGGGCCTGGGCTTCCCAAATACGGGGTGAGTCCCTTGTCCAGGTCCACCACGTCGATCGGAACGATCCCATCCAACGCTCCCGGGGAGACGCCAGCTACGAAGTAGGCATGGCCGCAGGTGAAGCGCTCTGCCTCGTCCGGCATCCGGTTCGCGAAGCCTATGATCGCTCGAGCGATGTGATGGCATCCGTGTTTGCTGGTCAGGTCCAGGGTGGACTTCCATTCCAGCCACCAACTCTCATCGGCGTCGCTGGCATGGAAGATGGCCTCGGCCAGCGCTACGAATTCGACGGGCCGCACGGGTGGGGAGCTGATGTCGAAGTCCAACGCCATGGTGCCTCCCCCTTAACGCCTTTAAATGTGTCTCAGCATGCCGCACAACACCGACACAGCGCTGGCATGGTGCTAATCGTTGGCCGTGCGCTGCTGGTGCTGGAATGCGCTGAGCGGCGGGGTGAGCGTCTCCCAGATGCCCAGTCGTGCGCAAATCGCTGAGCGTTGGCGGCCGGACTCGACGACTAGCTGCTCAATGGTCGCACCCTCGGCATGACGCTGGCGGAGGCGCTGTTCTTCCTCGGCTGTCCATCGGCGGTAGGCGTTGGGATTGGTCTCGCGGACGTCGGCGACGCGGTAAGCGGGGTCATGCCCGGCATAACCGAACCAGATTTCCATGCTGACCAACTGATCGGCGGGATAGCGGCCGATCTCATGGGATCCATTCCGAACGATCACCTGGCCGTCCCGGAAGGTGATGTTGTCAGCGGGAGTACGCAGCACGCATCCCATGCTCCATCGGTCTTCATCGAAGAACCGCACGATGTTGCCGGTGAACCGGATACTGACCCACTGCTCTTTCTTTCGGGGCGGCAATCGATTCCAGATCTCATTCTGCGGCATGGCGGGATCGTACAGCCAGGCGGCGATCGTGGTCGCGTACTTCGAAAGAACGTGCGGGTTGCCGGGCCGCGAGGCAGCCTCAAATCGCCGCTGTCGAGCTTACGGCGTTAAGAGCCTCGGATCCTTAGCCACCGAGGATCCGAGGATTAGAGCGACGAAGGTAGTCGTCAAGATCTCGTCGGGCGATGCGGAATGAGCGGCCGACACGGACGGCTGGCAACTCACCCGAGTGCACCAAGCGGTACACGGTCATCTTGGAGACGCTCAGGAGGCGGGCGGCCTGTTCTACTGTCAGGTCATCGGCGGCCCGGCGGGCCTGCGTGTCGACCAGGCGGTCGATGTCCGCTTCGCGGAGGGGAGGTGCCTGCGCGAGCTGCACCACCTCCTCGGCGGCACGACGGATGTCATCCGCAGTGCTGCGGTGATGGGTCGTGCGCGCGATCAAGTGCGCGGCGACCTCCAGCTCCGTTATCTGGGTCCTCGCCATGTCACCAACCTCCAGGCCACGGCATGTGGGGGAATCCGGCGATCATGAACACCATGGGCATCGCCCGTACCGCTTGGCGGTGTACCAGAGGGTGGCCATGGCCATCCTTTCTGCGCGTTCGGTGGCTTTCGCTGGCGATAACTTCTCCATCTCCCGCGTGTTCAGGAACTCCACGACCGTGCGCTCCCAATGGTCTTCGGCGGGTTCCCCCTGGCCTCTATGGGCCTTTCGTATGAAGATCTGCACAAAGCTCTTCTCGTCCTCGTTCCCCTTATCGTGCATCCGCGCCAGGGATCTCACTGCCCTCCTCCACCCGAGTGGCGACGACTGGCCCGGGCCCGCCTGCGCAGTCCCTCGGCTACGTCGTCCTCTGTCTGCGTACGGCGCGCGTCGATCTGGCTGTTGACCACATAGCCCACCACACCCCCCACGAACGCCGGAATCATGAGCCACCCAAGGACCGAGACCCCCCAGCTGGCGAAAGGAGCACCGACCGCCGCCGGCGACGTGATGCCGACCATCACCTCATACGCACGTGACCAGCCGATGAGACACCCATCAACCATGAAAAGGACCACGAACGTCAAGATGAGCCATGCGGCGCGGGTGAGCAGCCAATATCGGGTCTTATTGAGCGCCGCCAACGACCGGAAGAGCCGGCGGAAATGAGCTGGCAACGACAGCTGTGGAGGCGGCTCCGACGTCGCAGGCGGCATGTCCTGAAAATAACGGTTACATCAGATCCTTCAAGGGGCTCAGAAGCGTCTGTCCGGCTAGGTTAATCGACCTGTTCACTAAAAGTGATCACTCGATTACTAGATACTTAGCATCCGGGACCTGCCTTCGGAGGGGGTGGCGGGTCCCCTGGGACATCACCATGTCGTGGGCCAGCTTTGCCTATTTGGTGGGCAGCCTCTGTTGGCAGCACTCTTGGTGGGTGGCGGAGCTGTTGGCGCGAGCGTAGTCCAGGATGCTTCAGTCCCCCTTCCCGGAGTCGCCCTGCTGCGCCAGGATCATGGTCATGCGACTGCTGATTCTCGGTGGCACTTGGTTCCTCGGACGAACCTTGGTGGAACAGGCCCTGGAACGTGGTCACGAAGTCACGACGTTCACGCGGGGTAGGTCCGGCACCGACGTGGCCGGGACGATTCCCGTCCGGGGAGACCGCAGCAGCGCCGACGACCTGGCCGCTCTGGCGGCACGGGGTCCATGGGATGCCGTCATTGACACCAGCGGCATGACACCCCAGCTCGTGGAGACGTCCACCAAGGCATTGTCCGACGCCACTGACCGCTATGTGTTCGTGAGCACTGTGAACGTCTACCAGGGGTGGCCGACCAACCCGTTGGATGACGATTCACCCGTCCGCCCGTACAGCCCGCAAGGGCCGCCGGGGGAGAGCGGCGCCGACGAGTACGGCCGGGAGAAAGCCGGCTGCGAGAAAGCCGTCACCGACACCTTCGGCGACAGGTCCGTCCTGCTACGGCCAGCCGTGATCGTCGGCCCGCACGAATATGTCGGCCGCTTCCCTTGGTGGTTGCGCCGCATCGCCGCAGGCGGCCGAGTGCTCGCACCGGGCACACCGGATTGGCCCATCCAGCCGATCGACGTCCGCGACGTCGCCGCCTTCGCCCTGGCCGCCGCAGAACAGCACTTCTCAGGCTCCTACAACCTCGCCGCACCCATAGGCTCGGCCACTTTCGGCGAGCTGCTGGAGGCATGCCGGCAGGTCACAGGTAGCGGGGCTGTCCTGAAGTGGGTGGACCACGAATTCCTGATCGAGCAGCAGGTCGGCGAGTGGACCGAGCTGCCGCTGTGGCGGCCGTACGCGGGGACTTGGCGGGTGGACGCTGCGCGCGCACGCGGGGACGGACTCACGTCCCGCCCGCTCGCGGACACCGTGGCTGACACTTGGGCGTGGTTGAACGACGGCGGCCCGCTCATCCATCATGAGCGGGCGGCCGAACTCGGCATCACCCCGGAGCGGGAAGCAGCGATCCTCGCGGCGTGGGACGCGCGGCGCCGCTAGATCTAAGAGCCGGGCGGCAGCGCTCGCACGGTACTTCCGTGAATGAACGAGGTGAGGTCGTCGCTGAGCTCCCGTACTGCCCGTTCCTGTTGCGCGATGGCTAGTTGGGCCTGCAACCCATGCAGCCTGTGCACTACCGGGAAGGTGCGCAGGTCGGACGGCAGCTCTAGCACCTCAGCCAGCGTTTGGCTGGCGTTGGGCAGGTCGCCCAGGATGACGAACGCGGTGGCCATCTCGATCTCGATGGTGGCCTCTATCATCGCGGACCGTTCGCCGACTGGTAGCGCTTGGGCGTCCTCAAGCGCCTTTCGGGTGTAGGCCAGTACCTCGCCAGTGAATCGGCGTACGGCGGCGGGCTCGAACTCGTGGCCACGTAGCTGTAGCAGTTGCAGCAGGGCTGAGCTGAAACAGCGCTGCTCGCGAACAGGGTCCCAGTCGAACACGCCGCCGATGCCCTGCAACTCGTCACCACCTTGCTCGGCGGCGCGGGCGTCCATTGCCGCGTGGATAGACCCGACTGTCCTGTCGGTATCGCCCATATGGGACCACGCGCGGGCAGCGATGCTGTGCACCCGGGCCGCGGCGATGCCGACCGGCCGGTGCTGTTCGGCTCTGCTGATGACCGCCACGGCGTCACGAGGCTGGTTGGCCCAGTAAGCGCTGGTGGCCATCATCCCGCGAGCCCACACCGCGAGCGGCACATGGTCGATCGAGTTGGCGTACGACCAGGCGGCGCGTGCATGGTCAATGGCCATTTTCGTCTCACCGAGGTCGATGCACGCCTCAGCCAGCAAGGTGCTCGACACTCCGGCCAGGAAGTTCAGCTCGGACAGCTGAGTCGGTTTCCGGGTCTCCTGCATCTTGGCGACGACACGATCGCGAACGGCTGCCAGCTCCGGGAACAGCCCAATCGGTGACCGCAGCAGGTACGTGCGCGCCAGGTGAACGACGTCATCTTGCAGTTGCTCCATCGCCGCCTGCCCGAGCTCGCGTTCAGCGTCACCCGCGGCATCCCTCGACTGGGAAGCGGCGTCCTTCATCATTTCGTACATCCCCCTGGGTTGGACATTGACGGGCTGGTCGACCAGGCGATTGGGCGTGAGCACCATCGGGCTCGGCTCGACATCAGGACCGTCAGTGGTGCTGGAAGCCGGCGAGAAAAGCTCAGTCGCCGGCCAGCCGAAGATGTGCTCAAGGACCTCGCACGCTTTGGGGTACGGCAAGCCTTTTAACTTGGCAGACAGCCACCGCTCCCACTGTCTCTCGCCGATCGCGAGGTCGTGGTAGCCCAGCTCTCGGGCTGCAGCCTCATAGGCCCGGGAGAAGTGGCGGTACTGCAGTAATCCCCTGGCCTGCGCGAGTTGCTTTAGCACAGTCACATCCATCCTGGCCCTTCCTGCCGGACGCGACGCGGCTCTTGTGCTCAAGGTAGGGCCGAGATCGCGCCCGGGAAAGGCGTTTGAGCATGCGCGGCGAGAAAGTCGGGACAAGTCGACCAGAAGTCGGAATGACGTCGCGGAGAAGTCGGGGACGGCGCTTTCCGCGTCCTGGCGATGTCGAGGCCGACCAATGACGATTCACACGCCATCACATTCACCACTTAACGCTCAGCGGTGGGGTGGACTCTCCCCTCAGCGCGCCAGAGGGGAGCCCTTGGCGTCCACGCGTCGCCGAGCGTCACACCCCACCGCGAGAAAGGACCGATATGACCATCTGGAGTAAGCCGGTTTCTGCTGATCTGTCCAAAGTTTCGTGGTGGAAGAGCACCCGAAGCGCCAACAACTGTGCATGCGTCGAAGTTGCTGTCCTGCCCGACGGTCAGCTCGGCGTGCGGGACAGCACCAACCCGGACGGCCCGGCGCTCGTGTTCAACCGCGGCGAGTGGGCCGCCTTCCTCGCCGGGGCGAAGGGGGGCGAGTTCGACGTGTGATCGATAGGGCCGACCAGTTACATCAGACCTTCGATACCGGATAGGAACCGCGATGCCTGGCGTGCACGCTCCTCCGATCACCGTTCTGCAGAATCTGGCCGCGCACCAAACGGCTTACGTCGAAGGCGGTCCGCGGCTGGCCGCGTGGTGCCTGCACCGTGACAGCGCCGTCCACCGCGCTCGTGCACTGCTCCGGTGCGAGCTCACCGCTCTACGGATCGCGGATGAACTGATCGGCGACGTGGAACTGGTGGTTGCCGAGCTGGCATCCAACGCGGTTAGACACGCACGAGGCCCCTACGAGCTGCGGGTCCTGTATGACCGAGGCGTGCCAGTTGAGGCCGAGGTTGCCGACGCCGGCACGGGTGCCGACCTGGTAGACGAGCTGCTGGATCGCCCGCTCGTCATCCCGGACAGCATCGAGGACCTGGAGCTGGGTGGGCGCGGCCTCCGGCTGGTGGCGGCCCTAACAGGCGGTAGATGTGGGGGCCGACAGGTTCGGCTGTGCGGCACCGGACGCGCTGGCACCGGTGTGTGGTTCGGTCTGCCCACCCAAGATCGCCCGGCATAGCTTGCCCTTGACCTCCGGGACATAGCCACGGTCGGCACCCCGCTCCCACGCGGCCATGCGTGATCGGGGCCGCTGACCCTTGACCACCCCTGGCTGGCAGGGGCACCCCTCCCGCTACCGCGCCGCCCCCACCTCAGGCCGGTCAGCAGGCCTGCCAGCGCCCCCACCCCCGGGGCCTCGGGCGGATGTGCCGCCACAGCACTAGCCGTCGATCACGCTGTGGCGGGAACCCGCTCTTGGCCCCGGGGCCTCTCCTTCACCCCGGAAAGCCGTGCTCATGTCGACTGATACCGATGCGGAACAGTCCATCAAGCACCTGGACGCCCTCGCCGCGGAGTTGCGGCGCCGCGACTTCGCCGTGCGGGTGCTTTCACGTCACGACCGCCCGCCACACCTCAGGGTGATCAACTTAGCGGCCCCGGTCCTCGCCGACAACGTCCTCGCTGCGCCGGACGGTGATGGGGTTTGGGGCTTCGCCTTCCCCTGGCCTCAGCGGATCGCCCCGGTCGACGACATCGCCAGCGCCGCGGACCGGATAGAACGCGTGCTCGCTGAAGTGGGCCGGCCAAACACGCCGCCCGTTGATGCCCCAGTGCCTGTTGGCCTGGCTCCTAGTGGTGACCTGGGTCCGCGCTCGGGCCCCAGTGAACCTGACCCTGTTGAACCCCCGACGACATCCCGCCCGGGAGCTACCCCCTTATGACGAACCCCTCCGACAAGACGCCCGCGCGCTGCCCGATGGGCCGCGAGCCGTTGTTCAGCGACGCCTTCCACGCTGATCCAGCAGCGGTCTTCCGGCGGCTACGCGAAACCTACGGTTCTGTGGCGCCGGTGCAGCTGGCACCGGGTGTGCCCGCCTTCATCATTTTGGATTACCAGACGATGCTGGCGATCTCCCGCGACACTGCCACTTGGTCGCACGATTCGCGGCTATGGGCGGAATGGAACCAAGGCCGCATCCCGGACGACTCTGAGTTGCTGCCGATGATGATGTACCGCCCCAACTTGCTGTTCGCCGACGGCGCCGAGCACGCCCGCCTACGCCGCGCGGTCGACGACGGCTTGCACCTCATCGACCTGCGGATCCTGGACAAGCAGATCCGTATCGTCGCCCACGATGTCATCGACACCTTCGCGACCCGGGGAGTGGCCGATCTCGTCGCCGAGTACGCGACACAGGTGCCGCTGCGCGTCTTCAATCATCTTCTCGGCCTTGATGAGCGCGGCGGCCAACGGCTGGTGAACGTGCTCCGCCGCATCTGGGACGGCAGCGACGCCGTCCGTGCAGGCGCCGACCTTGAGCGGTTCATGGGCAACCTCGTGGCCGCCAAACGCCGCAACCCGGGCCCGGACATCACCAGCGCCCTGCTCGACCACCACGCCAACATGGGCGACGAGGAACTTATCCACCACTTGGTGATCCTCATTGGAGCGGGTAACGCCCCGACAGCAGACCTGATCGGCAACGCGCTGAGGGTGCTGCTGACCGACCGCGAGACCGGCAGTGCCGTGGCAGGGGCTCGCATCAGCATCAACGACGCCATCCACCACGTGCTGTGGTGGGACACCCCGATGCAGACCTACCCGTTCGTGTACCCCCGGCGTGATGTGCGGATCGGCTCGGTGACCATCCCCGAAGGAGCCGCGGTCGGCATGGGCCTAGCTGCGTCCAACCTGTCCGTGGTGGAAGGCCGGCGGGACCTGCTTGCGTCCAACCGCGCTCACGTGTCGTTCGGCGTCGGCCCGCACCGCTGCCCTGCAAGCGATCTGGCGGTCCAGATCGCCACGACCGCCATCGGGGCCGTGCTACACCGGCTCCCCGGGCTGCACTTGGACGTCCCGCCCGCAGAGCTCACCTGGCGCCCCTCGTTGTTCGCCCGCGCCCTCACCGCGCTCCCGGTCCGCTTCGTCCCCACCGACCCCGACCTTTGGTCCAGCCCCAATCGTGGACACCACTCCTCCGCACAGGAAGGCACTCAATGGCACCGAAACGATCCCGCTTCGTCCTGGACGCCCGGAGCGGCGACCTCCACAAACAGGCCGCGCGGCTCCGCGCGCACGGCCCGGTCACCCTGGTGGAGCTTCCTGGTCAGGTCGAGGCGTACGCGATAACCCAGCACCACGCGTTGGAGCACGTGCTGGGCGACCCGCGATTCGCCAAGCAGGTGCGCCACTGGCGAGCATGGGCCGAGGGCCGCATCCCCGGCGACTGGGAGTTGATCTCCTGGGTCGCTGTGGAGAACATGCTGACCGCTGATGGTGCCGACCACGCCCGGTTGCGCAGCCTGCTTTCGCAGGCGTTCACCCGGCGCCGCGTGCGAGCAATGGCAGGGCGGATCGCAGACATCACCAGTGGCCTGCTGGACCGCATGGACCACCTTGACGGCCGCGGCGTCGACCTGAAACGCCACCTGGCGTTGCCGTTGCCTCTAACGGTGATCAGCGAATTGTTTGGCGTGCCAGAGCATGAGCGGGAGCAGCTGAAAAAGCTGTGTGCGGCGGTGTTCGACCAGACCATCACCAAGGCGCAGGCCGTCGGCAACCACCAAGCGCTGTACGACACGCTGAAAGCTCTTGTTGAGCACAAGCGAGCCGAGCCTGGCGACGATATGACCACCGCGTTGATCGACGCACGGGACGGACACGACCGGCTGAGCGAAACGGAACTGACTTGGACGCTGGTCTTGATGATCGGGGCCGGCTACGAAACCACGATGAACCTCATCGTGAACGCGGCACGAGCCTTGCTGACCCACCCCGAGCAGCTCGCCCTCGTCACCAGCGGCGCGGCCACCTGGGAGGCGGCAGTGGAGGAGACGCTCCGCTGGGACCCGAGCATCGCCAACCTGCCCTTCCGCTACACGCTCGAAGACGTCGAGATCGGCGGTGTGGTCATCCCCGCCGGGTCGGCGGTGCTGATGTGCTACGCGGCGGCCGGCCGTGACCCCGACCAGCACGGCCCCGACGCCGCACAGTTCAACGTCACCCGGACGCGTAACCGGCACCTGTCGTTCAGCCACGGCCCGCACTTCTGCCTTGGCGCCCCGCTGGCTCGGCTGGAAGCCTGGACCGCGCTGGGCCTGCTCTTCGAGCGGTTCCCCGACCTCACCCTCGCGGTGCGAGGCCAGCACTTAACCCCGCTGACCTCCATCGTCGGCAATGGCCTGACGTCCCTGCCCGTCAACTACACACCGCACCGCGATGCATGACACACCGTTATGCGCGCCACCGCCGCGGCTCGCACAACAACGGTCGTCCCTGGCAGGCGGTGTATGTCTGGCACATCCGCCACGTTATTCACTGACCAGGGTGTTGCCTTCGGTCGGGGACAGGACGCTCCCATGAGTGCGCTCAAAGAGGTCAAATTCCTCACCGTGGCGGAGATCGCCAAGTTCATGCGGGTCTCGAAGATGACCGTGTACCGGCTAATCCACGCCGGCGAGCTTTCTGCTATTCGTGTCGGGCGTGTGTTTCGTGTGCACGAGCAGGAGGTCATCGATTACCTCAAGGCAAACCCCGCCATCGACACCGCCATGATCGACGCTCTTGCGGCCTTGCCGGACGGTAGCCCAGCTGCGATCAGCACCCCCCTACGGCCTAACGATCAGCCTGGGGAAGCGGGCGAGGGCACACGGCAGGCCCATCCACATGCAGCGGGCTATGTATCGCCAGGGGGAGGCATCAGGGACCTCAGAGCCAGCACTTCCGGATAGCATCCGCTTCCTTGATTGATTGCTGCAAGAAACTGAATATTGTCAGTAGGAAACTAAGGAGGCAACGGAAACCTATAGGTACCGGTCGAGGGGGTCCAATTGAGCGGTGAGGAAAACAGGCCGGCATGGGCGCAGGAAATCCGCACGAAGCGCCTCAGCCTGTGTTGGACGCAGAACGAATTGGCCAAGCAGATAGAGCAGGCCGCAGACGACAGGACGCGTGCTCACCTGCCAAGCCGAAGTTCGATCATTCGAGAGATTCGTTTCCATGAAAGCGGATCCCATCAACCTGGCCCGGTGTATGCCGAGCTTTATCGCCGCGTGTGGGAAAAGCATGCCGAGCGTGCCAAATCGGCAACAGAGGCCGAGTTTCAGGGTAACCCTCTTCTGCTTTCGTGGACTGTGGGAAGGCTTGGGGAACGTGTGGACCGACGCACCCTCATGCGACTTGCCGCCACTACGACAGCAAACGCTGTGCTGGGCCCAGCGGAGCGACTGATGCGGGCGCTGGCAGGTGATCACAGGACGGACACCGCTACCGTTACGCACCTAGAGGATCGGACAAAGGGCTTCCATCGGCTTGAGGAACACCTTCCAGGGAGAACCTTGTACCCGGCGCTCATGACTCATCTTGGTGAGGTGAGCGCATTGCTCGAAAGTGGGCCACCTGAGCCTCTGCGACAGCGCCTGGCAGTGATTGCTGGGGAAAGCGCACTCCTGGCTGCCTGGTTCGCCTGGGAACTTGGAGACGGCGCTCAAGCGGCCCTTTGCTCTCGGCTGGCTAATCTGGCCGCCCGGCGTGGTGGGGACGATGCGATCGCAGCTTGCATGACTGGATATCGCACATACATGACCGGTGGCGACAACTTTCAAGGTGCTCGGCTGGCTGTAGTCGCCCTGGAACGCCTCGGCAACGCTGACCTCGCAACGCGGGCGTGGCTCCTGGCGCGTCATGCAGAAGAAGCGGCCATGCTAGGCGACTACCAGACCGCATTGAATTCGATCCACGAAGCCGAGGATGTCTATGTCGAAGCGGACATCAACGCTCGCCCTTGGACCTGCTTCCTCGACCCTGGGCGTTTCGTGTCTATGACTTTGTCCGTCTACTCTCGATTGCGGCGAGAAGAAGACGCAGTGACAGCCATTGATCAAATCATCATGCATCTCCGGCCAAATACCGAGATCAAAAAGCTTTGCGTTGTAAAAGCCGACCTCGCACTGGCCCGCGTGCGCCTTGGCGACGCGACCGAAGCCGTGAGATACGCCCATAGCTCCCTTGCTGCGACATCGGCGATGGCATTCCCTCTAGGATGGGATCGGCTCGACCAATTCGCCGCGGAACTCGCACCGTCCCGCGAGCAGGTAGCCCGTCAGTTCCGCGAAGAGTATGCTGCTACGCGTCCAGAGCTGATTCGGCCGTCTCTTCATTAATCCACTGCAGGTAGCTGGCCAAACCGGCCTCGATCGGCACGGCGACGATCTCCGGCGTGTCATAGGAATGAGCACCTCTGACCACCGTAATCAGATCATCTAGCCGTGCCTTAGTGGTCTTCATGAGGACTAGATACTCCTCGGCGCGCTGAATTTCGCCCTTCCACCAGTAGGTGGAAGTAATAGGGCCGGTGATCTGAGCTCCGGCCGCCAAGCGTCTTCCCACTACCGCAGTGGCAATCTGTTCGGCCTCGTCCAAGGATCCGGCGGTCACGTGGACTTCAAGATGTGCGGACATGCCAACGAGAGTACCCCCCAAAAAGATCATCTCCTCTGATCTCCTCTAGGCGCATTGGGCTCCGCGTTTTTCACTAGCGGTACGGCTGATCAGCCCGAGGAACGGAGGCTGCTTTGGTGGAAAGCCCTGTGCAGGCGACCTTCGAGGTCTTCTACCGGGTGGAACGAGCAGGCGCGATCCGCTTGTCCGACGGCGGGGGCCCGTTCGGGTTCGACATTACGCGCGCTTTGCTGGTCGACGATCTGCTGGATGCCTTCCGGTGCGATGCCATCGTGGAAACGGGCTGCTTTCTTGGAGACACCACCTATTACCTGGCCGCCCGTTACCCTGATCTACCCGTCTACAGCTGCGACATCGTCCCGGAGCACGCCGAGTTCACCCGCCGCCGATTGGCTGCGGCTGGCTGTCGGAACGCCTTGGTGTCCTGCACGGACTCTCCCGCCCTGGTAGAGACGATCAGCCGGCTGCACGAGCGGCCGCTTATCTACCTCGACGCCCATTGGGAAGACCGATGGCCGCTGGACGCCGAACTCGCTGCTGTCGCTCAGGGAATCGTTCTGGTCGATGACTTCGACATTGGGCACCCACGGTTCTCCTTCGACACCTACGCCGGGCGTTCTTGCGGCCCGGCCATCTTCGCGGCGATGCCTTCCCCGCCGGCGCGTTACTGGACACCGGATCCTGATGCCGACTGGCCCCTGCCCTGCCTTCAGGTCGGACGACGATCTGGAATAGGGCTCATCGTGATCGGCCTCGATGAAAGCCCGCTCGACCACCATCCGGCGCTGACCGGCCACGACATCGTCTTGGAGGCTTCTGCATGACGCTGGCCTATGACCTGTCCGACCCTCTGACACTGCTTGGCGGCCTGCCTTTTCTGGACGAGGGGTTCGCGGCCAAACGGCTCCTGGCGGGGGTGGCAGCAGCCCGCCATGTCACCGCCGAGGCAGAAGGAAAAGCGGATGGGATTACTGACCGAGCCGTCGAGACTTGGCTCGGCCCATCCCGCGCTCTGCTACTGGCCGGTGGGCGGTCGATACCCGCTATACCTCTGCTCCCCGAGCAGAAGAGCCAGGTGACTGCGACGTTGCAGGAGCTTGGGTCGCTGATTCCGGCGTGGGTATCGCTGATCGCCCTGCCGATCCGGTACGGCTCGCTATACCCCGCGACCGGTGCGATATCGGCGTCGTCCAGGGCCTGGCCGCAGCACGTGCTTCTCTCCGATGAGGCATTCGCCACTCCCGTCGAACTGCGCGAGCAGATCACGCACGAACTGTCTCATCAGTGGCTTTACCTCATCGAAGAGCTGTGGCGGATCGAGTTGCCCTCCGCGCAACCGGTCACGCTCCCGTCCGGGACCGCGAACCGCTCACCGTCGGAGGTCGTGGGGGCCGCTCATGTCGCCACCGTACTGACCCGCCTCTATACGGCGACAGGAGACGCCCCGGAAGGACGCCTTGAGAAGCTGGCGATCTACCGGGCGGGGTGCCTCACCTTGCTGGACCAGGTCGCCGACGACCTGACCGATCTAGGGCGTGATATCGCCCGCCATCTGAAGGAGGCCCATGAGTAGCGTCACCGCCCCCGACCGCAACGACGTCGGGATCAAACCGATGTCGGTGTGGAAGAGCCCGCTGTACATCGCCGATTTCCCTGCCGCCGCCGAGCACAACGAGGCCCTGCGGGACCTCATCGTCACACGCACCCTGACCGATCCGGAGGCGTCGAACTTCGGAGTGATCTCGGCGACCAAGGCCAACCAGGACATTCTGGGCTGGGATCACCCGGCTGTGGACTGGTTCAAGAGCCGGATCATGGATGCTGTGTCCGCGCTAACCAACGCGGTACTCGGTGACGCGGCCAGCGAGGTCACCCAGGGCGTGATCGCCGAGGCATGGACGGTCGTCTACGCCGAGGGCGGAAGCCTTCGCCCGCACACCCACCATGACTCGGCCTGGTCCGGCGTCTACTACGTCGAGTCCGGCGACGGCGGCGGGACAGGCGACGCCGGGTACCTGCAGCTGCTGGACCCTCGCCCCGCCGCAATCGCCCGGGAAGCCTCTGCGGGCGTGTACCGCGTCGAACCCATACCCGGACGGATGGTGGCCTTCCCGGGATGGCTGCCCCACTCGGTCCAAGCCACCTTGACTGGCGGCGGCCGGCGCATCTGCATCGCCTGGAACGTGGCCTACGACAAGGATTGGACGGGGATGAGATGACGACCCTGCTCGCGGCGCGTAGCGACAGGCCGGTCCAGTTCCTCTGGGGCACCAACGTCCTGGTGGAGGAGGCGGCACTGCAGGACATCGTCAGGGATGACGTACGCCTCCCCGAGGCCGGGCCAACATGCGAGGACCTGGCCCCTGCCCGATTCGTGACCAACCCGGCCGCACTGGAAGAGGTGTTCCTGGCAGGGATGAACGCCGTTGCACGCATGGACGGAGCACCGCCGATCACGTCGGTGGTCGTCCGGATCCAGGGCTGGCGCGAAGGCCACGGTATCCCCGCCGCCGCCGAATCCTCCCCGTACGTCGGCTGGTGCTGTCTGTTCGCGACGCCCGCCCCCTCGACCGCCGAATCGGGCTGCCTGTCCTTGGCCGACCCTCGCGCGGGTAGCGACCTAACCGCGATGCCTGGCCTGCCCTGGGGGCGACAGGTCCTCATCAGGCCCGTTCCGGGCGCCTTGGCGATCGCCCCCGGTTGGCTCACCCATTCGGTCGTCCCCATCGAGCACGGCCAGCAACTCGTCATGGCCGTGGCCACCTGCTCCCGGTAACCCGACCGGGCCGCACAGAAAGGAACCGAACCATGACGCAGCCCAACGAGAGGGCCGCTACGAGTCTGAGGCTGGAGGGCCCCGGCCTCGGCCTCGGCCTCGACCCGGACGACACCGCGACCTTCCTGGACGCCACCCGCAAGGGGCTCATCGCCCCCGAGACCGCCTGCGACAAGGGGATGCAGGACAACTTCGCCCTGCGGACCGCCACCACCGTGGCCCTGGCACACTCGGCCACCTGACGGACGCTCGCGTCATTGGGCCCCGCAGCCAGCCCGGCTGCGGGGCCCTCCTGCGTTCGGAGACGGTCGCCCCTGCCACTGATTGCGTCCTTTCCGGTCGAGCGAGACCGGGCACAGCGGCTCGCTCGATAGAGTTGGGTCGCCTCGCGCGCCCCACTCGCCCCACCACGAAAGGCCAAGATCACCCGTGGCTGATTCGTTCGTTCACCTGCATGTTCACACCGAGTACTCCATGCTGGACGGCGCGGCGAAGATCGGCAAATTGGCTACGCGCGCGGCTGAACTGGAGATGCCGGCAATCGCGATGAGCGACCACGGCAACCTGTTCGGCGCCTACGAGTTCCAGGCCAAGATGAAGGCCGCCGGGGTGAAGCCGATCATCGGGATCGAAGGCTACGTCAGTCCCGAATCCCGCCACTACAAGCAGCCGGTGTTTTGGGGGGAGCCCCACCAGCGCAAGTCTGACGAGCGGACCGGGCTGGGCGGCGACGTGTCGGCCAGTGGCACCTACCTGCACAAGACGATGTGGGCGGTCAACGCCCAAGGTCTGCGCAACCTGTTCAGGATCTCTTCGCTGGCCTCCCTTGAGGGCCACATGAAGAAGTACCCGCGCATGGACGATGAGCTGTTCGAGCAGTATCACGAAGGGATCGTTGCCACTACCGGCTGCCCATCCGGCGCGATCCAGACCCGGCTCCGGCTGGGACAGTACGAAAAGGCGCTGGAACACGCCGCCAAGTATCAGGAGATCTTCGGGCGCGACAATTACTTCCTGGAGATCATGGATCATGGCGGGATCCCGATTGAGACGGGGGTCCGTAGTGACCTGCTGCGGATCGGCGAGACTCTTGGCATCCCTCCATTGGTCACCAACGACTCCCACTACGTCACCGAAGACCAATCCACCGCCCACGACGCGCTGCTCTGTGTCGGAACCAACTCCCAGATCAGCGACCCGAACCGGTTCCGTTTCTCCGGCAACGGGTACTACGTGCGCTCCGCCGAGGAGATGTGGGCACTCGACCCGAACTCGGAGATTTGGGCGCGGGGCTGTAAGAACACGCTGCTGATCGCCGAACGCGTCGAACCCTACGACGAGGTGTTCGCTCACCGAGACCTTGCCGCCAAGTTCCCGGTCCCCGATGGGGAGACCGAGATGAGCTGGCTCCGCAAGGAGGCCCAGCGCGGCGCGGTCCGCCGTTACGGCGATGCCGTACCGGCCGATGTCCTGGAACGGATCGAGTACGAGCTCGGCGTCATCGAGAACATGGGATTCCCCGGCTACTTCCTCGTCGTCGCCGACATCTGCCAATACGCCCGCGATAACGGTATCTGGCTTGGCCCGGGCCGAGGATCGGCCACCGGCTCCATGGTGGCTTACGTCACCGGCATTACAGAACTCGACCCCATCGAGCATTCCCTGCTGTTTGAGCGGTTCCTGAACCCTGAACGCATCTCCATGCCTGACGTCGACCTTGACTTCGACGAGCGTCGTCGCGGCGACATGATCCGCTACGTTACCGAGCGGTACGGCGTGGACAACGTCTCGCTGATCATCACCTACATGACGATCAAGTCGAAGGCGGCCGTCAAGGACGCGGCTCGCGTCCTTGGCTACCCCTTCATTGTCGGGGAAAAGATCACAAAAGCGTTCCCGCCCGCCGTCATGGGCAAGGAGATCCCGCTCACCGGCATCTTCGATGAAAAGCATCCCCGGTACGCCGAGGCGACCGAACTGCGCAAGCTGTATGAGGAAGACCAGGACGTCAAGCGGGTCGTCGATACCGCACTCGGCCTGGAGGGCCTGACCCGTGGCACCGGCGTGCACGCCGCGGGCGTCATCTTGTCCTCTCAGCCCTTGATCGACGTGATGCCCATCTTCATGCGGCCCGACGACGGCGCCCGCATCACCGGCTTCGACGGGCCCAGCAGCGAGAACATGGGCGCGCTGAAGATGGACTTTCTCGGCCTGCGCAACCTGACCGTCATCGGTGACGCCGTCCAGAACGTGAAGGACAACCGCGGTGTCGATTTGGACATGCTCAGCCTGTCACTGGATGACAAGAAGACATATGAACTGCTGGCGCGGGGCGAGACGCTGGGCGTGTTCCAGCTCGACAGTTCGATGATGCGTGACCTCACCAAGCTGATCGCCCCGGCCCGCTTCGAAGACATCTCGTCGGTCCTGGCCCTGGGGCGCCCCGGCCCAATGGGCGCGAACGCCCACACCAACTACGCCCTTCGAAAGGCCGGACAGCAAGCGATCACCCCGATTCACCCCTCGCTCAAGGAAGCTCTCGACCCGATCCTCGGCACCACCTACCACCTGGTGGTCTACCAGGAGCAGGTCATGGCCATCGCCCAGCAACTGGCCGGGTACACCCTCGGCGGCGCCGACATCCTGCGCCGGGCGATGGGCAAGAAGAAGAAAGAGGAGATGGACAAGCAATGGGCCACCTTCTCCTCCGGGATGGTTGCGAAGGGGTACACGGAGGAAGCCGCAAAAGCCGTCTGGGATGTCCTAGAACCGTTCAGCTCCTACGGGTTCAACAAGTCCCACACCGCCGGCTACGGACTCGTCTCGTACTGGACCGCCTACCTCAAGGCCAACTACCCAGCCGAGTACATGGCCGCCCTACTTACCTCGGTCGGGACCAACAAGGACCGGATGGCGCTCTACCTCGCTGAATGCCGCCGAATGAAGCTGAAGGTCCTACCGCCCGACGTCAACGAATCCGGGCTGCGCTTCAGCGCCGTTGGCGAGGACGTCCGCTTCGGGCTGGGTGCGATTCAAAACGTCGGGGAAAACGCCATCAATGGCGTCATTACCACACGTGCTCAAAAAGGTGCCTTCACTGACTTCAATGATTTCCTGGCAAAGGTTCCACAGGTTGTATGCAACAAACGCACCATTGAATCGCTGATCAAGGCCGGTGCATTCGACGGGCTCGGCCACACCCGGCGCGGCCTCGTCCAGATCCACGACCAAGCCGTGGACTCGGTCATCGATGTCAAACGCAAAGAGGCCACTGGCCAAGACTCTCTGTTCGGGGCGTTCGACGACGATAGCGGAACGAGTAGCGTCTTCCACGTTCCGATTCCCGAAGGGGAATGGGACAAGAAGACGAAATTGTCCTTCGAGCGGGAGATGCTCGGCCTCTACGTCTCCGACCACCCACTCAACGGCGCCGAACGCATCCTGGAACGCAATCGCGACTTGACCGTCGCCCAAGTCCTCGATGGGCAGGCCGGGGCGGGTAACGTCCGCATCGCCGGCATCATCTCCGGCGTGGACAAAAAGGTCACCAAAAAGGGCGATGTCTGGGCCATCCTCAAGATAGAGGACCACGACGCATCCATCGAGGTGCCCTGCTTTCCGCAGACCTACCAGTTGTATGGGACTAACCTCGAGCCTGACCTGGTCGTCTCCGTTACAGGCCGAATCCGTTCACGCGGAGACGGTGAGGACGCCACAATCTCATTCAACGCCACCGACATTACGTTCCTGGACATCTCCGGAATCCAAGCAGACGGGCGTGAACCCGTGGTCATCGCTCTTCGCGAGGAACGCGCAACGATTGACCTCGTCAGCGAACTCAAACGAATCTTGACGGTACATCGTGGAGACACGCCAGTCCGCCTCCGGGTGGAACGCCTCAACCGCAGGATCAGTATTCTCGACCTTCCCGACTACACGGTGAACGTCAGCAACGGGGCATTTGCAGGGGACATCAAGGTCCTTCTCGGCGCAGGTGCGCTGGTTGGCCCATGACAGGAGATCTGCCGCTTCCGCTCGGCCCTATCGAGGTGTCGCTTACTAAGGACACTCCAAAATGTGGACGGTGCGACAGGCAAGCCATCCTGTCCGCCCGGGTCCCACACAATTGGATTAATGCACGCGAGGAACCCGTTAAAGGATTCGCGATCATCGTCTTGTGTCCCAGCTGCGACATCGGCCATCCCGAAGCCGGCGCCCTAATCGCCTGGTTCACTGTGCATGGCGAAATAAATAGCGAGAATCTGATGCAGGCGACGCGGCTTATTCATACATGGGCGTCAGTGACCAGGGTTCCTCCTCTCGACGAAGGCGCACTAGAAGCGGAAATCCAAGCATGGCGGGAAGGTGACCTTTAGCCTCGATCTTTGGTGCGCTCAGCAGGACAGGAGGTGACGCCGTAACATAGCGACGGATCCTCTGGCTGAGGTCGAGCACGGCCAGTCCTGTGTGGTGCGCAACGCCAGCAGCCCGCAATCCCTCGTCGGTGAGCGTATGACCGTGCTGCCACTCGCGACTCGGACGAGCGCGTCGACGAACTCTTCAACGTCTCCGATCCGGTCCTTCAGCTGCCACCTTCGCCCGGATGGTGAGCGGTGATGCTCCACCCGCCGAGGCTGCGCAGAGGCAGAGGGTCAGCGGGCGCTCGCACAGGACACCTCCTCACACGGAGCGGCCACAGCCGGTGGCGCCTGGTAGTACACGGTCTCAGCGACCGGGTCCAGTCCGGCACGTCGCAGGTCGCCGATCAGGGGTCGGTCGGTGTACGGAACGATCGCGCGGGCGACCAGGGCACCGTGTTTGGCCCCGGCGGCGATGCCGGCCGCGATGAGCGGGCCCGCTACGGCGGCGCGGTCCGCGCCGGGGTGGACCAGCACGTCGGCCACGAGCACCTCCGCCGGTTCGCCGCAGGTGGCATGGATGAGCGGGTAGACCAGGGTAGCGGCGGCAAGAGCCGCACCAGGCCCGTCAATTACAAGAAGCCCGTCGGCGACGAAACGCTCGTCGGCGGACCACCTGCGGTAGGTGTCGTCGGCAACGGCCTGGCCGTGGCCAGGATTGATGGCAAGGTACAGGTCGGCGAGCGCGGCCGAGTCCTCCGGTTCCAGCGGACGTACAGCCAGGCCCCTGTCGCGGGTGTCGGTGATGTCGCCCTTGAGGAGAACCGCGCCGGGCCGGCGCGCCCATCCGGCCCGCTCGAACAGGCGGCAGCCATGGCCGCGCGAGGCCGGGATCTCCGCCGTGAGCACGGTCGTATCCCGGTCCACCCAGAACGCTTGAGCGTGGGCAAGGAGCCGGGTACCGATGCCGCCGCGCTGCCATTCAGGGGCGATGACGGGTCCCCACAGTCGTGCGGGCGTACCTGGCACGGCGGGGTGGCGCAGAGCGGCGGCGCCGGCCAGGTTGCCGGCGGGGGTCCGGGCGAGGATCAGGCTGGTTGCCGGGCCGGTGCCGCCGGATGGGCGCAGCCGGGACCGTACCAGTGCGCCGGTGACGGGCCGCTGGTCGGGCCAGCCGCGCATCGCGGCGTATCCAAGCGTCGCGAGCTCGTCGTCCAGCGCCGTTCCGGGCTGGTAACGGGTGGTGATGATCTGAACGGTCACAGTCAGCTCCGGGGGTTGGTGGCGGCCACGCCGACGCAGACACTGCCGCGCCTGGCCAGGAACGCCGGGTGGACGGACAGTGCGGGCGTCGGCGGAGTCGTCCGGGTGAACAACCGCACCTGCTCGAAGGCGCCGAAGAAGGCGTCGGCTACCTGAGCGGGGTGTGTGTAGGGGGAGGGGCGGGAAGGGCGGAGCCAGCGGTCTTGGGCGAGCCGCCACCGCTCTATGGGCGGGGCGAACCAGAACGCCGCGGCGGCTGCCTGCACTGCTCGCCCGAGCCGGTCGTATTCCAGTCGCCCTCCCGGGCCCGCGATCCGCGTGGTGTACAGCAGCAGTCCGTCCGGGGCGAGTAGACCAGCGAGGCGGGTGATCGCCGCGTCGCGGGTTTCCTGATCGGGCAGCAGTGACAGCAGCCCGTCGGTGATGGCCAGGTCGTACCGGCCGGTCACGCCGTCCAACTCGGGCGCGGACGACTGGATCGTGGTCACGTCGACCTCAGCCTGGTTGGCCCACCCGCGGATGACATCCAGCGGCGCTTGGCAGGCGTCGGCCACGGTGATGTGGGCGGTGGGGGTGAGCCCGGCGAGAACGCGCGGCATGGTCTCGTCGGACGAGCCGCACACCAGCACCCGTGACGGCCACCAGGGGGCGCGGTCGTCCAGGCCCTTCCGGTAGAGGCGCTCATGCCAGGCCGGACTGCCCTTCACCCCTGCGGTACGGAACAGCCGCCAGGTCGCGTGGTAGCAGAAGCAGGAGCGGCGGCAGTGCCGGCGCGCGGCATGCCAATCGCCGGTGAACCCGGGGGATAGGGGCGGCGTGGTCATCGCCCATCCGCCGCCTTCCGCGCGATGATGTGGATGTTGCGCGCTACCAGGCGGTACGGGTCACGCTCACCTGCCGCCCATTCGGCTTCCAGGATCTGGTCGAAGCCTTCCCCGACGGGGGCGTCGCCAAGGTGGTCGGTGAAGATCCGCACTCCGTACCAGGCGACCGTTTCGGCGCCGGCCGCGGACAGCATCCCCTGAACGTCCGAGAGCGTGTCCGCCCGGGTTGGCACGCCGAGGCGACCGACCTCGCGACGGCTCCCCATGGCGGCCAGGGCGTCGGCCCAGCGGGCCTCCAGCCCGGGGCGCATGGCCAGCGCGTCGCCGTTCTTCGTCAGGATCGACAGGAGCCCGCCCTCTCGGGCGGCGTTGACGAGCGTGGCGAGGAGCAGCGCCGGGTCGTCTTGGTACATGAGTACGCCGTGGCAGCACACCAGGTCCCACCCTCCGCCGACGAGTTCGGCGGTTTGCTCGCCGCGACCGGGCACGAGGTTGACCCGGCCGCGAACTGGGTCGGATTCACTGGCAAGTCGCTGCGCGGCCCGCTCCAGCATCGCGGGGTCCGGTTCGAGCACGGTCACGTGGTGTCCGGCACGGGCGAGCTGCACGGCCTGGTGGGCGTCGCCGCCACCGACGTCGAGAACCAGCTGCGCCCCTGGCGGCAGATGGGTCCGCAGAGCCCGGGCAACGAGGGCGTGCCGCAGCGCGCCCCTGAGCGTCCCGGCGTGCCGGGCGTAGCCGGCCGACAGGTCAGCACCGGACGCGGAGATCCAGCTGTTGCTCATAGTCGTGCCTCCTGGGGTGGTGCGAGTAGGGAGTTGAACAGGTCAGGGTGTTCGAGGACGAGCAGGGTCGACAGGTAGCGGGTGCGGAGGAGTTCGCGCAGTTCACGGCCGGGCAGGGTGTCGGGCAGGGTGTCCTCGCGGGCGGAGCGGCGCAGCCTGAGCAGGCGGGGGAGCAGTTTCTCCAGCGCGCCCAGGCCAGCGGGTTCGCGGCCGACCCACGCCTGGAACCGTTCGGCGGTCATGACCTCCCACACGGCGGTGTCGCGCCAGGTCCCGTCGGCCCCTTCGACGGTCACCAGGTGCGGGACACGACATAGCCGCGGCCTTGGCAGGGGCGGTGGCATTGGGCTCGTAATACAGGCCCCAGCGAGGTGGCGACGGCGCCGCACCTCGTGAAGATGCTCGCCGAACGCCAACGCCAGTCCGCCCTGCGCGAGTGTGGCGCCGAGAGGCAGGACGGCCACAGCGTCGACCCAGGACCGGCGGGCGACCGCGAGCGCCATCCGCACCGCGGCTTGCGGATCGTGCTCCTCGTACCAGACCCGGCGCCGCCCCATGCCGCTGGTGACGACGCCCGGGCCGTACAGGGCGCCCGCGTCCGCGGTGGTGAAATAGCGCTCCCCCCGCTGCATGATCATCGCGTGGCCTCCGGCCCGAAACGCGAGTAATACCGCTCCAGCAGCCCGCACCCCTCCAGTACCCGGTTCGTCGCCTCTACGTTGTGGCCGGGCGCGAAGCCGTGCCCGGGCGCGGCAAGGGTGGCCGCGCCGACGATCAGGCTGGCCAGGATCAGGTCGGAGTACATGTTCGGCAGCGACTCGGCGTAGTGGAAGTTGATCGGGAAGCCGTCACTGACGAGCGTCGCGCTGGCCCCAGACCGCAGACGGAGACGGGTGCCCAGCACCCCGGCGTCGCCGATCTCGGCGGCTTCTTCGCCGAGTTCGGCGATGGCGAACTCCCGATCACGCGAGGTTGTGGACACCAGGTAGCAGTCGCGTTTGATAACGGCTGCGTGCTCGCCGCGGATGCTGGTGCGGCCGGTGCTGCCCACGATGAGCAGCGGCTGGTGGTCGCGCAGCAGGCTGCTAAGACAGCGGCTGGTGAGGAACCCACGTTCGTGCGCACTGATGAGCCGGATCAGCTGCCGGTCTTGCACGGCCACTCGCATGCGGCGGGCGCGGAGCAGCTCGGCGATCTGCTCACCGATCCGCCCGAACCCGACGACCAGGGCGGGTTGGCCCTCGAATTTCTCCTCAGGCAGCAGTCGCAGCATGTTGCGGATCGCGGCGTCGGCGATGCCGTACGACTCGATGGCCGCTTTCAGCCTGCTCTCAGCGACGGAGAAGACCGGCAGGGGCAACTGGCTCCACTGCTCCAGCTTCGTGATGCCGGAGATGGTCTGCTCGACCAGGCCGACGAAGTGGGGAAGCAGGCCAGGGCGTTGGGTGAGCAACACAGGGAGGGTGTAGCCGCCGTCGTCGATCAGCAGCCCGTCCCGGTCCAGCGCGGCGGCCCTCTTGGCGTGGTCGTCCAACGCGTCAGCGGTCCGCGTCCACGGCCATACCACGATCTCTTGGCTGGCCAGGTGCGCATCGACCCGGTCGGTGTGCCGGTAGCGGTAGCCCTTGTCGATCACGGTGATGGCCTCTGCCGGCGCGCCCAGCGCTCGAACCGCCTCGACCATGACGAGGAAGTCGGTCATGTGGTGGACGGTGAGGACCGGTGCCACGTCGGCCAGACAGTGCGAGGGGAGAAACATCGGCAGCTCCCCGGTCAGCGGCATCTGGCGCCGCAGTTCCCGCATCTCGGTCGCGGTGAACGGCACCCGCTGGACGGCGCTCAGGACCGCGGAGGTCTGCGCGGAGGAAAGAGAGCCCGGCTCCTCCAGCACCAGCGTGATGGTGAACGTGCCTTTGGGGGCGCACTTGGGCTGAGCGAGCGCACCGCCGAGCAGCCGGATACGGGCGTCGCCCCCGAGGCGCACCCGCACGTCCGAGCTGGTCCCGTCGGCTGGAGACACATCCAGGACGTCAGCGACTTTCGCGATCCCCTGGATCACCGCGTCGCACATTCCTGGCACGTCCGTGGGTTCCCCGCGGACTTCCACGGTCGCAGCTCGCGCCGCCGGGCTCATCGCCGGCCGCCAGCGCTGGTCACTGCCCAGCCCGCCGTGAGCTGAGCGGAGTGGGACCGTCGCCTGCTGACTGCGAACCTGAAGGCCATCGAAAAGCTCCTCGTCTGAAGGCGGAAGCGCGCGCAACCAGCTCCCCGTAGGCCACTGCTGTCGCACGACTCACTCGCCTAGTTACGTTCAGATCTCAGACAAGCGGGAGTCGGGAGCGTGGAAAAGGACGCGGCCGTAGTCTCGCTGTAGTCTCGCCGCCACCCCGGGAACATGACATGGTCAGCGATCTGCCCCTGTTCCATCACCCACTCATCTACGTGCGCCACCAGCGGGGATGGACCCAAGCCGACGTGGCTGAGCTGGTAGCACGGCAGTCAGGTCTCAACATGGCGGCCAACCGTCAGAAGGTCTGGCGGTGGGAGCAGGACCGTACCGTGCCCGAACTTGACGCCCAGTTCGTCATCGCCGCAGCAGTGGGCGTTGAGGTCGAGACGGTGTTGAATCATCCGTGGCCGTCCTGGTTGCTTCTGGTCGATGGGACCGAACCTCTCGGCGGGCCTTGGACGCCTGAAATGGCCCAACAGACCATGGCGGGGTGCTTGGACGCGAACATGGACCGCAGGGCGTTCCTGCTGTTTTCGGCGCAAGACGTGACCACGCTGGCCGGCACGTGGGTGGCCATCCCTGCGGAGAAGGTGACCGCCGCCGAGCAGGGCGGAGTTGTCGACGCTGAGCTGGCGACCTGGCTCGAAGGCCGCATTGAGCACCTGTGGCACCTGGATGACCTGATCGGTGGGACCCAATGCCTGGAGCTGGCCCAGGCCGACCTGCAGCTGGTCTCGCGGCTGCTTGACCGGGGCCGCTACAGCGAGCACATCGAGCGACGCCTGTACGGCGCGGCTGGAGAACTCCTCCGGTTCGCCGGCTGGTCCGCGTTCGACGCCGACCGGCATGCGGCTGCTGAGCGGTATTGGCACGCCGGGCTGCGGACCTCCGCCGCCGGTGGCGATCCCCTAACTGGCGCTTACGTCCTGTCCCAGATGGCGATGCAGCGGACTTACGCGGGGGACGGCCGTACGGCGGTCAACCTGCTGGAGGCGGCCCGGGAGAGGATCGGCCCGCGCGCATCCCGCACGGTACACGCGATGCTCGACGCCTGGCAGGTCCGCGCTCACGCCGTGCTCGGCGAGCCGCGCGAGGCCATGAGCGTGCTGTCTCGCGCCGACGACCATTGGGAGCACAGGGACCCCGACGCCGACCCGCGATGGATGTACTGGATGCGCCGCCCGAGCTGGACGATCGAGGTCGGCATGGCTCTGGTCACTATGGGTCAGTCCGATACCGCCGTGAGGCTGCTGGAAGAAGGCATGGCCGACCGCACCAGCGACTACAACCGCGACATCGTGCTGGGACTGGCCGCTATTGCGGATGCCCAGCTCGACCAGCGGGACCTCGATGGGGCGATCGACACGGCCAGCCGAGCCGTCGAGCTCGTCGCCGAGGTCGACTCCAGCCGCGTCGCCGACCAGCTCCGCGCCTTCGCCAGGCGGCTCCCCGCCAAGAAGCCGGCAGCCGAGGAGTTCCGTGGTCACCTCGACACGCTGCTGCCGACTTCGTAACTATGACATACGCGGAGGCCGGAAGTCGGCATGAAGCGCCAGTACGGCGAAGCCGTTGCCGTGCACGGTGGCCGGGCTCGGTGAATGTCCAGCCTTTCGCCAGATACGGGCAGGGGATCGCCCGTCGCTGGCTATCCGCCCAGACAGTCGTTCCCCGCAGCTGCGCTCGACGCCAACGGTTGCCGCTCTCCGAGCGCTTTCGTATTCGGGATCTTTGTGTCGCAAAACCGCAACACGGCTGAATGTGTCATACCTGCACTGAATACACCTCGACTTCCGCAGTCGGTGGACAGAGGAAGCTGGTGAACTTGCAGTTGACCTGCGGGGAACGGCGATGAGGCGTCGCATGGGCGTGTGTCCCCGCCTCCGGAAGGCGTTTTCGCAGCTCAGGCGCTATCGGAGTTTCCGAAGACCTCATCTTTTGGGTTGCATGCTGACCGCACCCATCATCTACATCGACCCGATCCCCCTTGCTCCGCTCGACTCCTACTGCACAAGTGTTGATCTTTTGGATCAATGCGAGCATCCTTGCAGTTCAGGACCCCGAGATGCCGTGTGGGCACACGCCGTACCGGTCAGTAGGGCAGGCCTTCCTGCTCAGCCCATAATTCGCGCTGGTGTATGCCTGCGAACTGCGGAAGTCGGGGTGCACTCGGGGCCGCCGGTATTGGGAGGCAGTCGTTGCATATTCGTGGTCTGCTGCTGGCTTCGGTGATTGCCTGCCTGCCATTCGTGGCGGCGCCCTCGTCCGCCGATGTGGCGCCCTGCAAGCGCGGAAGCGGCCCCAAACTCGCCGGCCGTAACCTCACGGAGACCATCTTGCCGCAGGATCTGCGCTGCGCTGACCTGCGTGGAGCCAAGCTCGATGGAGCGCTCGTGCGCAGCCGGCTCACTGGGGCCGATCTGCGTGGCGCCTCGCTCAAGGGCACCCGCCTGCCCGAGGCCCACCTGGAGTACGCCGACCTGCGTGGCGCCGATCTCGCCGAGGTGGAATTGACACACGCCCAGGCCCGAGGGGCCGATTTCAGCAAGGCCGTCTTGGCCGATGCGGACCTTGGCTGGGGCCACTTCGAGGGGGCCGGCTTCAGCGAAGCCGTGCTGACACGTGCCAACCTCTTCGACTCCGAACTGGATGGGGCCACGTTCGTCGACGCGAATCTCGTCAACGCCGAATTCGGTGACGCCGATGCGCGCAAGGCCGATTTCACGCGGGCGAAGCTGACAGATTCGCGGCTTTACGGAACCACGCTGCTGAATGCTATTCTCCGCCAGGCCGATCTAAAGGGGGCGGATATGGGGACGGCGATTATGTCGGGAGCGGTGTTCGACAGTGCCGACCTCACAGACGCACAAATGTACTTGTCTCCTATGGACGGAGCCTCATTTCAGGGTGCCGTCCTCACCCGAGCGGTTTTGCGTGACACGCGAGATGCCGACCTGGCCGGGTCAAAGGGTGTGCCGAAGGAACTGCCCGCCATCCCGGATGGAACGTGCCCTCCCGGAAGCGGCCAGAACTATGCCGGTTGGGATCTCCGCGGTGTCACCGACATCCCCGACCTGAGCTGCGCCAACCTGACAAGCGCGAATCTGGATGGGCTGGATCTCACCTCGACGAAGCTGAACAGGGCCGTCCTGCGCGGAGCGTCCCTGGCCGGAGCCTCGTTACGCACCCTCCAAGGGGCCGACCTCAGCGGAGCTGATCTCAGGCACGCCACACTGGACTCCGCCGATCTCAAGAACGCGAAGCTGATCGACGCCGACCTCCGGGACGCCACTCTCAGTTACTCGAAGGCGGCGCAGACCGACTTCACGCGCACCAAGCTCGACCGCGCCGACTTGCACGAGGCCGATCTGTTCGGCGCCATATTCCAGGGAGCCTCGCTCATCGACTCTGATCTCCGCTGGGCGAACCTGCAAGGGGCGCGCTTTACCGACGCCGACGTCACTGGCGCCGAGCTCTCGCGGGCAAAGCACGCCGACCTGTCTGGATCAACCAGCAGGTGGCCCCTTGGGTGGCGCATCACTGTCACCACGCTGGTGATACTCGCGGCGCTGACGCTCCTCGGCCGGCTGGTAGTGAGCATCACACGGGCGAGACGTCGCAGGGCGACGTTCATCGCTCTACGGCGGAAGACCGAAGAGGACGTCACTGCACTGGGGGAGGAGATCGCCGGCCTCAACGACGAGAAGACCACCTCGGGCCGCCGCAAGCCGAAGGACAAGGGATGGCGAGAGGCGCTGGACGCCTACGACACCGCCAAGGACGCCCTGGCCAGTGCCACAGACGTGAAAGAACTCCACAAAGTGGCGAAGACCGTACAGGAGGGGCGGGAAGCACTCGGCGGTGTCCGTCGCGCGTCCAAGTGAGCCCCAGCGGTCCCGGTGAATTGACCGCAACAAGGCCGGCATGGCCCCCGTGGCCTGCGCAGCCGACAACAGCTCACCGGCTTCTTCGACGGCCTGCCGTGTGGCGATGAGCGGGCGTGCGGGACCCCTTCTCTCCTGGTGACCAAACCCTTAATGGAAGTCCGCCGCGAATTCAGGCGGACTGGCATCTCAGTGGAACCCAATGACCGTTCGGATGACCAATAGCAGGCCGATGAACAGCCAATTGAGAACGGCCGACGGGTATGGTGTATAACACCAGGTCAGGGACAGGGTGCCCTGGCCACTTGGCGGCCCGACTGACTGGCGAACGCCTAGTTAGAAGAGGTCGGCGGGCCCATTGGATATTCATGTCTTTCAATATCGCACCCGGGTTTTCCAGGAAATGCACTCTTTAATTTAGTTCCCCAAAGCTTGCGTGGCCGACTGAGCTGTTATCCCGCTCTACCTGTTAAATGTCTCTTATATTCCTTCTGGGTGCGTGCAAAAGCACTAGCCGGTGAAGCGTTTCCCTTGCCTGTCTGTACTTCTGCCGTCCCTCATTAATCAAATAGGGTAAAGAAACGCCGGATGTCGTTGATTTGAGTGGCGTTTCGGGGTTGAATTGAACCGATCAAAGGCAGAGTGGCGCGAAAGGCGCGCCGCACAGAACGGATCGGAGACGGACGATGTCCAACGGGGCTCCCGGAAAGTGCGTTCCCGCCAATGTCCCCGGGGAAAGGCTCACACCGGAAGACATGGCACGGGTGACGCCGGAAGACTGGGCGGAGATTCAGCGGTTGGCGCGCGGCTATTGCCGCACGGTTGACGCCACGCGATCCCGTAAGCGTATGGATGGGAGCGCTACCATCGTTAAGCAGGGACACGCGCCGTACGGCACTGATGACGTGTCGGATGACGTCACACAGGACGCTGTTCTTCTCCTTGCTCAACGGCTTAGGGACATCGTCACTTCATGCCGTAGGGCTCCCGAAAGCACGGCGGAGGCTCCCGAGTGGGTCTATGTACGGCGCGACGGCGGAGAGATGACGATCACACGAACGACGCTCCAAAGGTGGGCGGTCCGTGATGCCGCCGCACGGAACGGCTACCGGATCGACGTTCCTCCAAGCGAGATCGACGCTACGCCGGGCGCTCAACTCATGCGTGGATTGCCGCACGCTGAGAACGTCACACGGGCGGCTGTAGCCTTCTGCACTGCTCAGAACAGCGCCGTTGTCTTTCGCCAGGCGTACGGAGACGGACAGGACTTCCCAACCATCACGGAAGTGATGGAAGCAGCAGCCCATGCCGATGATCTAGGCCGTGCGGGGATCCTGAGCAAGGTAGCTCAGAAGCGCTACGGCGGCGCGTACGGCTCTCGGCGGGCCGTAATCCGGGTGCGCGACGCTGCGCGGGCGGAATGGCGGGAACTCTCCGAGCGCCTCGACGATGCCAGGAACACGCTTGTGTACGGCGACACCGAAAGTTCGGGCGACTAACCGAAAGGACACGAGAGGGCCTCAGAGAACGCTCTGAGGCCCTTTTGCTTGCATCCACCCTATCGAGCGCTTCCCAAGACGGAACTTCCTTGGAAGTGCCCGGACGGTCGGGCTGTTCCCGTCACCGTATTTATGTGAGAGCGAGATTCGCCGGTACGCGCCTGACGCGGTCGGCGGTGTTGCGTTCTCTCCGCTGCTGTTGTTCGGCCTCACTTCGTTATGCCGTGAACAGCAGGGGCGGCCGGAACGGCCTTACCGTTCGTTCGGCGCGCGGCGCGAAAGAAAGTGTTGCCGAGCGCGGACGGTCGGGCCGTTCCGGTCACCGTATTTAAGTGAGAGCGTTCCCGACCTCACAGCGTCGTGATTGCTTCGTTCGCAACCCGGAAAGCTTGATTTCCGCATTGGGTCGCCCCGTGCAACGGCGCTGGTGGCGTTAGTTGCTCTTTGGGAGCGGCGAACCGACACGTCCAAGACATGGTCGGGCACTCCAACCTTTCACGATCACCGCCGGGCGGTACGGCAGGCCGCCCGGATAACCCATTCGAAAGGAGCTTCCATGGAGGTGGTCTCTGCCGATACGTGGACCGTCGGTGATCTCGCCGTCAGCCGTGGCGGACAGGTCATGCGGGTGACCGCCATGGGGGAGATACGCCCCGCCATGGCGACGATGCTGCCTCACGCTGATCCGGAAGGGCGGCCCGAGTACGCGATGACGCTGGCGCTTGTCGCGATGCCCAAGGAGGCCGAGACGATCACTTGTTATGGCTGCCTGAAACGGACCCATCTCTGGGTGGACTCCACCCAGACCCATGGTCCGAGTGGGCTCCGGCGTCGGCTGATCCGCTGCGCACGATGCTTCACCGACGCGCTGTACTACGCCCGCGCCTGCGAGATCCACTCGACCAGTACGACCGTGGAACGGCGCCATCTGACGCCGCGATGGTGGCCGCCACACCTACCTATTCGATTCAGAGGACCTTGGGAGTTGCCGTGGCGATGACGTCTGTCCTGACCCTGCCCCCGGGCTGGGTCATCAGTTCTCGGCTGATGCCTGCTTGGCAGATCGACGCCGAACACATGCTGGAACTGGAGCCCGCCGAGCGAACGGATGACAACAGGATCCGCTGGCGATACCGGCTGTCGAGGCGCGGCCGTACGATCTTCGAGGATTCCGACATCCGCTCACCTGTCGGCGCGGTCGGTACCACTGAGGATCTGCTCGACGCAGCCAGATCGGTACTCAACTTTCTGACCGTCACTGACGGCGATACCGAATACTTCGCCGACTACACCCAGAAGCAACGGCTCTGGAGCGAGCAGTATGCAGAGGACCTTTCCGCGTACGCCATGGACGGCTGGTGCGGTTACTGCGGAGGGGGCCACCTCTCACCCGGTTGTGTCTCCCGCCGACCCATAGGTACCGAAGGTGAGGGGGATCATTGGACGTCTGGCCTGGGGACCGGATAGCGGAGGCGGTCGCTCAGGCCCGGCACGCCGACTACGCGGCATCAGCCGAGCTGACATGTCAGGTTCAGCGTGGCCAGCGGCTTACATCAGAACCGCTGTACAGCGCGGCTTACTGCCACGCCGTTCGCGGTTGGTGGGAACTGGTTTCCGCCCAGATCGACCACGAGGCCCTGGAGGCCGCGCACGCCGTACGGCGGGTACGCGCACGGGCTCGGCACTACCTGACCGGCGAACCAGCCGCCCTACGGCCAGGCAGCCTGTTCGACCATGCCTTGGCGCACGCCTCCCGGGCTGCCGCCCGCCAGTTTCTGGCCGCCAGCGGAGAGCTCCTCACTGCGGCCGAGCAGCCAGACACCGAGGTCGACCACATTGATCACGAGCAACAGGCAGAGGAGAACGAATAACTGTGCCGGAGCCGAGTCCTTCTCGGTCGGCTCTCGGAATCCCCTTCACCTGCCGAAAGGGACCTGATCGCCATGGATACAGCTCACGCCGACGCGGGCCAGGAAGAGACGGAGGTGTTTCACTTCCTGGCCTGGTCATGGAACATAACCGCAGCCAAGGGCTACGCCCATGGGCGCAAGCCCGGCGGGCGGCTGTCTCCGCGTGCATGGGGACGCTACCTGGCCGCGATCTGGATCGACGAGGTCCGTGTCAGCGAGGTTGACCTCACGGTCCCGCTGATCGCCGTGCCAATCCCAGACGCGGGATTGTTCATCATCGACGGCTGGCACCGCATCGCCCGCGCTCTGCGCGAGGAGGTCGCCGAACTGCCGGTGATCGTTTTGGCCGAGCAGGAGGAGTACGCCTGCCGGATCTATGGGGGAGAGAAGACCCCCACCATCTGGATTCGCTGAATCGCCGGCGCCGAAGCCCGGGCATCCGACGGGGCCGCTGGTCCGGCCCATCGAAAGGACGATGACCCTTGGGCGTTTGGTACGGGCTCTGGCATGGAGGCAGCGGGTGCTCTCCGCCGGAGCCGAATGATTTGGAGGAGTTTTCCTCCCTGGCCGATGCCGAGACGAAGCTGATGGAGCGGCATCGACACGGCTATTGGCAGCGCTCCCGCTTCGCTTTCGTGGCACGTGAGCCCGGTGACGCGCTGACTCCGTGCGTAGGGGACGACTGCGAGATCGCCTTGTATGGCTCTCGCGACGCGCTGGACTATCCGGACCGCCGGGTCTTTCTCGGCCCGCGCGGCGGCATCCGCTCCGAGCGCTGCTGACTCTTACTTCCTTTCGTTCCGTCTATTCGTTCGCCCTCGGCAGCCGATCGCCGGGGGCTTTCTTCATGTTCAGGAGGACTCTCATGACCGCTCAACTGGATCACACCGTACGGCTGAGCCGCCCAGCGGATTTCATCGCCATCGTGCCCTACATGCTGGGATTTCACCCGGAGCGCAGCATCGTCGCGATGGGCTTCGAGCCACGCCAGGAGGCCGATAGCGGGGTGCGGGCGCTGCGTTTCAGCACGCGGTTCGATTTGCCGGACAACTCCGAGGACACGCCCGACCTAGCTCGGCAGTTCGCCGAGATGCTCACCCGCAACGGCACCCAGCGCGTCATGCTGATCGGGTACGGACCCGGGTGGCATGTCACCCCAGTGATGGACGCCGTACGCGGCAGCCTGGCCGATGCGGACATCGACACGATGGACGCGCTGCGGGTCGAGGGTGGCCGCTACTGGTCGTATGTGTGCCCGGATCCCGAATGCTGCCCACCGGACGGCATGCCGTACGACCTGGCGACTAATCCGGCCACCGCGACGGCGGTGTTCGCCGGGTACGTCGCCCGTCCCGACCGTGCGGCGTTGGTGGCCATGCTCGCCCCGGTCGGCGGGCAGGACCGGGAACGGGTGAACACGGCGATACGTACAGTGTGCGGGCAGGTCCGTAGCACGCTCGGTAAGGGCGGGGGCTCTGGCTGGTATCAGGAGGGTCTTACGCAGGTCGCCGCAGCCCTCGACCACATCGAAGCGGGGCAGGAGTTGCCCGCTGACATGGTCGCCTGGCTGGGCGTGCTGTTGACCTCGATCATCGTCCGGGACGGGGCGATGACCTTCATCGGCCGACACGACGACGACGCCCACATCAGGCTGTGGACCGAAGTGACCCGCAGGGTCGAACCGGAGTTCGCCGCCGCACCGGCCGCGCTGCTGGCGTTCGTCGCCCTGCGGACCGGAGACGGGCCGCTGGCGCGCGTCGCGGTCGAGCGGGCGCTGTCCACCAATTCCGAGTACAGCCTCGCGAAGCTGGTCAAATGCGCGCTGGATCACGGGTTGCCACCGGAGATGACCTCCAGCATCGACTTCGCGGAGATGGCGGACCAGATCAGCGCACAGGCCGCCCAATATCCCGACCGGACGCGGCCGGTGCTGCCGGAGGGGTGGTGATCCCTTGACGACGAGCTACGCATCCGCCCGATCGGTGGTCCTGGTCGGCCTGAATGCGCTGGTGGTGGACATCGAGGCCGACGCCGCACCCGGCGGGGCCGAGCTGCAACTGATCGGCCTGCCGGAGCTGTCGGTCTGGCCGACCCGCGCCCGGATCCGCTCGGCGATCCTCAACAGCGGAACCGAGTGGCCGGACGCCCGGGTCACGGTGAGCGTGAGTCCGGCGATTCCGCCACCTTACGATTCTTCAGCCGATCTCGCGCTGGCCGTGGTGTCGCTGGCGGTCACTCACGTCATCCCGCCTGAACGGATCTCCGGACGGGTGTTCCTGGGTGAATTGGCGCTGGACGGCGGGATTCGCCCGGTCAGAGGCGTCGTGGCTGCCGTGGGCGCCGCCGTACGGGCCGGGATTACCACGGTGGTGGTGCCCGCCGAGTGCGCGCAGGAAGCGGCGCAGGTTCCCGGGGCCGTGGTGATCCCCGTGGCCCGGCTGGCCGAGGTGATCGAGTACCTCAAGAGCGGGAGGCTGGAGGACTACCACTGTCGGGCGCCCGGGGCCTCCACGCACCCACCGCCGCCCGTTCTGGATCTGGCCGACGTACCGGGTAACGGGGCGGCCCGCCGCGCGCTGGAGGTGTGCGCGGCGGGCGCGCATCACCTGCACCTGTCCGGGGACGGCCCGGCGACGATGCTCGCCGAACGACTCCCGGGCATCCTGCCGCCGCTGGATCCTGAGGCCGCCCGGGAGGTCGCGGAGATCTACTCCCTGGCCGGACGGTCCGACCACGCGTCAGGGTTCAGGCCGCCGGTTTGTGCACCGCACCACACGTCCACGCCTGCCGCGATCTTCGGCAGCGTGGCCAGGAACCATCCGGGTGCCGTCTCGCTCGCCCACCGCGGCGTGCTGCACCTGGCCGACGCGCCCGAGTTCGGCCGCCAGATCCTGGACGGGCTGTGCCGGCCGATGGACACCGGGGAGGTGCGCGTCACGGGGCTGGGCCGCACCGTCCGCTATCCGGCGCGGTTCATGCTGGTGCTCGACGCCCAGCGGTGCCCCTGCCCACAGGACCGGGTGTGCGCGTGCACACCTGTGGATAGACGCCGCTATCTGGGACGTCTCGCGCTGCTCCTGCCGCGCGTGGCCGTACGAGCCCCCATCGAACGGGGGGATCGCGAGGCGCAGGCGGGCAAGTCGAGCACGGCGATAGCCGCGCGGGTACTCGCGGCCCGCGCACGGGCGGCCTATCGGCTGGCCGGAACGCCCTGGCAGGTCAATGCCGAGGTTCCCGCACTGGAGCTGCGGACGCGTTTCCCTGTCGAGCCGGAGGCTGTCGAGCTGCTCCGGTCCGCTGTGAACACCGGCCTGTTGACGGCTGAGGGGCTTCCCCGGCTGCTGCGGGTGGCCTGGACGCTGGCAGACCTGCGCGGCGCCGACCGCCCGGAGGTCGACGATGCGGCGGGCGCCCTGGAGCTGTGGAAGGGGGCCGACGGCGATGAAGGTCGGTGACCGCGTCCTGGTCCGGCCCTTCTTCAACATCCCGGTGCGGCCCTGGTGGGCGGAGTCCTATCAGTCGCCCTTCTACTACCCGGGCACGGTCACCGAGCTCAACGAACGTGAACGCGCCCACGTGGAGCTGGACGACTCGCTCTACACAACACCGTGGGAGAAACGCACGCAGGTCTTCCACGTCAGCGATATCCACCGGTACGGCTGCGGCTGCCAGGAGTGCACCACACCAGGCCGTGACGTCTACCGATTCCGCGCCGATCAAGAACGGATCCGCAAAGAAGAGCAGCCATAAGGACGCCACGCATGGCTGATCAATCAACATACGAAAGGAGCCTGCTCGTGAACGAGTGGGAGGTCGACGATCTCGTGGTCGAGGTCGCCGAGCACCTGGAGGGCTTCACTCCGCTGGTCCGGCCCGGTCATCCCGCCTACCTCGTGGGACCGGCCGGCGCCCGGCTCGTCGTGCATCCGCTCTGGAACCAGAAAGGGCGAATCAGGGTGCTCGGCGTCTACCCGGACGGAAGCAGGGGAGTTCTTCCTGACCTACCGCGGCATGAGATCACTGTGACGGCCACCCGAGGGGCCCGGTTCGTAGCCAAGAGGATTGAGCGCCGCCTCCTGCCCAGCTACAGGCCAGATCTGGTGATCTGCTGCGAGCGGCTGGTCGACAGGGCGGCCGAGAACGGCGGCCGGGCCGAGTTCGTTGAGACGCTGTTGACCATGCTGCCGCAGGCGACGCTGACCGAGAAGCCGCGAGAGACCGTCATCCGATGGCGGTTGGGCGACGCCTCCGGCTCGTTCACCGTGTACGGCGATACGACCAGCAGTGCAATCGAAATCCGCGCGGCCGATCGAGAACTGACCGAACGCGTGGCCTACGCCGTACAGCACCGCGCCATGTGAGTGCCTCCGCGCCCAGAAACCCACAGATTCGGCTCTGACACACACAAGACCGACGGCATCGGCTCCGGCCGGTGCCTTTCTCATTTCCACCGAAAGGAACAAGACCATGTCCAGGGAGTCTCTGGAGTGGCTGAACGCCAACACACTGATCGGCTTCACCGAAAAGCGCGGCACCGCCTGGCACTACCGGGCCAGCATGCAGAGCGAGGAGCCCAACCACTACCCCGGGCCGATCCCGGTCGACGACGTCAAGCGGCGGCTCTTCAGTTGGGAGGCGGTGTCGAGCCCCGTCTATGTGGAGGATCCGCGAGGCGGAATTTCCCAAGTCCCCGGGCGGCAGGCGATTCTCCGCAGCGACAACGGCCATGTCATGGGGATCTTCTCCGACGGCTACGAACCCCATCCCTATGTTGAGTGGCTGATCCACACCATTTCCCGACTCCTGGACGCTGACCTGTCCATCGGCTCGGCCGGCCTGCTGAAGGGCGGAGCGGTCGCCTGGGTGTCGGTCGAGGTGCCAGAGAACATCCGGACGCCCGAAGGGGTGGAGTTCCGCCCTCACCTGTTCGGGGCGACCTCGTTCGACGGATCGCTGGCCACCACGTTCAAGCGCGCCGTGACCAACATCGTGTGTGATAACACCATGGCTGCCGGACTGGCAGAACGCGGCCAGCAAGTAAAGATCAAGCACTCGCGGCACTCGAAGTTCCGGCTCGCCGAAGCGCGGGACGCGCTGAACATCGTCTACGCCTTGGCGGAGGAGTTCTCCGAGTCGGTACGCGACCTGTGCCGGACCTCGGTCAACCGGTGGCAGTGGGATGCGTTCCTCGACGCCCACGTGCCGATGCCCGATCAGCCAGGCCGTAGCCGCACGATGGCCGAGAACAAGCGCGACACTCTAACCAGACTGTGGAACCACGACCTACGGGTGTCGCCTTGGTGCGGCACGGCCTGGGGCGTGGTGCAGGCGGTCAACACTTTCACTCACCACGAGCAGAACGTACGCGGTGCGGAGCGAGCCGAACGCAACATGCTCCGCGCGGTTACCGGCGGCATCGACGAACTCGACCGTGGGACTCTCCGCACCCTGTCCGCAGTGCTGGATCAGCCGCTCGCCGTCGCCGCCTGAGAAACAACGATGACTGACGCGGTACGGCTCCCTGCCCTCGCAACGGGCGGGGTGCCGTACCGAAGAAAGGAGGATGCCGTGGTTCCGAAGCACGCACGGGTCCGAATGGTGGGCCGACGCCATCGAGGGGTCGCCTGTGCCAGACGTAGCAGCCCACGCTCACGCGAGAAAAGGTTGAGGGACACGGAACAGCGAGCGCTTCGCGCGCTGGCACACATTTCGCGGCGCTCCACCTCTGCCGCCGCGTTCACCAGAAGGTCGAGCTGCCGCCAGCGGTGAGTGGACGAGACCGATAGGTGCGCTTTGCCTCCCGAGGATCGGGGGGAGGGGGCACCGGCGGACGGCTCTGGCGCACGGTCCTGCAGTGCGGATCTCCATGCAACACGCCGTCGTGACCTGCAATGATCTGTTATCGCTAATACTATGGGTTTTAGTCGCTTAGTGTAAGCATGCGGGTAGAGACCTACCCAGGAACAAAGGGGGGCCGCCAAGGCTGGATCGCAACCTTGACGGCCTGGGCGAGAAGGCGGGGGCCATCCCGTTCCTCAGCGGTGAATGGCACTCACCAACGCCGCAGCCGCCTGGATGACGGCCGCAGCAGCGAGGAGGAAGGATGTCACCCCCGCCCATCTCTCAACCGTCCGTCGGCTGAGTGTCCGCTTCAAGTGCCGTCGGGGCACTGTGCATCACCTCCCGTCTGTGGCGTCGGATGCCACCGGTGTGCATCCGACATGGGAGGAAATACGTTGCAACACGTTAAAGCCGACCGCCGGTTCAGGAGAACACTAGAGTGCGATCTCGGTGAAATCGGAATGGTCGGGCGAAACCGCAGGTCCCACGGCGTGTTGCCCTTGCGCCGTACGCATCAGCGGCGAGCGATTGCGCCGATGCTGTCGTGAAACGACAGCTACCTATGCTGGAGGCTGGCTAATTGGGGCGCCCTTCCGATCGTCCTTCTGTCGAGCATGGTGCCCACACCACGGCCTCCGCCCATATGTGACTCGCAGGTTCTCGGCCAGGTCCGGATCGTGCGTTCCTGAGATCCAGGCGTCGATCAGCCGGGGCGTGCGGTCATCGTCAGGCAGGATGACGAGGACCGCGTCAGCCTCCTCGCCCTTGACCTGGTGGATAACCGAGGCATGAGCACCAGTGGCGGCGCTGGCCGGGGATATCCTGGAGACAGCTTGGGGGTGCCGTCTTTCAATCCCCTCCCGATCTCAGGCTGCCGCCCTGGCGGCTCTCGCGCTCCAGTTCCGCCTGCGGACGGTACTGTTTGAGCGTCGCGTTCGCGGTACGGCACTACAGTGAACGTGCCCTGGTCGATGAGCAGGATTCCTGTCTTCTCGTCGTGGTGGGGTCCGATGGGCACGTCTGCAGGCCGCGTGTGCCGGGCGGGGCGGAGTGTGGCCGCTAGGCGGCAGATGCAACACCAAGCCTTCTGGCCACAGGTCCTTCAACAAGTCACATTTTCCGTCCAATTCCTCCATGAGGACCGCGACCTCGGCGCCGCCGTCCAGGGGCGGGTGCTGAACGCTCCCACTGCTCATTCGGCGTTGGCCGAGTCGGTCGCTGAGGCGCGGCAGGACAGCAATAGGCGGGCTGGCAGGATCTGCACTGCCACTGCACGGCTCTGTCCGCGCCCCCACGGCCTGATTGGTCGGGCAAACCGGCACGGTTCCGGGTATCACCAGGTCGCCCGTAGCGAGCGGCGGGAGCCGAGCAGGAAGAGGATGAAGCCGGCACTCTGGGCGGCGACCATGCCGGCCATGGTGGGCTGCTCTCCGAGTGTGTCGAGGGCGACTCCGCCGAGAATTAAGCCTGAGGACCCGCCGACCACCGTGATAGCGGAGATGAGAGTCAGGGTCTGTGGTCTCAGGGGGGGCGTGATCCGCTTGAGGCGGACAGCGGCGGCGGGGCCGTTGGTGAGCCCGTTGAAGAGGCCAGCTGCTAGCAGGCAGGCGGTGAGCCCCCAGGGGGAGAGGTGGAGTAGCAGCAGGCCGAACAGCAGCCCTTGTGCCACCTTGCCGACATTCGTCAGCGCTATTGCTGAGTACCGTTTCAGCGCCCAGAGGGCGAGCAGGCTGCCGCCCACTGCGCCGGCTCCAAATGCGCCCATGACGATTCCGACGACTCCCACGTCGCCGCCGTAGCGGGTCACCGCGAGCACCGGGATGGCGACGAACAGCGCTTGCCAGGCGGCCTCGGTCAGGACCGTGCCGAGGGTCCATGAGGTGAGCAGGCGGTCTCGGCGCAGGATTTTCCAGCCGTCCGCGACGCGTCCCGCCCGGCTGTGCGGTACGGCGGACGGGCCCGCGGGGACGAGGCACCAGATGAGCAGGGCTGTTGCGAGGTAGGTGAGCGCGTTGATGAACAGCACGGCCGGGGCGCCGAGCAGCGCAATCAGGCCGGCCGCGACGGGAGGGCCTATGAGCAGGGCGGTGCGCACCGCGCCCTGCAGCAGGGAGGTGGCTCTGCCGAGTATCACCTCGTCCTCGCCGAGCAGATCAGCGATGATTGTCTGCTGGGAGGCCAGGTAAGGGGCCGTGAAGAGGCCGATGGCGAAGACGAGGCCGAGCAGGACGGGCAACGTCAGCATTCCGCCCAGGTGGAGGAGGGGGACGGCGGCGATCAGTAGCCCGCGGCTCAGGTCCGATAAGATCATCCAGCGCCGGGGACCAAACCGGGACGCCCAGGTGCCGCCCACTGCGCCGAGCAGCGCCACCGGCACCAGCTCGGCGGCCATCACCCAGCCCATCTTCGCGGGGGAGCCGGTGGTGGTGAGCACCAGCCAGGGCAGCGCGAGCATGGTGAGCTGGGAGCCGGTGGTGGAGGTGACCTCGGCGGCGAGCAGTGGCCGGAGTCCCGGGAGCCTGACCAGAGACCGAGCCTTGTCAGGTGACGCAGTCTGTGTCCGCATGGGCATAAAATAACACGAGCGCTCGATATGGGAAGGAGCCTGCATGCCACGGATGAGTCAGCAGTACACGGAGACACGGCGTCAGCAGGTGCTCGACGGCGCGCGGCGGTGTTTCGCACGGCACGGCTACGAGGGCACGACCGTGCGTCAGCTGGAAACGGAGATCGGCCTGTCGAGCGGCGCGATCTTCAACTACTTCCCGAGCAAGCTGGATTTGTTCATCGCCCTCGCCGAGCAGGACAGCGCCCGCGCCGCCCGGCTGTGGCTGGAAGGCGGCCTGCCCGCCGTCGTGGAGACCTTCGCGGAGTCGGGCGGCGAGCTGTCCGGCAGCTATCTCGAACTCGGACGGCGGATCTGGTCCGATCCGGAGTTCCGGGACAAGTGGGCGACCCGCGGCGCGGCCTTGGAAGAGGCAATCCTCACCGAGGTGACCGATGGCGTGCGCGACGGGCGTTACCGAACGGATCTGCCCCCGGCGGTCCTGGCCGAGTTTGCCACGATTGTCCTCGACGGATTCATGCTCCGGGTGCGCACTGGCGGTCTTCCTCCCAGCAGGCGGCAGTTCTACGCGCTCTTCGAGAATGCCCTGTCACCCTCGCAGTAGCCCGGCCAGCCGCGTAACCCGCCCGAGGCTGGCGAGCAGGTCCGGGGCGGAAACCCCGAAGTCGGCGACGTACTTGCGGATCTTGCCGAGGTCGGTGTGATCGTTGGTAGGGACGGCTAAGAGCCGAGCGGCGCCTCGGCGCTGGGCATACGGTGCGTGCCTTCTCAACTCGGCTGCCGCGCCGGGACGAGTGCGCGCCCGTGCTATGCGCCGGTGGCCGCCAAGCGCCTGATGCGCCACGCCGCAGAGCTTCTCCGAGATCTGCCCCGTCCATGGCTGTTTCTGCGACCCTGACGAAGCGGTGCACGCCGCAACCGAGGTGGTGGAGGCGATATGAACGAGGCGACCGCGCATCTGCTGTTCGACGTGGTGGAGCGTCTGGAGAAGAACATCGTGGCCAGGGAGTGCCCTGCGCTCGTCGCGATGGAAGGCCAGCGCAGGTTGTTCCTGAGTGATTACGACTACCTGCGGGACCGGGCTGCTGCGACGTCATTCGAGACCAGGGCGGCGGAGAAAGTCCTTGAGATCGACGCCACTCGTTGGGTGATCGCGGTTCCGCAGGTGTGGTTGTTCACGCCGCCGAGCACGATAGCCGTACGAGCGGTCTCCAATCATCCTCTACGGGAGGGCGAGCAAGAGGCCATCACGTGGATGAGCTTCGATCGAGATGACGGGGTTGACTACGGGCGGGTGGCATACGCGCGTCGTCCGAGCGGAGAGCCCGTCTTCGAGGAGCCGGAGATCTTTGACATCGGAATCCGGCCGAGGGGCGAGATGCCCGGCTTTCTCCTGTTGCAACGATGCCTGCCAGAAGAGTGAGGGCCGGTTCGTGAAGAACCGGCCCTCCGACCAACTTCAATTCTGTGATCAAAGGCAGATTGAGATCGGTCGCCCTTGATTCTATAGCCTGCCGCCGGTCATGCCAGGACTGTCCACGGCGCGTTGATGAGGAGCCACTGAGGAAGGTCGGTTACAGCTCGTATAGATCAGACTGCAGCGCCTCGGCTACGGTGGCCAATTTCTCCAGGGACTTCAGGGCGCGGGTGGACTGTGCCGACTTCGCAGGGCTGCTGGCCCCTGGCCTGCGCTCGCTGCACCTTTGAGCGGGGCTACTCTGCCAGTTGGTGAGGTGTGTAATCTTCGGCCCTGAGATAGTGAACGTGCGGGTGAAGAAGGTCCGCAGGCCCCCGTATGTCGCCGATGAGGACGGGTAGAACGTAGCCGTTACCCTGCTTAACCGATGTCATCATGGCCGATGAGGCTTCGTCCATCGGGATCAGCTTGGCTAGGTACTCTGTGGAGATGAACGGCACGAAGAAGCGGGACTGGGAGCCGCACACTTTGCGCTGTTCACGTATGAAGCTCTTCCCCTATCACTCGTTACCCATGTTGCGGTCGTAGAAGGCGCTGAGGCCCAAGCCTTTGCAGGCGTCAACGATCTACTGGCCGGCGAGGTCCTAGGTAAGCGATTCGGTGGTATTCGCCTTCCATTATGTGATACTAGGCTTGATTTAATCGCTGATGAGAGGTGCAACACCTGCCCGAAGAGTCCCTTCGTGTAAGTGGAGGCTTTCCTCAAACACTGCTGTCACGCCACCAGGGCAATGCGGCGCTGCGCTGCCAGTTCAATTGCGATACAAGGTTTTTGGCGAAAATCTTTTTGTGCTCGTCTGGGCTAATTTTCTCCTGGCCTGTGAAATTGCTAAATGAGTCTCGCCATTCGAGTGGGTTGCGGCCACCTAGTATGGCGACTGGTTGCGCATCGTAGAGGTGCTCGGCCGTCAGAGCAAAATGAGGACGCTTATCGCCATTCGGGTTGATCCTCCAGTTTGAGTCGCAAGCGCTTGATGGGTCGAGGGTTGCGACAAACGTCCATGAGGCATCCAGGCGATCAGCCAATGCAGCAAGTTTCGCGAGTTCCTCTTCCACAAGCCCAGCAGCTCGCGTCTTGCACTCCCCAATGGCTATACCTCCGTCGGCAAGCACTAGCAGTACGTCCGCTTCGCCTATGACGGTTGCAGATCCTGGCTCACGGAAATTCACACCAGGATAGCCACCGAAGATGGGGCCCACCTCTGCGAAGCTTGACCGGAACAGCTCTGTCAGGAATCTTAGCGCCAGAACATGTGCTATCGCATCGCTGCTGACATTATTAAGCAGTAGATCGCTTGCGCGGTATGAGAAATTGAGAACGTCATGTCCGTATGGTGCTTCGATGCTCCGTGCACACCCACGACACAGAAAAGGCGGTGACAACTCTTGCAGCAGTCGCCAGTTTTGCCCACGGCAATGCGGGCAGTGTGCCACGGCACCTCTAATAACAAGCCCATTCTGCTCAGCCCACTCTAGCCAAGCCTTAGCTGCCCCATCTGTTCCGAGGATCTTTTTGACTTCGCTGAACTTGATGCTTCGCTGATCGGTTTCGTCCGGTGTCCCGATACTCTTTCGAAGCAAGTCTTCAATGCGCGCGAGTTGGCGGCGAATGTCTTCAGACATTTCTTCCGGGTCAACGGCTAGCAGCTTCCTGAGTCGCGCATTTAGATAATTCGCACCCCGACGTTCACAAAGCCGGACTAGAAGATCTTGAGCATTGGGTGCGAGCAGTGGATAGAGATTGTTAATTCCCCCCGCTCTTTCTATCAATGACTCGGCGATCACTCCGGGCCCACTTGGCTCGGACTCGAGCGAACGATCGCGGCCTATGGCATACAGGACATCCATGCCACTCGGATATGAGACTGTGGTGAACGATCGTGTCCAAGAGCTAGATGCTACAGCTCCTCGGTGGTACCTAGTGCCCGTTACATACCGATCTCGCCGCATAGTACGACTGGGTGGGAGTTCCGCCCCTTCCGGAATGATCGTTACTTCGAACCACCCTCCGTGCTCACGAAGGAGTGGCTCACCGAACCGTTGAGCTTCCGCTGGGGTTACGGAGGGAATTTTAGCTTTCCCATCGACAAAAGTCGCCGTATCCTGAGAAAAGTGCCCGCATCCGTAGTTTGGTTGGAGCACGTCGGTAATAGCGCCCACATGATAAGGAAGGTCAACTTCTTCTACTATTTGGTTGAGCGTTTCAGTTTCTACGCTTGCGCTTACAACGAGACAGTATGCATCGCGCATTCCCCAGACTTTCATGGCCATCTCACTCCACCAATATCTGAGTGCATGGCCAACATCGGCGGTGACAGGGACGGCCAGAGGAAACCCGGACGGGAGTCCGTGGACTGCTCGCAGTTGCCAAATAAGGCAGAGATCTTCAACGCTGCCCGGCTCGTAGACCACTACGATATTGGGGCCGACATCCGCTGCAAATTGCCTGCGATGAGGAATGACCGTAGGACTACCGGGGCTTTCGAATTGCCGCCCCAGGGGCGCGGATGTCGTATTTAGCAGGTGGCATGAAAGTTGTCGAGCTGTTAGTCGACCCGAGTTCCGTAAGCTTTGCAAAAGATGTTCTGCCCCCGGAGGGCCGGCGTCATTGCTCGGATCTATTATGTTGTCAAAGGTGAATTCTCGTTGAAGCCCGTGGACGCGAAGGACTTGTGGCGAGATCCTATCAGGGAATTTTCCCCAAGTTGCCAGATACGACAGGTACCAAGGATCATCAGAACTGATTGACCCGGCTGTATTTAACTGGATATCTTCAAATCTCGCAGGCGGAGTATATGAAAGGACGCTGATAAGAGGCTCACCCCCACTATCCTCCACCCAAAGTCCACCACCATATTCTTCGAATCGATGGTCAGAGGTAGTCCAGACTCCTCTAGTGATAGTCATGGCAATATCTGAGTCCGCAAGCAAGTTTGCCCACGGATCAGCAAGAGTTTCGACGGAAGGAGTTGCAGGCAGTAGCAAACTATAGGAACCGCCCCACCCTTTGCATGCTGACTCCAGCGCGCTCACCGCATCGTCCCAGTTATCGGCATTCACTAGCCGCGCAAGTGATTGCGGTCCGAGAATGCGAGTGACTGGCACTGTGCCAGATAGGGGTGCCTCGCTGAGGGTTTCGTACTGCCGCATATTATGATCTTCCTTTGATTGTCGAGAGCATACCACTCACGGGTCTGGGCTTCGAGTGACAGGGGCGTCCCTAGGGTCGATAGAGAAATAGCTAAATCAGGACTTGGGTATCTCTTCCGCTCATCCCAGCTTCCAGCATCAGCCACCCGTCGAACCGGATCTCTACAGCCGGGTCGACTGCTGCTGGCTACTGCCGATCCGTGGGCGCCTGGCGCTGGCGAAGAACTGCACGACGCTCATATGCCGGATACCGACAACTGCCATAGAGGAATCGATGCTGCACGGCCGTGACGTCACCGACGCCGGGGTGGCCGACGACGAGGCCTATGGCGGACGCCAGTTAAGCACCACATGCGCCTGCTGGGCTTGCGGTACATGCTCGCGGTCAAGACCGATCACCGCATCACCACCGGGTGGGACCATCACCACCGCCGACGTGGCCCACAGCCTCCCGGACGCGTCTGACAGTGGCTGCGCACCGGCAGCGGAACCTGGTGCGGCGGCTCACTGAAGTGATTATCGAGCACCTGTTTGATTACCGCCGGTTGAGATTTCAGAAGCCGGTCAGCGGTGGCGAGCCATGGTGGGCGGTGGTCGGGGTGATCCCTGTCCCTGCGCTAAGGGCGTAGGACAGCCGCTGTTCGAGCTCTGATCTCTTTGAAACCTACGGTCATCTGGGCCGGACGGCGCCGATGAACTCGCGTTCCCGGCTTGGTACGCCCGCCCATGTGTCGATACGGACGGTGCTGCCGGTGTGCGGTGCGTGGACCATGCGGATAGCGTCGATCGCGATGCCGACGTGGTGGATCGTTGCCGGGTTGGCCGTGTTGTAGGCGAAGAAGATCAGATCCCCGGCTCTGATTTGACTTCTGGGCACGTGGATTCCCGTCTTCCACTGCACGGAGGTATCACCGCCGATCCGCGCCCCGGTCTTGGCCCAGGCGTACTCGGCCAGGCCGGAGCAGTCGAAACCCCGGGTTTGGGCACCACGTCCGATTCCGAGGCTGGGACCGGCGGGCCCGCCGCCGCCCCAGGAGTACGGGATGCCGCGCATGCGCAGCGCCGCCTGGGCGGCGATCATTCCGCGTCCTGTTCCGGCCGCCGTCTCCGTGGGCTGCTGTCCGCTTAAGAGCTCTGCGCACACTCCTATGGCGGTTCTGGGCGGCGTCTTCCGGCTCTGAGGGGATCTCGGCTGGTCGGCCGCTGGGCTGATGTAGTCGCACATCGCGCTGGCCGAGATGGCCGCGAACCGTGCGCCGACTGACAGTCCGGCCAAGAGGACAACGCCGGCCGCGAGGCTGCCGCTTGCGGCGAGGATTTTCGGCAGCCAGGTTTCGATGATCAAGGGCGTTCCTCTTTGGCGGGCTGGGGCCAGTGATCGGCGAGCTCGGCCAGGCGTAGCCGTCCTTCTCGGCGGTCGTGGGGGAGCCAGATGGTGTCCTCGGGGGTTGACCCCGCTACGGCGGTGGCGCAGGGCACCGATGTCTGGCCTGCGCGGAGTTGGAGGCGGCCGTGCAGGCTGGTCTCTCTTCGCGCCGAGGAGGTCAAGAGCAGGACGGGCGTGGTGATTCCGGTGGCTGCGGCGAGTGTGGCGTAGCCGTTCAGCTTGGCCAGCACCCGATCGAAGGTCTCGGTGCCGGTGTCGTATTCGAGGAAGAAATCGACGCTATGGCCGTTCTCGGTCCACCTGCCGTAGGCGTCAGGTCGGACGTGCTTTCCCCATTGAGCAGCGCAGCGCGCCTCTGGCCACCAGGTATCCAAGTGGCATCCGCTCGTACGCCGGGCCGTGCCGTACAGTCGTGCGAAGACCTCGTTGGTTCCGAGGGTGTGTGCGAGGCGCTGGCTGTAGGCGATGGACAGGGCGCGGTCTCGGCGGTAGCCGAATTCGGACAGGTCGATGCCATCCTCGGTGGCCAGTACGGCCGCGCCGGGCTCCCCCAGGACGTAGTGCCAAGGCGCGGTGCCGACTGGCGGCTTGGGCCGGAAGCGGTCCAGGACGCCGATGTGGTGCAGTTTGACCAGGCGGTGCCGTGCGGTGGTCGGGTCGTTGAAGGCGACGCGGGCGATCTGGTGGGAGGTCAGGACCTTGTGGGTCCAGACCAGGCGGAGCAGGTGCCGATCGCGGCCCGTCAGCCGGGTGGCGAGCGAGGCCAGGACGCTTGGCGTGTAGTGCTCGTTCATGATTGCTCTCCTTGTCTGGGGTGCTGCCGTGGGTCGTCCTGCGGCAGAGCTTCGAGGCGGGTGGGCATACGCCCGTGGGCTTGAGCGGCGGCGACTCGGATGCGTCGCGCCAGCTCAGGGTCAGGGGCAGGTAGGGGGCGGGTACGCAGGGTGAACGGCGGAGTCTCGGCGGAGCGGACGATCAGCCGCGCGGCGGCCTGGAAGGCACCGAGGTTGGATAGGTCGTGCCGGGTCAGGTACGGGCTGAAGTGGTGTTCGGTCTCGCGGGCGTCCTCGGGAGACAGCGAGAAATAGATCTTGTTACGGGCGTCCGAGCTGATGGCCTGGCGCAATTCCTGGGGAAGCTGGGCGAGGTGCTGGTGAGCGAGCACCATCGACAGCCGGTACGCCCGGGCCTCGGCGAGCATGTCCGCCAGGGCGTGCGGCAGGTTCAGGAAGTTCTGCGTCTCGTCCACGTACAGCGCCGAAGGTGCGCGGGTACGGCCGAGCCGGGCGCGGTGTGAGGCGGCCTGCCAGACCTGGGCCAGTAGAAGGGAGCCGAGCAGGCGGGCGGTGTCGTCGCCGAGCACGCCTTTGGGCAGCCGGGCGAGCAGGATCTTGCCATCCAGGACGTCGCCGACGTCGAAGGTGGATTGGGCTGAGCCGAGGATGTCGCGGACGAACGGGCGCAGCATGAACGCCCGCAGCTTGTTCATGATGGGGGCGGTGACATGAGCTTGGGCCTGCTCGGACAGGCGCTCGTACCAGTTCCAGAAGCCCAGCAGAAAGCCGTCGTCGAGCCGCTCTGTGAGCTGCCTGCGGTAGAGAGGATCCGTGAGCAGTGCTGGGATGTCGGCGAGAGTGCCGCCGTTGCGGGAAAGAGTCAGAGCGCAGCCGCGCAGGATGTCGTCGCTGCGCGGGCCCCAGGAGTCGGCATAGATCTTGTGGAAGATGCCGACAAGGTTGTCCACGAGGGTTTCCCGGTCGGGGCCGCTCAGCACGTTGAGCGCGGGCCGGGAATGGCGGTCGTCCGGGTCGATCAGAGCGATGCGCTCCCCGGCGTCTTCGGGGATTAGACCGAGCAGGTCGGCGACCAGGTCTCCCTTGGCATCGACCACGGCGACGCCGCGCCCGGCCTCGATGTCGGACAGGATCATCTGGGCCAGCAGCGTGCTCTTGCCGGTGCCGTTCGGTCCCAAAACGTGCACGTGGTGGCAGGAGTCGATCACGCGCAGCGCGACCGGTCGCTCATGTCCCAAGTCGGCCAGGCCGAGCACCTTGCCACCTTGGGCAACCTGTGGCGAGGGGGCGACCGTGTTCGCTCCGGCCCGCTGGAGCCCCGGCACGGCGGCGTCCACCGGCAGATGTGCGAGTGCGGCCAGTTCGGAGACCGACAGCAGGAACCCTCGCCCGAGCCGGCGCGAGGCGAGGTGGCGGGCGGGTAGCGGCAGGCGACGTCGCTCCAGGCGGTTGTGCCCGGAGAACAGCGCGAACGCAGAAGCGATCGCATGGGCGCGGCCCCGGATGGCGCGTCGGCGTGCTTTGCGGGCTGCTTGGTCGTTGCCGTTGTCGCCTTGCACGGCGTAGCGGATGGCGACCTCGTACCGGGGCTGTAGAGCCTTGTCCCTGATGGCGCGGGCCTCGGCGTACTGCTCCAGCCGTACGGCATAATCCTGCTCCCTGTAGTCCGCACGAGGGCGGGCCGGGCCCGGCGCGAGGAGGTCGAGAGCCGCTCGCAGCAAGGACACCGGGATGCTTGCCGTGCCGTTGGAGAGCCGGCGGCCGGTGGCGGGACGGGCGAGGATCTGTACGGCGGCGTGCTGCCAGGCAGGCATTCCCACAGCGGCCCCGAGCAGGGCACGGAGCGGGTCGTGGTCATGGTCGTGCCTGAGCGGCAACCGCTCGTTGCGTGCGATCACCAGTCGCCCGCCGGCGGACTGCCCAGTGAGAGGTATCGGTGGAGCCGCCTCGATTACGGCGGTGCGCGCGGACGGCCAAGCGGCCTCGATCGCGTGGTCCACCAGGTGCTGCGGGACGGTGCCGGGAACCCACATTCGGATTCGGACGCCACCTGCCCCGAAGACGTACTCAAAGGCGAGATGCGGCTGGCCGAACAAGGCCCGCTTCCAGGCCGGTCTCAGCAGCCCGAGCAGGTTGCCCCACAACGCCTCCGCGCCGGGCAGGTCCGCGACCGGCGGGGCCAGGATCTCCAGGCAGCGTGCCCCCTCGGTCATGGCGCGATGGCGAAGCCGTACGAGCAGGGAACCGAGCAGTTCGATGAGGATGACGGTGGCAGGCAGCAGGACGGCCAGATGGACGGCGTGTGCGTTCAGCCAGGCCATAACCAGGTCCACGATGGCGTCCGGGTCATAGAGGTCGTCCGGCATCACAGGTCGTCCTCCTCTTCGTGCTCGTACTGGGCGAGTTCTTGAGGGGATGAGGTGACGAGGCGGTGTTCCTGTTCGCTGGCCAGGACGTGGAAAGCCACGCGGGCCGAGCCGGAGTCGGCGGCGAGGAGGCCCGTCCCACGCTCGGCGGAGAGCAGGAGCTGGCGTTCGCCGTCGGATAGCCGAAAGGCGTCGGTGACCGCGTCGATGGCCTGGGGTGCTTGCCGGAGCAGGATCTGGGTGGCGGAGTTGGCGATGATCGCCTGCCCGATGTCGGAGCCGAGCAGGTCGGCGGCATCCTGGGTGACCACAGACAGGCCGGCCCAGTGTTTACGGGCAGCCTTGGCCATGCGCAGCAGGAACTTGGCTCCCTCGGCCTCCTTCATGAGGAGCCATGCCTCGTCGACCACGACGAGTCGGGGACGGCGGTTGTGCGGGTCGGAGACGCGTCGCCAGACCGCGTCCAGAGTCAGCAATGTGCCGACGGCCTTGAGCTCTTCGGGGAGGTCGCGGAGGGAGAAGACGATCAGGTGGGAGTCGGGGCGGGTGGTGGTGTGGCCGTCGAAGAGCTGGCGATGGGTGCCGGTCACGTACGGCGCGAGCCCGTCGGCGACTTCCCCGGCCTTGGGATCGGCATCATTGGTAAGGGCGCTTACCAGATCCTTCATGAGCGGCGGGCGCCGGTTCCAGGTGCGCTGGTCGAAGGTGATCCCCGCTTGCTTGTAGGCGGCGATGATGCCCCGGTCCAGGGCGGCCTTGCTGGCTTTGTCCAGAGGCCCGCCGAGCATGACCGCGACCAGGGTGTGCAGGAATAGCGACCGCCGGGTGAGCGGGTCACCGTCCCGGCGGCTTTCTCGGGGAAGGTCGAACGGGTTGAGCCGGACCCTCGGCGCGCCGAGGTGCAGGTAGGCGCCGCCGACCGCCGAGCACAGGCGGGCGTACTCGTCCTCGGGGTCGATCACCGCCACCTCGACCCCGGCATACAGTGACCGGAGCGCCTCCAATTTGGCGAGGTAGGACTTCCCGGCTCCGCTGCTGGCGATGATGGCCGAGTTGTGGTTGGCCTGAGCGAACCGGTCCCAGGCAACCAGGGACGAGCTGGCGGCGTTCGCCCCGTACAGGACGGCGGTCGGCCCCAGCTCGGTGATCAGGTCCGGGCTGGTGAACGGGAACGCCGCCGCGAGCGCAGGGGTGTCAAACGTACGGCTCATGGTCAGGTTGTCGAAGGCCAGCGGCAGAGAGGACACCCAGCCCTGGAGCTGACGGAAGGCGACCGGGCGGGCGTCCAGCAACAGCGAGGCAGCGAGTGCCCGAACCTGGGCGCACGCCTCGTCCAGCTCATCCTGAGTAGCAGCGTGGACGGTCAGATAGATCGAGACGCGGAACAGCTTCGCCTGACCGCGTGCGATCCGGGAGGCGAGATCCTGAGCGTCCTCTGCGGCGACCTCCGCCCCCGGGTCCAGGAGACGGCCATGCTGCTGGTCGCTGCGCAGCCCGGATTCCAAGCGCGCAAGCTGCTTGCGTAGCCGGTGGGCGGCAACGAGGGACGGGACGGGATCGACATGGATCGAGACGTCCAGGCGACCGGGGTAGCTCAGCAATGGCTCCAGCCAACCGGGCGTAACCTCACGCGGGTATCCGCTGATGGCCAAGGTCGTGCAGAGGCCGCCGCCGACTCGCAGGTCTCTCGGCCGGACCTGGATCGCGTCTGGGCCGAACCGCGTGGCGGCCCCCGACCATCTGCGTGGAATGAGTCTCACCAGCGTTCTCCTGTTGTGATGACCTGGCCCGGAGTAGCGAGCTGGTCGGCGGGCAGTGGTGGGGCGGCCGGGTCGAAGCAGGAGGCCAGCAGCGCGTTCGTGGTGGGGGCTTCCAGCAGGCGGACGGTCAGCCCGCACGCCGACAGCAGCCGGGATGCCTCGTCCAGCCGCCGCAGCGCGCGGGCCGCCGCCGCGTTCCGGCCGCTGGGCCCGGCGGCGGGTTCTCGGATGACCAGGAGGACTTGGCGGCGCAGCAGGTCATGCCGGGCAGAAAGGTCGGCGAGGAAGGCCGCGTGCTCGTGTGCGGCGGCCGTCAATGCGGGATGGGGAAGAGCTTGGGCGTTCTCTGCCAAGGTGCTGATCGTCTCGGTGAGGTCCACACGTTCGGCTCGGAGCAGGATTTGTGCTGAGCCGGACAGTGAGTTGAGCCAGCGGCCGAAAGTCGAGACGAGGGCGTCCTGCTCGTCTGGTGTCCGGAGGGCGAAGCTGACCGTGGACACCTCCGCCACGGCGGCGACACCGTCCGGCCCGAGGTCGATCAGTCCGTCACCGGCCACTCCTCGTGCGGGAAGGCGCAGCGGTGCAGGGCGGGGAGCGGACCTGGCGGCTATCCAGCCTGGAGCCGGAGAAATGCCCCCCGGCGTGGAGACCAGAGCCTTCGGGGAACGCTGGTGCCGGAGCGCGGCCAGCAGGTAGCGATCCAGACTCACGCCGTCACGTCGGCCGATCGCCAGCAGAATGCCGGCCAGCGCGATCGGTAGAGCTGCGGCGGCGCAGACCAGCAGCGGCACGCGGTCGCCGACGAGCAGGTAGGCGGCATAGATCAGGGCTCCGGTCCCGCCGAGGATCGCCACCTGACGGGCAGTGAAGCCGCCGACGATCCGATCTTCCTGCTCCACATCGGCGGGGATTCGGACGGGCTGAACCCAGCTCATCGGCTCTCACCACCAGTGGGGCGGCCACGGCGCCGCTTGGGTGGCGTGCGACGGGCTCCAGGGTTTTCGGGCCAGTCGATGCTGCCCGGGGTCGGAGCGCCCGGCGGGACGATCGGCCGCACGGGCCGCTGAGACGACGATGGCGGGGCGCCCTGGGCGCGAAGCCAGTACATCTGCTGAAGCCCGGCCGGGCCGTTGGCGTAGTAGGCGGTGCGGGGATAGCCGAACACCGGCGTCGTCTGCGGAACCGGGGCGGGGGCTTGCGGTGCGGGCCGGTACTTGCCCTGGACCGGCGGAGCGGACGGGGCATGCTTGACCGGGCCAGGTTGCCAACTCGCCGGGTTCACCGGGCGCCGGGCGGCGACAGGTGCATGCTTCGCCGGGCCCGCACCGCCACGAGCCGCAGACGCGGCGGTCCCCACGGTGGCGGCAGCCGTACCGACAGGACCTGCGGCAAGCGCGGGCAGCGCCCTGCCGACCATGGCGGACGCGACCGCGCCCCTGCCACTACCGGAACCCCTGCCGCCGCGTCCGCCTCTACCGAGGTGGAGGGCGTTCAGGACGGGCGAGGTGAGCTTGTAGGCCAGGGCGTACTTGACCATCCGGGTCACCATTGAGCCGCGGCCGGCGGTCTGGGCGAAGATCCTGCGGGAGATCCACGTCGGGATACGGATCAAGATGATCAGCAGGCACAGTGCGAGCACGAGGTTGACGAGTTGCCCGGTTGGGGCGATGCCGAGCAGGAGCCGCCCGTCCTGGTTGAAGAAGATCCGCACCGCCACGACCAGCGTGAGTGACTGGGCAACCTGGATGACCAAAAGCCCGGTGAAGGCACGCCACCAGAACCGGGCCAGCCCGTCGGTGTACGGCAGCGCCAGGCAGGCGAGCGGGAGCGGCGCCGCGACGACCAGCAGCAGGATCAGCGCGGCCCTCATGACGAACGCGATCAGCAGCAGGATGAGCAAGATGACGGCGACCAGGGCGAGCAGGACATAGAAGATCTCCTGCTGGCCCGGAGCGATGACCAGGAACCGAAGCGTCGCCGCGGCTCGCCGGCCGTCGAAGTTCTGCCCCAGCAACGCCGTCGACAGGGCATTGGCCAACTCGATGAGCTTGCCGCAGATCAGGAAGCTGGAGTTCGCCGCGAGGGCCGCCACGAACAGACGAGGCAGCACCTCTTTGACCGCATAGCGGGTCTGCACGGTCTCGTGACCCATCGCGGTGAGCGCGCCGATGGTGGCCAGCAGGACGAAACTGGTGTCAGCGATCGCGGCGTTCGCCTTCCACAGGTCGAACACCCTGCCGCTCTCCGACACATCCGGAGTCGCGAGCAGCGTCGCGGCCAGCATGTCCAGCAACGGCTTGATCGCCAGCGCCACCAGGTTCGCGAACCACGAGTTGATCTGGCCGGTGATCCAGTCACCGATACCGAACCCGAACCCAGGGGTGTCGAGCGGGATGTCGCTCAGATCGGGCGGCGACGGCGAAGGTGAGGCGGCATGCGCGGTTGCCGTCATAGCGGCAACCGATCCGGTGACGACGGCAGCGGCGACGACCAGCAATACTGCCGTACGCGAAAGTGAGCGGCGGACGACCGCCGCACGATCGGCTGCAGGCTGTCTTGCTGCCACCCGGGCAGCAGACAGGGAAATCGCGCCAGCAGAGCGCCGGGCGTCCGGCCATCTCAGGTCGGCCGAGCCGGTGAAGCGCGGTCGAAAGCGGAGAGCCATCGGGTTCACCCGACGATGCGCTTGAGGACGCTCACGAAGAGCGGAGCCAGCACCGCGAGGGCGTAGCCGAACGCTGCCGCCTTCAGCGCCGCCTTGGCCTTCTGGACCTCGCCGGGATCACCACCGGCTATGAGGTAACGAAGACCACCGACGGTCAGCATCAGCGTGGCCAGCGTCGCCAGGATGCCGATCAGCCAGTTCCGCAGGTTCGTGAAAACCGAGTTGAGGTCCGACGGCGCGGCGGCCATCGGGGAAGCGGCAAACGCACCCGTTGCCACGACGGTAATCACCAGGGCGGCGATTGCCGTTGTGGCCAGGACCCAGGAGGCAATCTCACGTCGGGAAGGTCTCCTGCGCCGGGAGTGGCAGCCGATTTGCCGCGCCGCACACTGCTGTCTGGAGCTGTGGAGGCGGCCGGCTCGTACGGACGGGTGGTTGGGAGAGATCCGCGCGGAGCCAGGGGTGGTGTCCCTGCCTCCCTTCGGGTCGGTTGCCGTATGTGCATCCGGAGTTCCCTGGCTCCGCGCGGAAGCCGTGTGTGCTTCTCCTGTGGCCGGAGAAGCGATCGGGGGAAAGAAGGTGGATTCGGATTCCTGTCGCCACAGGCCGTTGATCAGCGACATGTCCCGGCGGCTCTGCGGCCGAGTGACCGATCCGAGGTCCCGCAGGGGCACGTCGTGCAGCCGCGTCAGGCTGATCAACTCGGCGTCCAGCTCGCTGAGTACGCCCTCGGCCACCGCCTCGATCAGTACCAGGTCGGGGTGGTACCAGGGGCGTGGCGGAGGCATTGGCTCGCCGGCCGGACAGTGCCGCCTGGCCGTGGCGGCGATGTGGCGCCTGGCGTGCTCGCCGGCGAAGCGGGCCGACTCACACAGACGAGGGCGGACATCGGGCAGGCGGGTGTCCACACGGTGGAGGGCCCGCAGATAGCCCGCCAGGATCGCGATGTCGATGTCCACAGGGTCGCCGCACACCAGGTCACGGGTCAGCGCTATCGCGATCCTGCGAAGTGCCGGGACGGCCATCCCGACGGCCGCGACCGTCCAGGTCGACCTGGACTGGCGGGCACGTGCGACCAGTTCGCGCCAGACGGCGTCACGCGTGTCGTCGGTGATGTCGCGGCTGGTGAGCAGCACTCGCAACTCGCGCAGGCATACCGGTCCCCGGGGCAGGCCGGAGGCCAGTGGAGTGCAGTTCAGGGACAGCGCGCCTGGGCCGGTCGTCAGCAGCCGAAACGAGGTCTCCGCGGTGTCCAGGGGCGATTCAGCGAGGCGATGTGCGCTCATGTCGTGCTCCGGGTCGAGAAAGGGTCCGTGGTCTCGAAACCGGTGTACGCACCGCCTCAGAAACGACTCAGAGAAAAGCTGAGTATTCGCTCAGAAATTTCTCAGATCCTCGGCATTCTGACCGGCCCGACGGCGTCTGAGCACGACCTTCTAAGCCCGCCCGCTCGGCTTCTGAGCAAGCTCTGAGCCCGCTGCTTGCCTGGTCACGCACCGCCAGGCCGTTGCTCACGGCCTTGGCGGCGCGCATCCGGAAAAGACGTGTCCCGACAACGCAATGGAGAACTGGAATGGCATTCCCAAGAACGCCGACAGCGGCAGGCTGACCAACGCGGAAAACTGGCGTCTGGTGATTTCACCGGTCGCGATCCAGACCGCGCGAGCATTCACCGCCTGGACGCACCGCTACCTCACCCCGCCGATCTCGGCCGAGTTCGTCATCGGTGTCCAGAACAGCGACGCAACCCTGGTGGGTGTCGTGTTCGTCGACAGACCCGATTGCTGGGTCTTCGACGACGGCGGCACAGCCGAGATCGTCTGCCTGTCCACCGACGGCACGCCCAACGCCTGCTCGGCGTTGCTGGGCGCCGCCTGGCGGGCAGCCAGGGCGAAGGGCTACCGACGGCTGATCGCCCACACCCGCGTCGACGAGCCCGGCACCAGCCTGCTGGCCGCCGGGTTCCGCCTCGTCCCCCGCACGCTCACGTGGCAGGCCTACAGCCGTAGCACTCAGGGAGACGACACAGCCCGCGTGCTGTGGGAGCTCCGGGACACCGGAGGTCGCCGATGACCGGGCTGCGCGAGCCGTACTGGAGCGACCAACAGGCGGCTATCTACTGCGGGGACGCGCGTGAGGTGCTGGCCGAGATGCCGAACTGTTCGGTGAACTGCATCGTCACCAGCCCGCCGTACTGGGGGCTGCGGCACTACTGCGACGGCCAGTACGGCCAAGAGCCCACACCGGCGGCATACGTCGAGAACCTCCGGGCTACCTTCGCGGAGGCGCGCCGGGTGCTTGCTGACGACGGCACCTGCTGGCTGAACCTGGGCGACGTCTATTCGGCGAACTCCGACGGCTGGGCCCGGGGCGAGGACTACAACCCTCAGCAGCCTGAGGTACGGCCCAAGGCCCGGCTTGCCGTACCGCCGAAGAACCTGCTCGGCATGCCATGGCGCGTCGCTTTCGCCCTCCAGGAGGACGGGTGGATCCTCAGGAACGCCATCGTGTGGAGCAAGACGAACGCGATGCCGCAGTCCGTCCGCGACCGGATGTCGAACCGGTATGAGCTGATCTTCCTGCTCGTCAAGCAGCGGCACTACTGGTTCGACCTCGACCCGATCCGCCAGTCCTACACCGGCGACCGGTCGATCACCAGGCGCGCGCGATCCGGGGGCAACAAGCCGAACAGCATCACCACCGCATGGCCCCCTCCCGGCAAGTACGGCACCGACGCGGAAGACTCGGCCGGCGCGCGGCACGGGGCCGCGATGCGGCCCACGGGAGAGCGGCATGCCGCCGCTCACCCCAACGGCAGGAACCCCGGGGACGTCTGGTCGATCCCCACCCGGCCACTGCGCGCGGCGCACTTCGCGGCATTCCCGATCGACATCCCACTCCGGGCGATTGCCGCCAGCTGCCGCCCCGGTGGCACCGTGCTGGACCCGTTCACCGGCAGCGGCACCACCGGCATTGCCGCACGGCAACTCGGACGGAAGTTCGCCGGCATCGAGCTCAACGCCGACTACTGCGAACTCGCCCGAACCCGGCTCCTCGCCTCCGCAGGCGCGGTATTCCCGGCAGGAGGCGAGGGTGACTGAACAGCCACAAAGGGCCTGCTCAGGGCCTCCTGAATCAGACTCACCGGCGTACCCTGCAGGGCCCGGAAGCGCTGCAGAGGAAACCAAGAGGGTCGAGATCGAACTGCCCGACGAGCGTCCGCCGCTCACTGCGGAGCTCGCGCGGGCGCTGCTCAGCCTCTTGGTTGAGGTACATATCCAGCGGCACGGCCGCCCTTACGCATGACTTAGGAGGAACATGACGACGTTCGGCTTCTATGGCAGGGTCTCAACTGAGGATCAGCAAGATCCTGATTCGTCTCGGGCTTGGCAGCTCACCCGCGCAAAGACCCTCGTTGAACCCCGCGGCGGGGTGATCGTCGCCGAGTACTTCGATATCAGCCATACACGAGCACTGCCGTGGAAGCGGCGTCCCCAGGCAGCGGCTCTCCTTGACGCTCTTCGTCGACCTGATCGGGGTTTCGACGCGGTCGTGATAGGAGAGCCGCACCGTGCCTTCTACGACAACCAGTTCGGCCTCACCTTCCCGCTCTTTCATCACTTCAGTGTCTCGCTGTGGGTGCCAGAGATTGGTGGTCCGATCGATCCGAACAATGAGGCTCATGACCTCGTGATGAGCGTCTTTGGAGGGATGAGCAAGGCGGAACGCAATCGGATCAAGATCCGTGTCCGGACGGCGATGGCCGCCCAGGCGCAGATCGAGGGGCGCTACCTCGGTGGTCGACCACCCTATGGCTATCGCTTGGTCGACCTCGGCCCTCACCCGAACCCAGCGAAGGCTGCGGACGGTAAACGGCTCTTCGGCCTGGCACCCGATGCCGTGACGGCCGAGGTCGTGAAGCGAATTTTCACCGAGTATGCGGCGGGGCACGGGCTATTCGCCATCGCGGAAGGACTTACAAAGGACGGGATCCTGTCACCGGCAGCTCAAGATCCCCAACGGAACCGACATCGCTCCGGTATCGCCTGGTCCAAGTACGCGGTTCGGGCGATGCTCCTTAACCCGCGCTATACCGGCTATCAGGTATGGAACAAGCAGCGTACCGATGAGGTACTGCTCGATGTGGAGGATGTGGCACTCGGCCATACCTCCAAGATGCGCTGGAACGGCAAGGACGCCTGGGTCTGGTCGGACAAGCCGGTGCACGAGCCGCTGATCGACATGGAGATGTTCGAACGCGTCCAGGAGATCATGGGCGGTCGGGGCCGTGGCCCCGCGGTGCACAAGCCGCATAGGGCTCGCCACGACTACATCCTGCGCGGCTGCGTCTTCTGTGGAGTTTGTCAGCGCCGGATGGAAGGGCACTGGGCGAACAAGATGCCCTACTACCGTTGCCGGTTCCCTCAGGAGTACGCGATCGCTAACAAGATCCGCCACCCGCGGAACGTCTGCCTGCGCGAGGATGCGATCTTGCCCAGCTTGGACCACTGGCTGGCGCTGGAGTTCTCGCCTGGGCGGATCCAGACCACAATCGATGCCCTACTGGCCGTCGCCGACGTGCCGAAGGCCGACGCCGCGCTCGTAGAGGAGGCGAACCGCCGGATCGCCGAGTGTGATCGCAAGCTGAACCAGTACCGAGCCGCACTCGACGCCGGTGGAGACCCCGTCGTGATCTCTGAGTGGATTAAGCAGATCCAGGGCGAGCGCGCCGGGGCGCTCGCGATGATGCGCGAGGCCGACTCCAAGCCGACTGTCACGAGAGATCAACTCGCCCGCACGATCGAGAACCTAGGAGACATAGTGAAGACCTTGCAGGATGGCAGCGCTGAGAAGCGAAGCACGGTCTACAGGAGCATCGGCCTCAAGGCGGTCTATGACCCAGAAACTCAGAAGGTGCGGGCCTCAATAGACCTCGCACCTTCGGATCCCCATTGGGATTTGGTTGGTGTCCGAGGGGGGACTTGAACCCCCATGCCCATCACTGGGCACTAGCACCTCAAGCTAGCGCGTCTGCCTATTCCGCCACCCGGACTTGGTGCCTGACGCGGGACCGTCATCTCGCGTCGGCTGATACAGATTAGCACTGTCCAATGCCTGGTTCATACCGAGAATCGAGCGCCCAGCGACACGCGCCGAGGCCGAGGTGAACGAGCGGCCTGGCTAACGGCAGGATGGAGGGCGCAAGCGGCTACAGGACGGCAAGCCGTACAGGGCCGCGCTACATGTGAGACGGCCTGCCGTACCCGGACCGCCAGGCGCAGAACACGGCAGGCAGGTGCGGGGACCGCAGGCCGTACAGAGACCGCCAGCCGGACACGGCAGCGAGTGTGAGGAGGCGCAATGACCCCACTGAGCGGCGAGGACGAGGTTGTCGAGCTGTGCCGCGACCTGATCCGCATCGACTCCACGAACGCGGGGGACAACGCCGGCCCCGGGGAGCGGAAGGCCGCGGAGTACGTGGCGGCGAAGCTCGCCGACGTGGGCCTCGAACCGCGCGTCCTCGAGTCGGACACCGGCAGGGCCAGCGTGATCGCCCGCATCGAGGGCGCCGCCCCGGAGAGGGACGCGCTGCTCCTCCACGGTCACCTGGACGTCGTGCCGTTCAACGCGTCCGACTGGACACACCACCCGCTGAGCGGCGAGATCGCCGACGGCTGCGTCTGGGGGCGCGGGGCGGTGGACATGAAGGACATGGACGCGATGATCCTCGCGGTCGTACGGCAGCGGCTCAGCGGCGGGCGGAGGCCGCCGAGGGATGTCGTGCTGGCCTTCACCGCCGACGAGGAGGCCGGAGGCCATTACGGCGCGCAGTGGCTGGTCAACGAGCGCCCGGACGTGTTCGAGGGCTGCACCGAGGCGATCGGCGAGGTCGGCGGCTTCAGTGTGACCATCGGCGACAAGGGGCGGCTTTACTTGATCGAGGCCGCCGAGAAGGGCATCGCCTGGATGCGGCTGACAGCCAAGGGACGGGCCGGCCACGGTTCGATGCTCAACAACGAGAACGCCGTGACGGAGCTCGCCGAGGCGGTCGCACGCCTTGGCCGCTACCAGTGGCCGGTCCGGCTCACGTCGACGGTTCAGGCGTTCTTCGAGGAGGTCTTCGAGGTCGAGGTGAAGGCCGAGGACGCCGAGGCAGCGGTGGCCCAGCTCGGTCCGCTCGCCCGCATGATCGGCGCCGCTCTCCAGAACACGGTCAACCCGACGATGCTCCAGGCGGGCTACAAGGCCAACGTCATCCCGCAGGAGGCGACGGCGCACGTGGACGGGCGGTTCCTGCCCGGCTACGAGGACGAGTTCTTCCAGACCGTCGACGAGTTGCTGGGGCCGAACGTCACCAGGGAGTTCGTCTACCACGACGTCGCGGTGGAGACCGCGTTCAAGGGCCCCCTGGTAAAGGCGATGGCCGACGCGCTGCACGAGGAGGACCCCGGCTCCAAGGCCGTGCCGTACACGCTCAGTGGAGGCACCGACCTCAAGGCGTTCAGCCGCCTGGGCATCCGCGGGTACGGCTTCGCGCCGCTTCAGCTCCCTCCGGACTTGGACTTCTCAGGGATGTTCCATGGCGTCGACGAGCGCGTTCCGGTTGATTCGCTCCGGTTTGGGGTGCGGGTCCTTGACCGTTTCCTCGATTACTGCTGAGAAATCTGTTGCGATCACGTGGCGTGCCGCTACAGTGACTCTGCGTTGAGGGTTGAATCCGCACCGGGCGGACTCGACGGACTCGGGAGGTTACGTGACGCACACGCCGGAGGAGCAGCGGGGGGCAGCGATGCCCGCCGCTGGCCTGTGCGTGGACGTCACGGTGCCCGGGTCCGGCAGGGGAGATCGGATGGCGCGGTTCGCGGCCGGCTCCCGTCTGGGCCGCCTGCTGGTCATCGGCGGGCTGATCGCCGCCGGATGGCTGCTTGGCGTGATCTTCAATGTCTTCGGCACGGCGACGTCCGTGGCCGAGACGGCACCCTCACATGTCACTGCCGGATCGGTGCTCGCCGATCATTTCCCCACAGCGGGCTCCGGCGGATCGCTCACAGCGAGTCCCGGCGGAGCCTCCACGGCGGGTTCCGATGGTTTCCCCACGGCGAGTGACAACGCCTCCATGAACGCCTCGATGAACGCCGAGGCCATGGCCGGGCGTACGGTTGACGGGCTCACCAGCCAGTCGAAGCCCGTGCTCCCATCACCGTCCACCGCCGACCACGCCCCGGGTGACCATGGTCTGGTCCCCCAGGCGAGCGGTGGATCCATCTTGTTCGGGGATGTCGCGCGGCCGGTCTTCGAGCCGCGTCTCACGCACCTGCCCGCCCCCCTGGCGGCAGTGCTTCCCCCGGTGGTCCGCACAGCGGCGGACGACCCATCTTTCTCTCCTGACTGATCCCGCCTCCGCGCCGGTCGCTCTTCGACCGTGACCGGCGCCGGAGCCTGCCCTCGACCGTGGACATCCGGTCTGGCAACCGGGAGTCCGGTCTCGGACCACCGTCTCGGGACATCCGGTCTCGGTCCGGTCTCGGAGCATCCGGTCTCGCGGGGCCCGTGCGGGTGACGCGGAATCTCTTCACCCTCGTGACGGTCCACAGCCTCGCTGTGCCTTTGGCGTGGACATCTGTCGCGAGCTGTCAGGTAACCCCCTTAAGAACTATTAGGAGCATTCATTATGCGAACGTGGGCGAAGGGCTCGGCTCCCGCGGCGTTTCTCGCCGTCGGCGTCATGACCCTTGGCAGCGGTACGGCTCTCGCCGACACCGGTGGCAACGGCTCGATCGGTGGCGGCAACCAGGTCAACCTGCCCGTAACGCTGCCGATCGACATCAGCGGGAACGCCGTGGGCGTCGCCGGCGAGTCGAGCGCCTCGTCCCAGGGCGGCGCGTCCGTCGAGGGGGCGAGCGGCGGCATCGCGAACCGGACCTCCGGCAACGGCAGCATCCTCGGTGGCAACCAGGTGAACGCCCCCGTCACCGCCCCGATCAACGCGTGCGGCAATGCCGTGTCGCTGTTCGGCCGGTCCGACGCGGGCTGCAAGGGCGGCGCGACGGTCAGGGGCTCCCGCAGGGGCGGGGTCGGCGGCAACGTCACCAACGGCGACCACAGCCTGCTGGGCGGCAACCAGATCATCGCGCCGATCACGGCTCCGATCAACGCGTGCGGCAACGCCGTGGCGATCTTCGGTGACGCCACCGCCGGCTGCAGGGGCGGCGCCTCCGTCCGGAACGCCGGGGGCGGTGCCGGTGGCAACCGCACGTCCGGGCGCTCTTCGATCCTCGGCGGCAACCAGGTCATAGCGCCGATCACGGCTCCGATCAACGTCTGCGGCAACTCCGTCGCGGTCCTCGGCGAGGCCTTCTCCGGCTGCAGGGGCGGCTCGTCCGTCGAGCCGGGGGGGCACTACTGGCCCGGCCACGGCTGGCGTCACGGTGGCCACGGGGGTCACGGCTGGGGTCACGGCTGGGGTCACGGCTGGGGTCACGGCGGTCACGGCTACGGAGGCGGCCACTGGCACGGCCACCCCGGCTCGACCGGCAACGACACCGACGGCCGTTTCGCCGCCGGCAGCGGCAACCAGGTGATCGGGCCGATCACGGGTCCGGTCAACGTCTGCGGCAACGCGGTCGGCCACGGCAGCGGGAGCTGCAAGGGCGGCTCCTCCATCAGCATCGTGCGGCCGGGCAACTGGGCCGGTGGCAACCGCACCGACGGGCGCTCCTCGATCCTGGGCGGCAACCAGGTGGTCGCGCCGATCATCCTGCCGGTCAACATCTGCGGAAACGCCGTGGCGATCGCCGGAGAGGCCTTCGCAGGCTGCCGCGGCGGCGCGTCGGTGCAGGGCGGCTGGGGCCGGCACTGGGGCCACTGGGGCCACTGGGGCGCCGGACACAACACCACCTCGGGCCGCTCTTCGATCCTGGGGGGCAACCAGGTCGTCGCGCCGATCACGGCTCCGATCAACGTGTGCGGCAACGCGGTCGCCGTTCTGGGCCGGTCGGACGCGCACTGCAAGGGCGGCGCGTCGGTCATCGGCGGCGTCGGCGGGGGCCGCAACACCACCTCCGGCAAGTACGGCATCCTGGCGGGCAACCAGGTCGTCGCGCCGATCACGGCTCCGATCAACGTGTGCGGCAACGCGGTCGCGGTCCTCGGCGACGCCGCCGCGGGCTGCCTGGGCGGCGCTCGCGTCGGCAGCCACGGCCACGGCGGCCACCACCACGGCGGCTACTGGGCCCGTTCGGAGACCCGCGGCGTCGCCTCCCGGGGTGGCGCGCTCCTGCCCGCTCTCCCAGGGGTCCCGGCTCTGTCCGGGCTCAAGGAGGCCAGCGGCGTTCCCCAGCAGATGAGCGCCGCCGCGGCGCCGTCCGCGCCGGTCATGGGCGACCTGCCCAACATGCTGGGCCTTCCGGAGTTGCCGAGCGTGCCGGGCGCGCCCGCCGCTTCCCCCGCCGGCCACGCCGCCACGACCAGCAAGGGCTCCCCGGTGCCGCCGGCGGTGTCCCAGGTCACCGGGTCGCTGCCCGTCAACGGCGCCCTCGACCAGGCGACCGGCGCGCTCCCCGCGAACGGCCTCGGCCAGACCACCAAGGGCCTGCCGGTCAACGGTGTGGAGCAGGTCACCAAGGGCCTCCCGGTGAACGGTGTCGACCAGGCGACCGACGCCCTGCCCCTCAAGAACCTCGGCCTGATGAGCGCCGAGCAGCCGGTCGGCGTGACCGGGATGAACCCCGGCTCGTTCGCCGCGCTGGTTCTCGGCGCGATGTTCGCCGCCTCGGCGACCCTGTTCGCCGCTACCCGCCGCTTCCGCTTCGGCCGGAAGTAAGGGATATATCACTCGCCCGCGCCATGGAGGTGGCCCGGCGGCCAGCCAGCCGCCGGAGCTCCGCGGCCAGTCAGCCGCCGGAGACTCGGCGGCGAACCGGCCGCCTGAGTGACACCCGGCGCGGGCGACGAGGGACGCTCGCCCGCATCCAGCGGAGGTGAGCACAGAAGCTTTGCCCGTTCCGGGGGCGCGGCCCGGGGCGGGCAAAGCGCTTTTGCCTGCCCATGCCCATCAAGCCCATCAAGGCCCATCCAAGGCCCCATCAAGCCCATCCAGGCCCCGTCAAAGCCCATCCAAGCTCGGCCACGCCTAACGATGAACTGTGCCCAACACACTGCCCAACGAACTGCCCTTGGCCTGCGGCTACGCCCCTCACGCCTGACGTCACGCCTTACCTCGCGCATGGCCTGGGCGCTGTGTCGTACGTCGTGGTGGCGCTTGGAGGTACTGTGCGTGGTCTGAGGTCTCTATATCTGGTTTGACGTGTATGTATTGGTCACATCGTTCGGGCGGCACGTATGATCCTGCGACGCAGCCAGACGCGTCTGCTCCCGTCGGGATACAGTCGCAGCCGGTCGAGCTCCCAGTTTCCATACTCGGCGTGCTCGGTCAACATTTGCCTGGCCACTTCACGCGAGGTGCCACGCGGTAGATAGAGCTCCAAGTAGGAGTAGTCGAGCACAGCGGTTAGTCTCCGAGGGGCGTGCTAGGTAAACCCGATGGCCTCTATTCTGCGTCCTCGTGGATAACAGGTCCAGGCGGGTTACATTCCCGGACAGAACCGGGTAGCCCGAGGGGGAAGGACTTGCGGTGCCAGGTACGTTCAAGGCGGCCCCTGGCTTCCTCCTGTCCGGGGGGTCACGGGACCGGGCGGCCGGGGCCGGGGGGCTTCGGGCCGCGAGCACGAGGAACCACGACGCCGGGGAGCACGGGAACTACGGGCTCTGAAAGCACGGAGTTTGGCAAGACAGGGCCCGGAAGCACGGGGAACGACAGCGAACAGCGAGGTAGGAAGCAGCGTGCCAGCCAATAACGGCAACGCCGGCGGAACCCGCCTGGTGATCGTGGAGTCGCCTGCCAAGGCGAAGACGATCGCCGGGTACCTCGGGCGCGGCTACATCGTGGAGTCCAGCATCGGTCACATCCGGGACCTGCCGGAGAAGGCCGACGACATTCCCGAGAAGTACAAGGGAGAGGCCTGGGCCCGCCTCGGCGTGAACGTCGACCACGAGTTCGAGCCCCTCTATGTCGTCAACCCGGACAAGAAGTCCCAGGTCTCCAAGCTGAAGCAGCTTCTGAAGGAAGCCGACGAGCTTTACCTGGCCACTGACGAGGACCGCGAGGGCGAGGCCATCGCGTGGCACCTGCGCGAGGTGCTGAAGCCCAAGGTGCCGGTGCACCGGATGGTCTTCCACGAGATCACCCCGCACGCCATCCAGGACGCGGTGTCCAACCCCCGCGACCTGAACCTTCGGCTGGTCGACGCCCAGGAGACCCGGCGCATCCTCGACCGCCTGTACGGCTACGAGGTCAGTCCGGTCCTGTGGAAGAAGGTCAAGCCCAGGCTGTCGGCCGGCCGGGTGCAGTCCGTCGCGACCCGGCTGGTGGTCGAGCGCGAGCGGGAGCGGATGGCGTTCACCGCCGCCAACTACTGGGACCTCCAGGCCCTTTTCGACACCGGCCGCGCGGCCGACGACCCGAGCACGTTCACGGCCACGCTGACCGGTGTGGACGGCAAGCGGGTCGCGCAGGGCCGCGACTTCGCCTCCACCGGCAGGCTGAAGAGCAACGACGTCCTCCACCTCGACGAGGCGTCCGCCACGGCTCTCGTGGGCAGGCTCCAGGGTGCGTCGTACGCCGTCAGGTCCGTCGAGCGCAAGCCGTACACGCGCAAGCCGTACGCGCCGTTCCGGACGACGACGCTGCAGCAGGAGGCGAGCCGGAAGCTGGGCTTCTCCGCCAAGTACACGATGCAGATCGCCCAGCGGCTCTACGAGAACGGGTTCATCACCTACATGCGTACCGACAGCATCACGCTGTCGGAGACCGCCGTCACCGCCGCCCGCAGCCAGGCGATCAAGCTGTACGGCTCGGCCTATGTGCCCGACAAGCCCCGGGTCTACACGAGCAAGGTCAAGAACGCCCAGGAGGCCCACGAGGCGATCCGGCCGTCCGGTGAGGAGTTCCGCACGCCCGGCGAGACCGGCCTCGCCGGGGACATGTTCCGGCTCTACGAGCTGATCTGGCAGCGCACGGTCGCCTCCCAGATGAAGGACGCCGTCGGCGAGTCGGTGTCGGTCAAGGTCGTGGGCACTTCGAGCGCCCAGGGCAGTGTCTCCCCGGGGACGACCCCGGACCCCGTGAACGTGGAGTTCAGCGCCACCGGCCGGACGATCACGTTCTACGGGTTCCTCAAGGCGTACGTCGAGGGCGCGGACGACCCGTCCACCGACCGGGACGACTCCGAGAAGCGGCTGCCCAACCTCAGCGAGGGCGACAGGCTCACAGCCGCGGAGCTTAACGCCCTGGGCCACTCGACCAAGCCGCCCGCCCGCTACACCGAGGCGTCGCTGGTCAAGGAGCTGGAGGATCGGGAGATCGGCCGCCCGTCGACCTACGCGTCGATCATCGGGACGATCCTCGACCGGGGGTACGTGTTCAAGAAGGGCACGGCCCTCGTGCCGTCCTTCCTGGCGTTCGCCGTGGTCAACCTGCTTGAGCAGCATTTCGGCAACCTCGTCGACTACGACTTCACGGCCGAGATGGAGAAGGTTCTCGACGACATCGCCAACGACCGGGCCGAGCGGGTGCCCGAGCTGCGCCGGTTCTACTTCGGCGGCGAGGACGGCGACGAGGGCCTCAAGGAGATGGTCACCGACCTGGGCGAGATCGACGCCAAGGAGATCAGCTCCTTCCCGATCAAGGGCAGCGACATCGTGATCAGGGTCGGCCGCTACGGGCCGTACCTCGACCGCGACGGCGCGCGGGTGAACATCCCCGAGGACATGACGCCCGACGAGCTGACCGCGGAGAAGGCCGAGGAGCTGTTCTCCCGCCCGAGCGGCGATCGCGAGCTCGGCGTGGACCCGTCGACCGGCCGGATGATCGTGGCCAAGGATGGCCGGTTCGGGCCGTACGTCACCGAGGTCCTGCCCGAGGAGCCGCCTCCGGCCGACGGCAAGAAGCGGACGAAGAAGGCCGACGCGGTCAAGCCGCGGACCGGCTCCCTGTTCAAGACGATGACCCTGGACACGATCACGCTGGAGCAGGCGCTGAAGCTGCTGACGCTGCCGCGCCTGGTCGGGAACATCGACGGGGAGGAGGTGACCGCGCAGAACGGCAGGTTCGGCCCGTACATCAAGAAGGGCACCGACTCCCGTTCCCTCCCCTCGGAGGACGATCTGCTGACGGTCACCATCGAGCAGGCCAAGGAACTGTTCGCGCAGCCCAAGGCCCGTGGCCGGGGCCGTGCCGCGGCCGCCCCGCCGCTGCGCGAGCTGGGCGACGACCCGAGCTCGAAGAAGCCGGTGGTGGTCAAGGAGGGCCGTTTCGGCCCCTACGTCACCGACGGCGAGACGAACGCCTCGCTCCGCAAGGGCGACACCGTCGAGGACATCACGATCGAGCGGGCGGCCGAGCTGCTGGCCGAGCGCCGGGAGCGCGCACCCGCCCCGAAGCGCACCACGACCAGGGCGAAGCCGACGACCAAGAAGCCGGCAGCCAAGTCCTGAGTGTCCTGAGGGTCCTGAGTGCCTGATCCGTACGGCTCCCGCCCCGGCTCCCAGAAGGGTTCCGGGGCGGGGGAGCCGGGGACCGATCGGGGCCGTACGGACCGCGGGCGTGGCCGTACGGAAAAGTAGCGGGGGGATACATGCGTCCGGACTGCGGGGACACAGCAGACGTAATACCCTCAGGCGACGAGCAGGCAGGGCAAATCCGGCCCGCTCGCCCTTTCCCCAGCCCAGCGAGCACCTGGATACGCTGACATCATGAGCACCCCTGGCCGGGCAGCCAAGCGGCGCAAGGCGCCCCACGTGCTGGCCAACGCGGCGTTCCGCAGGCTCTGGACGGCGATGGCGGTCTGCAGCCTCGGCGACTGGCTCAACATCATCGCGCTGACGGCCCTCGCGGCGAACCTCACCGCCGGATCCGGCTACCAGGCGCAGAGCCTCGCCATCGGCGGCGTCTTCGTCGCGAAGATGCTGCCCGCGATCCTGCTGGGGCCGCTCGCCGGAGCCGTGGCCGACCGGTTCGACCGGCGGCTGACGATGGTGATCGCGGACATCTGCCGCTTCGCGGTGGTGCTGTCGATCCCGCTGGTCGGCAGCTACCAGTGGGTGATCATCGCGACGCTCCTGCTCGAATGCGTGAACCTCTTCTGGGTGCCCGCCAAGGACGCGACCGTTCCCAACCTCGTGGCCAAGGACCGGCTGGAGGAGGCCAACCAGCTCAACCTCCTCGTCACGTACGGCACGGCGCCCGTCGCCGCCGCCCTCTTCGCGATCGTGTCGGCGCTCGCCGGCGTGATGGCCACCGCCATCCCCGGGTTCGGGGCGAAGCCCACCGACCTGGCGCTGGGCCTCAACGCCCTCGCCTACCTGGTGTCCGCGGTCCTGATCTTCACGTTGCGCGAGATCCCCAAGGACCACACCCGGCACGTGTCGACGCCGTCGGTGCTCCGGCAGATCGTGGACGGGTGGCGCTTCGTCGGCGGCAACCGGGTCGTCCGCGGGCTGATCATCGGCATGCTCGGCGCCTTCGCGGCCGGGGGAGCGGTCGTGGGCGTCGCCAAGGCCTACGTCAGCGCCCTGCAGGGAGGCGACGCGGGTTATGGCGCGGTGTTCTGCGCCGTGTTCCTCGGCATGGGGCTGGGCATGTTCTTCGGCCTGCGCCTGCTGCGCGGGCTGTCCCGGCGCCGCCTGTTCGGGCTGTCGATCGTCCTCGCCGGGCTGACGCTCGCCGCCATCGCGCTCATCCCCAACCTGGTGATCGTGGTCATGCTGACCGTGGTGCTGGGCGCCTGCGCCGGCATCGCGTGGATCATCGGCTACACGATGATCGGCCTGGAGGTGGAGGACGGGCTGCGCGGCCGTACGTTCTCGTTCCTGCAGTCTCTGGCCCGCGTCGTGCTGCTGCTCGTGGTGGCCCTGGCGTCCACGCTGGCCGCCGTCTTCGGCAGGCATCTGTTCACGGTCGCCGGGATGAGCTACCGTTTCGACGGCTCGAACCTGGTCCTCGTCGTGGCCGCGTTCCTCGCGGTGATCGTTGGCCTGCTCGCGCTCCGGCACATGGACGACCGGCGCGGCATCCCCATCGGCGTGGACCTGCTCGCCGCGCTGAGGGGCGAGAAGTTCGTCCCGGAGACCATGGAGCAGCCGCGCGGCCTGTTCGTGGCCTTCGAGGGCGGCGAGGGCTCGGGCAAGACCACGCAGTCGCGGCTACTGGCCATCTGGCTGCGCGACCAGGGCTACGACGTGGTGCAGACCCGGGAGCCGGGCTCGACCAAGGTCGGCATGCGGCTGCGCGCGATCCTCCTCGACGCCACCCACCAGGGGCTGTCCGCCCGCTCGGAGACGCTGCTCTACGCCGCCGACCGGGCCGAGCACGTCGAGAAGGTCATTCGGCCGGCGCTCAACCGGGGCTCGACCGTCATCTCCGACCGGTATGTCGACTCGTCGCTGGCCTACCAGGGAGCGGGGCGGGCGCTCGACCTGGAGGAGGTAGCAAAGATCAACTCTTGGGCCACGGGCGGGCTCGTGCCCGACCTGACTGTGCTGATCGACGTGCCGCCGTCGGTCGGGCTCCGCCGGATGGCCTCCCCGGCCGACCGGATCGAGGCCGAGCCGATGGAGTTCCACGAGCGGGTCCGCAGGGAGTTCCGGGCGCTGGCCGCCGCGGACCCGGAGCGATACCTCGTGGTCGACGGCACGCTGCCCCAAGGCGAGTTGTCCCGGCTCATCCAGGACCGGGTGCGGGAGGTCCTTCCCGACCCCGTCCCCCAGGAGGCCGAGGCCGCCACCGGGACCATCCCCGTCATCAGGGACTGACCACCACCCCCCAAGTTGGGAGGTGATCATGCACAGGTTCCCGCGATGGCTTCCGGGGAACCTGTGCATGATCACGGGGGTAGGTTGGAGGGGTGAGTTTCTTCGGCGATCTGGTGGGGCAGGACCGGGCGGTGGCCGTGCTCCGGCAGGCCGCCGCCGCCGCGGCCGAGGCCCTCGCGGGAGGTCGCGGCGCGGGCATGACCCACGCCTGGCTGTTCACCGGCCCGCCCGGATCAGGCCGGTCCAACGCCGCCAAGGCGTTCGCCGCGTCGCTGCTCTGCCCCGACCAGGGATGCGGCCACTGCGACGCGTGCCATCAGGTCGACGTCGGCTCCCATCCCGACGTGACGTGGGTTCGGCCCGAGGGGCTTTCGTACAGCGCGAGACAGACCCGTGAGCTGGTGCTCAAGGGCGCCGGCGCGCCGACCCTCGGACGCTGGCGGATCATGCTCTTCGAGGACGCCGACCGCGCGACCGAGGCGGCGGCGAACGCGCTGCTCAAGGCCATCGAGGAGCCTCCTCCGCGGACGGTCTGGCTGCTCTGCGCGCCCTCTCCCGACGACATGATCATCACGATCCGGTCCCGCTGCCGGGTCATCACGCTGAGCACCCCCTCCACCGAGGCGGTCGCCCACGTCCTGGCCACGAGGGACGGCGTCGCCCCCGACATGGCCCTGTTCGCCGCGCGGGCCGCCCAGGGGCACATCGGGCGGGCGCGCCGGCTGGCCCTCGACGAGGAGGTACGGCGGCGCCGCGAGGATGTGCTCTCCATCCCCAGGTCGCTCTCCGGCGTGGGCGACTGCATCACCGCCGCCGAACGGCTGGTGAAGACCTCCACCGAGGACGCGGACGCCGCGACGACCGCCCTCAACGAGGTCGAGACGACGGAGCTGCGCCAGGTCTACGGCGAGGGCTCGTCGGGCAAGGGCCTCAACAAGGGCCTGGTCCGCGGCGGTGCGGGAGCGCTGAAGGAGCTCGAGACCATGCAGAAGTCACGCGCTACCCGGATCAAGCGTGACTCGCTCGACATCGCCCTGCTCGACCTGGTCGCGTTCTACCGCGATGTGCTGGCCGTACAGTTCGGGGCGCGGATAGAGCTGGCCAACGAGGACCGCAGGCACGAGGTCGAGGCGCTGGCGCGGAGTTCGACGCCCGAGGACACGCTCCGCCGTACGAACGCGATCATGCAGTGCCGCGAACGCCTCACGGCCAACGTCAATCCCCAGATAGCCGTGGAGGCGATGACCCTCGCCCTCCGCGCCCCCACCCCCGCGTGATCATGCACAGCTTCCGCACCACAGGCCCCGACCTCGGCCCACCCCGGGCGTGATCATGCGCGGGTTCCGCGCCGACCGTTCCGACCTGACCTGATGCCGACCGTGATCATGCGTGGGAATGCGAAGCAACCCAGGGGGCGATCTGGCGTCTCTGGTACATGAAGGCCGAAACGCTGGATCTCGACAAACCCCCCGGGGAGCCGATGAGCGCCTCGCCCCCGTCGTCGGCCGCCGCCGACGACACGATCACCGAGCTCTACGCCGAGCACGCGCTCGGGCTCACCCGTCTTGCGCTGATCATGGTCGGTGACCGCGAGAGCGCCGAAGACGTGGTCCAGGAGGCGTTCCTCGGTCTCCACCGTCGTTTCGGCGCCCTTCGGGACCAGGGCAAGGCGCTGTTCTACCTGCGCAGTGCCGTGCTAAACAACGCCAGGACCGTCCTGAGGAGAAGGCGCCTTCCGTCCTGGTTCGCCGGGACGTACGAGCCGCCCGTCTGGTCGGCCGAGTCCGCCATGCTCCTCGGCGCCGAACGGCGCGAGGTCATGGAGGCGCTCCATCGCCTGCCCAGGCGGCAGCGCGAGGCCCTCGTGCTCCGCTACTACGCCGACCTGTCCGAAGAGGAGACGGCCCAGGTCATGGGTGTGAGCCGGGGCACCGTGAAATCCACCACCTCCCGAGCCCTCGACGCGCTCGGCAGCCTGCTTGGGGAAGATCGATGAACGAGCACGACGAGGACATCGTCAACCGGCTCCGTGACGCCACTCATGCCGTGGGCGAGACGATCGACCACGCTCCGGTCCTGAGGCGGGGCGAGAGCCGCAGCCGGAAGAGCGAGAGCCGAACCTGGAAGAGAAGCTGGCTGGTGCCCGTCGCCGCGGCCGCCTCGGTCACGGTCGCGGTCGCCGGGGGAGCGGCCGTCGCCCAGCGCGGCGGCCACGCGGTGAACCTGTCCGCGTCCTCGACGGCCGGTCCGCCCGCCGCGCCGAAGTTCTTCGCCGACGCCCGCCCCGACAAGATCACGATCAGGAGCGTCTCGGACGGATCGGTCACGAACGAGCTCTCCCACCCCTCAGGCGGCGAGTTGTTCTCCGGAATCCAGGCGGCCCAGGACAACCGGCTGTTCTACGTCGCGGCGGGCGCCGCCGACTGCCGTTTCCGGCTCTACCAGTTCGCACTCGACGACGACGGCAAGATCAAGTCGTACGGCGTGCTGCCGTTCACGCCTCCGGAGGGCACCAGGGTGACGTCGCTCGCGGTCAACGGCGACGGGTCCAAGCTGGCCTACGGTCTCGCACCGTGCGGGCCCGGTCACGCGCCGGGCGGCTTGGTGGTCACGGACACCGCGACCGGCGACAGCCGTACGTGGAAGGCGAAGGAGGGGATCGGCGTCCGCGACGTGTCGATGAGCGCGGACGGGCGTTATGTGCTCTTCCGCCGGGGGTCCGCGTTCATCCCGGCGTCGGAACCGGCCGTCGTCCAGCCGTCGCCGCAGCTCTCCGCCGAGGACGACGTGACGGCGAGCGTCTCGCCCCTGCCCCCGTATGAGAGCGAGCTCACCCTGACGGCGACCGCCCCGCCGGCGAGCCCCGCCGAGCCCGTCCAGCCCGCCAAGAGCCCCGGGGAGCCCGTCCAGCCCGCCGGGAGCCCCGGCGGCGACCCCGGAGCGGGTGCCGTGGCGTCCGGCGGTCCCGTGCCACCGTCCCCGGCCGGGTCGCGGCCTTCCGGGCCGCCGACCGCGGAGTCGCACACGGTCACGGTCGACCCCAGCACCGGCGCCGTGGTCAGCGTCGTCGAGGGCGCCCCCGGAGCCGAGGCGACGGACGGCGGTGGGACCGGTGCGGGCGGAAGCTCGCCGGCCGAAGGCCCGTTCGGCTCGTCGGTCACTGTGTTCACGATGTGCTCGTCCTCCCCCTTCGACGACAGCCTCGACCCCGCCGTCCTGCCTCCCGGGGTGTCTCCCGCGGCGTCTCCCGCGGTGCCTACCGGGGTGTCTACCGCGGTGCCTCCCGTGTCGCCGCCCTCGGTGACGATCATCCCTTCCGCGGGCGTCCCGCCGACCTCAGAGGCGCCGGTCCCCCCGCCGGCGTCGGCCGTACCGCCGACCCCCGCGATCCCGGTCACGCCGCCGACGGCGGGGCCCGGGGCCCCCGCCGTCACGGCCGAGAGCGTCTGGACGTGCGCGGACTCCCCGGAGGTGTCGCTGCTCGACACCACCACGACCGGTGACAGCGTCGACCAGGCCCGCACGTTCACGCTCCCGGCCTCGTACGACGGGGTGTCCGGTGGGGTCTTCGGAGTGGCGATCTCGCCGGACGGCACCCGGATCCTCGCCTCGGTCGGCCACGTCGGCGTCCGGATCGTGGACGGCACCCCGCGACCGCTGCCCGGTTCCGCCGGCGTCATCGCGTACGGCACGGCGGACGGGAAACCCGTGGCAGTCGTCTACAAGGACGCCGACAAGGGCGCGATGCGGCAACTCGACCTCGACGGCACCGGCCAGAACGTGATCACGACGCGGAATGGCGACATCGGCGTGATCGACGGATCCGGCTACCGGACAGTGGAAGCGGCCGACGCCGCTGCCACGATGGTCTTCCCCGGCATGATCGCCTGGTAGACGCCGCGCCATCGATCCTCCGGCGGGCCTCTCGCCCACCGGAGGATTGACGGCGCCAACAGATGGTCATGATTGGGTACGGCGGACGCCACGTAAGGTGGGGTTCAGGCGCAAGCCGTACACGATCGAGGAGGGCCGGCTCTTGGGCATGATCATGGCCGTGAGCTTCACTCGTTACGGACGGCTCTACTACCTCGACCCGGGCGGCCACAGTCCCAAGGTGGGCGACAAGGTGCTGGTCCCGACCGACGCGGGGCCCGAGGTGGCCGAGTGTGTGTGGGCACCGCAGTACGTGAGCGAGGACGTCGATGGACTCCCCGTCTGCCAGGGCATCGCCTCCGAGGAGCACCTGAGCCGCGACGAGGGCAACCGCCGTCACCGGGCCGAGGCCCGCAGCGTGTCCAAGCGCCTCATCAAGCGGCACGAGCTGCCCATGAAGGTGGTCGGCATCGATTACCTGGACGCGGACAACGTCTACACGGTCTACTTCTCCGCGCCCCATCGCGTCGACTTCCGCGCTCTCGTCCGCGACCTGGCCCGCAACCTGCGCGCCCGTGTGGAGCTGCGGCAGATCGGCCCTCGTGACGAGGCCAGGCTCCAGGGCGGCATCGGGCCGTGCGGGCGCGACCTGTGCTGTGCGACGTTCCTGAAGGACTTCGAGCCCGTCTCGGTCCGGATGGCCAAGGACCAGGACCTTCCCGTCAACCCGCTCAGGATCGCGGGGGCCTGCGGCCGGTTGATGTGCTGCCTCAAGTACGAGCACCCGCTCTATCAGGAGTTCCGGGCTTCCGCGCCGCGGGTGGGGCTGGCCGTCGAGACGCCCGAGGGCACGGGCACCGTGGTCGGGCACAACGTGCCGTCCGACTCGGTCATCGTCCGCCTCGACGACGGAGGCCGGCGCTGTGCGTGCCCCTCCGCCTCCGTCTGCTCGCCCCGCAAGCAACACGACACGATGTACGGCAAGTCCCAGTCGGTGGCCGTCAGCGATCCCGAGTAGAGGCCCCGGTTTCAGGCCTGCCGTACGTTGGCGAGATGTTGGCGGGTGGTCGGGGCTCAGCACCCGCTCGGAGGCGGCGACCAGCGCCTCCGAGATGGTGACGGCCTCATGCGGCCGTCCCGCGATTTCGTACGCGTTGGCGAGGTTGTGGCGGACGGCCAGGGTGTTGGGGTGATCGAAGCTTGGGAGCCGCGCCGATTCCAGGCAGGCGCGGCATGCGGGTTCCGGGCCGGTCGTGCCCACGACGCTAAGTAGATCTATGCACGTCACGAGCCGCCTACGGGGTGGCCCGGACATAAGATGCGACAGTTATGCGGTCGGTCAGTCCGTCAGTCAAAATCACGCCGAGCTTCAAGCGCCGCGGCGACGTCCCCCGTACCCATCGTCATCCAATTCATCGAGACTCGGGCATTTCTGCCTCCGGAGGCATGAGTTGAACGTATGCACGCCAGAGGTGCGGACGAGGCGAGGCGTGACCCGTCGTTTCGCCGCCGCCGTCGCGGCGCTCGTCCTCGCCGCCGGATGTGCCGCAGGCTGCACCACGGACCAGCGGCAGGGTGCCGAACCGCCGGACGCGCGCCCGACGATCAAGGCGCCGACCCCCGCTCTCCAGCCCTTCTACAGCCAGTCGCCGGCGTGGACGGACTGTGGTGACGGCTTCCAGTGCGCCCGCGTCAAGGTGCCGCTCGACTACACGAAGCCCTCCGGGGAGCGGATCGACATCAGCGTGATCCGCCTGCCCGCGACGGGGAAGCGCATCGGCTCGCTGCTCGTCAATCCCGGCGGCCCGGGCGGATCGGGCATCCAGTACACCCGGGCGGCCCGGTCCGCCTTCACCCCCAACGTGCTGGCGAGGTTCGACATCGTCGGCTTCGACCCTCGCGGTGTGGGCGAATCCTCGCCGGTGACGTGCATGTCGAGCCACGACCTGGACGCCTACGTCGGCCTGGACGCCAGCCCGGACTCGCCGGCGGAGATCAACGCGCTGGAGCAGAGTTCCAAGGCGTTCGCCGAGGGCTGCGAGGCCAAGTCGGGCCGTCTGCTTCCTTTCGTCGGTACGGCTGACGCGGCCAGGGACATGGACGTGCTGCGCGGGGTCGTCGGGGACTCTGGGATGACCTACCTCGGCAAGTCATACGGCACCTACCTTGGCGCGATATATGCGGACCTGTTCCCCAAGAACGTCCGCGCCCTGGTCCTCGACGGAGCCGTCGACCCGGCCGTGCCCTCGCTCAAGGCCAACGAGGTGCAGGCCCGCGGGTTCGAGGTGGCGCTCAGGGCCTTCATCGAGGACTCCCTACGGCAGACCGGCCCCTTCGCCAGTCATACGGCCGACGGGGCGATGGCGGAGGTCGCGCAGCTGCTGAAGCGGGCGGATGAGCACCCTCTGAAGAACGACCTGGGGGACGGCCGCGTGATCAACGAGGCGTGGACGGTCCTCGGCATCGTCACCCCGCTGTACGAGCGCGCCGCCTGGCCGCAACTACGGCAGGCCCTGTCGCACGCCTTCGCCGGAGACGGCACCGACCTGCTGCGCCTGGCCGACATCCTGGTCGACCGGCGGGCTGACGGGTCCTACTCGAACCAGACCGAGTCGAACATGGCGGTCAACTGCCTCGACCACCCGTATCCCAAGTCCATGACGGCCTACGAGAAGGCCGCGGTCAACGCCGAGAGGACGGCTCCGCACTTCGGGGCGACCGTGATGTGGGGCTCGCTTCCCTGCTCCTTCTGGCCCGTCAAGCCAGTCGGCACGGACGAGCCGGTCAGGGCACAGGGAGCGCCGCCGATCCTCGTCGTCGGGACCGTGCGCGACCCCGCCACGCCGTACGAGTGGGCGAAGGGGCTCGCGTCGGAGCTCACCTCCGGCGTCCTGCTGGGGTACGACGGCGACGGCCACACCGCCTACAAGATGGGCTCGAACTGCGTGGACACGGCGGTCGACGACTACATGATCTCCCTCCGGGTGCCCAAGAACGGTACGGTGTGCCCGAAAGCCCCGTAGTCAAGGGCGCGAGAACCCCCGGCGAGCCTGTAGACTCTCGAGTGCCGTCGAACGGCACGCCGCCTTAGCTCAGTCGGCCAGAGCACTTCACTCGTAATGAAGGGGTCAAGGGTTCGATTCCCTTAGGCGGCTCCACCTCAGAGGCCCTCACCGGATACCGGTGAGGGCCTTTTGCCAACCCCCGTGCGCGGGGATCGTCACGAGGTCAGACTGGCGGGCCCGATCTCGGCCGTACCGCTGGGATGTGGGCGATGGACCAGGGGTTCCCGGGCGGCTTGGCATAAAGCACTTACCGAGCACGGCGAGCTGGGAAACGCGTCGCACGGCGTTATCAGAGCCGTGCACGCCCGACTCATCCCTGACCGTCCCGACCGGAACCCGCGTCTGAGCCGCGCTTCGGTCACCCGCTGTGACCTGGGACTTCTCTACTTTGGGACTCATCGCACGGACCCGAGCGGAGGGCCTTCTTACCAACACCTTTGGAACGGGTGGAACGCGCTGGAACGCGCTGGAACGCCCTAAGACTGCGGAGGTGAGCACCTCCGCTGAAGGGAGAAGGATGAAAGGCTTAAACCGTTGGAGTGCAGTGGTCCTGGGCACGGCGGCCGCTGGGGTCCTGCTGTTTCCGAGCGTCGCGCAGGCTGCCTCGGGAAGCGAGGTCGGAGTCGGGGTCGGGCCGACCGACACCTCACGAGGCCTTCCGCCGGGGATTACATCGACACTGCCGTCCCCGTTCTCTGCCGGCGACTGTCAGCAACTGGGGCCCGAGCAGTCGGAGGTTCGCCTGGACAAGCCAGACGCCAGTGGCAGGTCCCGCTTCACCTGGCACGCCCACACATATACACGGCACACGAACAACGCCGACATCTGGCACGGGAGGTTCGTCTTCAGGACGGCGTTCGGCACTCCGGTGCTCACGGTCGGCCCCTTCGACTCGGTGCCGATGCGCGTGACGTTCCGCACCTACACGACCGAGCGAAGCACGCCGGTCGTTGTCGATCCCGCGCTGTTCGACACGATCGCGAAGGTCGACTGGCTCGGCGACTGCTGAGCGTCCAGCGGCCGCTGACAACCCGATTGCGCCTGTGACCCCCTCGCGTGCGCGGGGGTCACGATCGCGAAACCAGGCGGCCCGAATCTGCCGTTTTCCGGTGGCACCCCTTCTACACCAGTTTGATTCACTGAGTCATACGCCCGGCGTGGCGGAAGCCGTTGCGGCCGGCCGAGTCCCTTAGGCGGCTCCAGCTCAGAGGCCCTCACCGGACACCGGTGCGGGCCTTTTGCTTGCCGTACAGCAACGGGGACGGGCCTGGCCTATTCTGCAACGTCAGTCAGCTGCCGAGGGACTTTCGAAGGCGAGAGACCCAGTCGGCGGGCAAGAGATCAGCAGGATGCGTCACATCTCCGAACGGCCTACGCGGATGAAGAGACGGCTGCGGAGCGTGTTCGCGTATGGCGGCCTTGTACTGCATCGAAACGGCGTCGTGGGCCCCCCCCCGCCGGGGGGGGGGGGGGGGGCGGGGGGGGGGGGGGGGCCAACATGGGGGGCGAGCCCGCGTTTTTTTTTTTTTAAAATGGGGGGGGGGGGGGGGGGGGGGGGCCGGGCGGGG
>NZ_JBGCBZ010000023.1:0-108623 GCF_041262585.1 Planotetraspora sp. GP83 | reverse complement strand
GGTTCTCGGGCACGGGTTACGTGAACTATGACAACGTGACCGGTAGTTATGTGCAGTGGACGGTGAACGCGGCGTCGGCGGGTCCGGCGACGGTGAACCTTCGCTTCGCGAACGGCACGACGACCAACCGGCCGATGGACATCGCGGTCAACGGCACGGTCGTGTCGAGCGGGCTGGCCTTCGCTGGTACGGGCTCGTGGGACACCTGGCAGACCAAGACGGTGAACGTCAACCTGAACGCCGGGGCCAACGTCATCAAGGCCACCGGGACCACGGTCAACGGCGGCCCCAACGTCGACTACATCGACGTCCAGCAGTGATGCCGCGATGAGATGGCGGGACCGGCCATAGCCGGTCTCGCCACGGAACCCGCACCGGCCGCCAGCCCGGTGCGGGTTCGCCGTCTGGGCCGGCCGTAAATGTCGGTGGCGTGTCCTACCGTCTCGCGTGTGAATGAACCGTACCGACCGGCTCTACGCGATCGTTGAGGACCTGCGGGCGATCGCCCCGCGCTGCCGGTCCGCGCGCGCCCTCGCCGAGCGTTTCGAGGTGAGCTCGCGGACCATCGAGCGGGACATCGGGGCGCTGCAGCAGGCTGGAGTCCCCATCTATGCCGAGGCCGGCCGCCGGGGCGGCTACGCCCTCGAAAAGAGCATGTCCCTTCCCCCGCTCAACTTCACCCCCGCCGAGGCGGTGGCGGTCGCCATCGCGCTGAGCCGCACCGACCAGCAGCCGTTCGAGGACGACGCCCGCAGCGCCCTGCGCAAGCTCGTCGCCGCGATGCCGGGCCAGGAGACGGAGCGGGCGCGGCAGCTCGCGACCCGCGTGCAGATCCTCATGGACAAACCCGGGACGCCCGAGCGCCGGTACACCGGATCGATCGGCCGTGTCATCGAGGACGCGCTGCTCAAGGGCGTCGTCCTGCGGATGCGGTACGGCGACGCCAACGGCTCCCTGACCACTCGGGAGGTCGAGCCGGGGATGTTCATCGGCGGGCGCAGCGGCTCGTGGTATCTGGTGGCGTGGTGCCGCCTGAGGGACGCCGTCCGCCTGTTCCGGCTGGACCGGATCGCGGCCGCCGAGCTGACCGGTGAGCCGGTGCCGGGCCGTCCCCTGGAGGACTTCGGCTCCGATGTGCCGCACATGATCACCCGATGTCCGGCCCTCGACTGAGGACGCGGAGCCCGTTCCCAAGCCGCTCGGAAACTCCGACAGGGGGTTGTCGCCGGTGGCCGCGAAGCTCGGTCCGTGCGAATGACCGGCGCCGCTCACGATGTTGGGCGGCGCTCTCAGATAGCGAGGGAGACGAGTGATGACCACCCCGGCCGTCAACACCGTGGCATGGTTCGAGGTCGCGAGCGACGACCCGGACGGTGTTCAGCGCTTTTACGGCGAGCTGTTCGGCTGGCGCTTCCGGGTGGACGAGGAGTCGGCGGCGGGGGGCATCGACTACCGGATCCTCAGCTATCCGGGTGACGAGCAGGCCCGCGGCGGCGTCTTCGGCACGCGTGGTCAGTTCCCCAACCACGCCGTCTTCACCGTTCTCGTGGAGGACGTGGCCGTCGCCTGCGAGAAGGTCGAGGCACTCGGCGGCAAGGTGCTCCACAAGGTGCTGGGCAATACCAGCGGCCCCGACTTCGCCTACCTCCTCGACACCTCCGGCAACGTCTTCGGGATCTTCGCCGAGGCAGGCGCCTGACCTGCCGGAGCCTCCCCAGGCCGTCCGATCGCCCGCCGGGACCGCCGCGGTCCCGTGCTTCCCCCGAGGCACTTCCCCGGGCGCTTCCCCTCCGGGCCGAGAGGGCGATCGGACGGCCCCTTCTCGACGGGGCCTGCTTCTGCCGCGGACCCGCTTCTGCCGCGGACCCGCTTCCCGCGGACCCGCTTCCCGCGGGCCTGCTTTCCGGGCCTGCTTCCCGGTCCCGCGCGGAGGTCACGCACCGGGCGGGCGCTGCTCCAGCCGGCGGCGCAGCTCGGCGAGCTCCCGCTCCAGCTCCGCCACCTGCGCGGCGCTCGGCTGGTCTGCCACCGGCTCAGCCGGCCTGCCGTACGGTGACGGCATGGGCCGCACGTACTGCGTCGGGCCGTCGGGCCGCTGGCCGTACGTCCCGGCCGGTGCCTCAAAGGGGGCCTGAACGGGCGCCTGAGCGTCGTGCGGCGCGTTCCCCCGGACATCGTCCCTGATACCGCCCCGGACGCCGCCTTGGACGTGGGCCTGTACGTCGTACTCGACCTGCTGACGAGACTGGTGCTGCGCCATCTGACGAGACTGGGGCCCTGGCGGCAGGCTCTGCTGCCAGGGCGGAGCCGCCACGCTGCCCGCGTAGCCGCCGCCGTACGGCGCGGGAGTGGCAGCGCGCTTCCGGCGGCGCAGGATCACCGACAGCAGGGCGAGACCGCCGAGGATCGCGAGCAGCACGCCCGCGCCGATCACGATCCACAGCCACATGGGCTGCGGCGTCTCGTCCTTGCCCGACGAGATGGCCTGCTGGGAGTCGCTGATGTACTTGGCGACGTACGGGTGGATCGGGTGGAGCGCCTGCACCTCTCGGAACTTGGGCAGCGCGTCCTTGTAGTGGCGCTTGAAGAAGTCGTCGAGCGCCTCGTTGTACCTGCGGGTCGTCAGCGACTCGGCGGGCTTGATGTTCTTCTCGTTGAGCTTCTCCTTGATGATCGACACCGGCAGCACGAAGCTCTCGTTCTCCGAGGACTCGCCCGTGTCGCTGACGGTCCCGGCGATCAGCATGCCGATCACCTTGCCGTCCTTGCTGAAGACCGGGCCGCCCGAGTTGCCGTGGTAGGAGGGGGCCTGTGTCTGGATGTACGGCACGCCCTCCTGGGTGGTCCGCTTCGCGTTGTACGGACCCTCGGTCAGCGCGGGCTCCAGCTTCGACTCCAGGCTGAAGAACGGGGTGTTGGTGACCAGGCCGGGGAAACCGCTGATGTAGAGCGTGTTGCCGGTCTGGACGTCGCCGTCGTCACCCAGAGGCAGGGTCGGCAGGTTCTGCTGGCCGTTCACCTTGAGCAGCGCGAAATCCTTGCCCGGGTAGCTCTCGCCCACGGAGACCAGCTCGGCGGGGACCGCCTTGGCCGTCTTGTCCACCCCGCCGCCCGGCAGGCTCTGCAGCACCGACAGGCTCTTCCGCAGCCCGCGGATCTTGAGGTGGCTGCTGTTGAAGGTCACGTAGATCTGCTGGGCGAGCTGGACCATCTCCGCGTCGGCCGAGATGCCGCGCAGGTCCTTCAGGATGGACTTGGCGTCCTGCTTGTTGAACTTCTCCAGCGCCTGCGCGGCGAAGACGTCGGACAGCTCCTGGTCGCTCATCTCGACGCAGTGCGCGCCGGTGACCATGTAGCCGTCGGGCGTGACCCACCAGCCTGTGCACAGCCCGCCGACCTGGGCCTTGACCGTGCGCTCCGGCGACGTGGGCTTGAGGTAGCGGTTGACGTCGGCCGCCATCTGCTGGAAGAGATACTTGGCGATGCTCCGCTCGTCCGAGGAGATCTTGCCGTCGAGCACCGCCACCGTGGCCTGGTTGACGAGCTGGTTGAACGGGCCCTGCTTGATGGTGCCCGTCGGCACGACCACCTCGCCCGAATAGGTCAGGCTGGTGAGCTGCACGGCCGGGTGCGTGCGGGCGGCCAGCCGCGTCCCGACCGGGACGTCGTCGCCGCTGTCCGCCGAGGCGGACGGCGCCACGGCGACCACGGCCACCAGGGCGACCGCCGCCGCCGCGACCAGCCCCCTGCTCAATCTGCCAATGTAAGTGCTGATATTTCCATTCACGGTGGCAATCGTGAACGGATGGTCTTGTCCGTGGCTTGTAGGTGGCTTGGGGCTTCCTGCGCGGGGGTCAGGGCCGTGCCGTACGAAACGAAGACGGCCCCCGCCGGAGCGGAGGCCGTCTCGGGGCCGTTTTCCGGAAACGTGAAGACTAGACGCCCATGGACTGGGTGTCGTTGGTCTCCGGGGTGGGCTGGCTGATGACCTCGGTCACGCCGTTCTTGAGGTGGTAGCGGGCGATGGCCTCGTTCAGCACCTCCGGCTTGACCTCGCCGCGCTTCACGAGCTGGGTCAGCACGGCCAGGGTGATCGAGGCCGCGTCCACGTGGAAGTGGCGGCGCAGCGCCGAACGGGTGTCGGACAGGCCGAACCCGTCGGTGCCGAGCGACGCCCACTCGCCGGGCACCCACCGGGCGATCTGGTCCTGGACCGCCCGCATGTAGTCGCTCACGCCGACGAACGGCCCGGGGACCCCGGACAGCGTGCTCGTGACGTAAGGCACGCGCTGCTCGGCGTCGGGGTTGAGGAGGTTGTGCTCCTCGGCGGCGAGGGCGTCCCTGCGCAGCTCCGACCAGGAGGTCGCCGACCATACCGAGGCGGAGACGCCCCAGTCCTCGGCGAGCATCCGCTGGGCCTCCAGGCCCCACGGCCCGGCGACGCCGGAGACCAGGATGTTGGCCTTCGGGCCGTCCCCGGTCGCGGGCGCGTAGAGGTAGAGCCCCTTGAGGATGCCCTCGACGTCGACCCCGTCCGGCTCCGCGGGCTGCGGGTAGGGCTCGTTGTAGACGGTCAGGTAGTAGAAGACGTTCTCCGGGTCGTCCCCGTACATCCTGCGCAGGCCGTCCTTGACGATGTGCGCGATCTCGAACGCCCACGCCGGGTCGTACGACACGGCCGCCGGGTTGGTCGAGGCGATGAGCGGGGTGTGGCCGTCCTCGTGCTGGAGGCCCTCGCCGTTAAGCGTCGTGCGGCCCGCCGTGGCGCCGAGCAGGAAGCCGCGGCCCATCTGGTCGGCGAGCTGCCACATCTGGTCGCCGGTGCGCTGGAACCCGAACATCGAATAGAAGATGTAGACCGGGATCATGTGCTCGCCGTGCGTGGCGTAGGAGCTGCCCGCCGCGATGACCGAGCCCATCGAGCCGGACTCGCTGATCCCCTCGTGCAGGATCTGGCCCTCGGTCGACTCCTTGTAGGACAGCAGGAGCTCCCGGTCGACCGCCTCGTAGGTCTGGCCGTGCGGCGAATAGATCTTGGCCGTCGGGAACATCGCGTCCACACCGAAGGTGCGCGCCTCGTCCGGGATGACCGGCACGAACCTCGCCCCGATCTCCTTGTCCCGCATGAGGTCCTTCAGCAGGCGGACGAAGGCCATCGTGGTGGCGACGTTCTGCTTGCCCGAGCCCTTGCGCATGCCGGCGTAGACGGGGTCGCCGGGAAGCTTGAGCGGCTTGGCCCGAATGACCCGCTTCGGGAGGTAGCCCCCGAGGGCGGCGCGGCGCTCGTTCATGTAGGCGATCTCGTCGTTGTTCTCGCCCGGATGGAAGTACGGCGGGAGGTCGCCCTCGAGGTCCTTGTCCGGGATCGGCAGGTAGAGCCGGTCGCGGAACTCCTTGAGCTCGGCCTTGCTCATCTTCTTCATCTGGTGCGTGGCGTTGCGCGCCTCGAAGTCCTTGCCCAGCGTCCAGCCCTTGATGGTCTGGGCGAGGATCACCGTGGGCTGGCCGACGTGCTCACGGGCCGCCTTGAACGCGGCGTAGACCTTGCGGTAGTCGTGGCCGCCGCGCGACAGCTTGCGGATCTCGTCGTCCGACATGTGCTCGACCATCTTGCGCAGCCGGGGATCGCCGCCGAAGAAGTTCTCGCGGATGTAGCCGCCCGACTCGACCGAGTAGGTCTGGAACTGGCCGTCGGGGGTGGTGTTCATCTGGTTGACCAGCACGCCGTCGACGTCGGCCGCGAGCAGCGGGTCCCAGTCGCGGCCCCAGACGACCTTGATGACGTTCCAGCCGGCGCCGCGGAAGTACGACTCCAGCTCCTGGATGATCTTGCCGTTGCCGCGCACCGGGCCGTCGAGCCGCTGCAGGTTGCAGTTGATCACGAAGGTGAGGTTGTCGAGCTCCTCGCGGGCGGCGACGCCGATCGCGCCGAGCGACTCGGGCTCGTCCATCTCGCCGTCGCCCAGGAAGCACCACACATGGCTGCGGCTGGTGTCCTTGATCTGGCGGCTCAGCAGGTAGCGGTTGAACCGCGCCTGGTAGATCGCGCCGATCGCCCCGAGCCCCATGGAGACCGTGGGGAACTCCCAGAAGTCCGGCATGAGACGCGGGTGCGGGTAGGACGGCAGGCCCTTGAACCCCTGGGACAGCTCCTGCCGGAACGCGTCGAGCTGCGACTCGTTCAGGCGGCCCTCCAGGAAGGCGCGGGCGTAGATTCCCGGCGCCGCGTGGCCCTGGATGAAGATCTGGTCGCCCGACTCCCCGTGGTCCTTGCCGCGGAAGAAGTGGTTGAAGCCGACCTCGTACAGCGAGGCCGCCGACGCGTACGTCGCGATGTGGCCGCCGACATTGGTCCGCGCGTTGGCCCGGGTCACCATGACCGCCGCGTTCCACCGGATGTAGGCCCGGATGCGACGCTCGACGTACTCATCCCCGGGGAACCAGGGCTCCCGCTCCGGCGGGATCGTGTTGATGTAGTCCGTGCTGCGCAGGCCGGGCACGCCGACCTGATGCTCGCGGGCACGCTCCAGCAGCCGGAGCATCAGGTAGCGGGCACGAGTGCGGCCCTCGGTCTTGATGACGTTGTCGAGCGATTCGAGCCATTCCTGGGTCTCGCTCGGATCGACATCAGGCAACTGGCTTGGTAGGCCGTCGCTGATGATCGAGAAACGCTGGCGTCCGGAAGCCACTGGGTCTCGCCTTCCGAGAATGAACTTGGTTACGGTCTTGTGAATCTATTGCCTGCTGCGAGGTGTTCCTACGTGGATCGCCGCTCCTGTGGTCGCCTTCCATCCTGGCTCCTTGGTTCGGAAAGCGCATCTCTACTATCCGGTAACCAAGGTGTCCCGGCTGGCAGCAGGTCACTGATGGCCTAGACCACCGATGGTAGGACGATTTTTGCAAACCGCCCACACTCACTTACCGGCGGGTCTCCCCTCCAGCCTTCTCTCCCCCGAAAGGGGATCGCACGCCCCGCGCGGGGGCGATGTGCGGGAAAGGCCCGGGAGGAAGCCTAGAGGCACGGCTCCGCCCCCGCGGATGAAGGACGACGGTGAAGGACGACGGCGGCCACGCCTCCGCCGCGCCGCCCCTGGCCGCCGGCACCACCCCGGTCGCCCCGTACCGACGTCGCGCAGAGTGATCAGGTCAACGGCACTCACCTATGACGGCTCGCTGACGTCCAGGCGGCGGGACGCCCTCGGCGATCAGCACGGCGGCGGCCGTGACCATGACGTAGGGGGCGACTATCCGGCCCCTGAGCCCATCTCGGCAGCGTAACGTTTTGGTATGAGTTGTCCCTCCCCCTGTGGGGGGAGAGGTTTCTCCTCTTTCCAGGTGGCGATAGCCGTACCAGGCTCAGGAGAGAGGGGGGATGGATATGCATGCATCGGTGGGCGACCGGCTCCTGGTGCACGGGAGCATCGTCGGCGAGCACGACAAGCACGGAGAGATCATCGAGGTCCGCGGCCCCGAAGGCGAGCCGCCGTTCCTGGTGCGCTTCGAGGATGGGCACGAGGCCCTGATCTTTCCAGGTCCGGACGCCGTCGTCGTCCCAGGTCAGCGGGGGTCGTAGTATCTCGCTGTGAGATCGCGGGAGATCGAGGTGCGCACCGGCTCGCGAGAGCGGGTGCACGACATGACGCGGGAGTGTGCGGATTTCGCGCGCGAATGCGGAGGAGACGGACTTTTGCACGTCTTCGTGCCGCACGCGACGGCGGGTATCGCGATCATCGAGCTCGGTTCCGGCAGCGACGACGATCTGCTGGCCGCCCTCGGAGATCTGCTTCCGGCGGACGATCGCTGGAGGCATGCGCACGGTTCTCGGGGGCATGGGAGATCGCATGTCATGCCCGCGTTCATTCCGCCGTACGCGACGGTTCCCGTGCTGGGTGGCAGGCTCGCCCTGGGGACGTGGCAGTCGGTCGCACTCGTCGATCTCAACGTCGACAACCCGGACAGGCGTGTTCGTTTGTCATTTTTGTCCGATTAGCAGATAACGGTGCGGGTCACCGGACGTGGCGACCGTTGACGACGGTGGGTCACAGCGTGTGGACTGTGCCGAAGCATGGCTCTCAGAGAGCCGGACAACCGCATATACAGGCGGGGCCACCAAGCAGGAGGGATGAACGTGAGCGCGACCGCGGGTCAGGCGCAGGGCGAGCGCGGCCTGGCCGAACGACTCGGCCTCAAGGCCGGTCAGGTGGTGCAGGAAGTCGGCTGGGACGAGGACAGCGACGAGGCGCTGCGCCAGTCCATTGAGGAGCTGACTGGCAACGAGATTGTCGACGAGGAGTACGAAGACGTCGTCGACGTGGTGCTGTTGTGGTGGCGCGACGGGGACGGTGATCTGTTCGACGCACTCAGCGACGCGATGACCGCACTCGCCGACGGAGGCCAGATCTGGCTGCTGACCCCGAAGGCGGGCCGAGACGGCCACGTCGAGCCCAGCGACATCGGCGAGGACGCGACAACCGCGGGACTGTCCCAGACGAGCAGCGTGAGCGCCGCCAGGGACTGGTCGGGGACGCGGCTCGTCGCCCCCAAGGCTCGCCGCTGAGCTGATCATCCCCTGCCGTACGGTCCCGACATGCCGTACGGCAGGATGACGTGCGGATCACAGCCGGAAGGACTGCTCATGGCGGTAGAGGTCGGGGACAGGGCTCCGGACTTCGAGCTCCAGGACCAGCACGGCGTCCCCGTCAGGCTTTCCGACCTGCGGGGCAGCGAGGTCGTGCTGGTCTTCTATCCCTTGGCGTTCAGCCCGGTGTGCCACGGCGAGCTGGGCGCGATCCGGGACGAGCTCGTCCCGTCGGCGCCCGCCGGCGTCCGGGTGCTGACCGTCTCGGTCGACTCGATGTTCAGCCACCGCATCTGGGCGGACGCGGAGGGTTTCACATTCCCGCTGCTGTCGGACTTCTGGCCGCACGGCGGGGTGGCGCAGGCGTACGGTGTGTTCGACGACGTGAAGGGCCAGGCCGTCCGGGGCACCTTCATCCTCGACGGCGAGGGCGTCGTCCGCTGGAAGATCGTCAATGAGATCGGCTCCCCACGGGACGTCGCCGAGTATCGCAAGGTGCTCGAAGAACTCTGATCCTGTATCCCACTCCGGCCTATCCGATCTGAGCTATCCCGACCTGCCCTATCCGGCCCGATTTACCCCGTTTTATCCGGACAGCCTTATTGGAGGCGAACATGCCCTGCTATCGGTGCGGGGCCCGGCAGACCGACCCCGTCCGCGGCGCGAGCCCGTGGAAGCGCGGGGTGCGCCACGAGGCGCAGATCCTGGTCTGCCCGGACTGCCAGCGCGCGCACGATCTCGATCTCGAAACGTGCGCCTCGTGCGGGTCCTCCGCACTGATCTGCCGCCTCGGCGAGGTCGAATGCCGCTCCTGCGGTTCCGTACGGCAGGCCAGGCCGGCGGACGACCTGGTGGCGGCCGGCCTGCCGTCCAGTGAGACGAGCCGGTCCACCGGGGCGCCGGACCTTTCGGCGGAGGTCGAGGCCGCCCTCAACCGCGTGCTCGGGCGCTCGTGACGGCGGCCTCGGAGTACGTGGTCGCACTCGACGTGGGCGGAACCGCCATGAAGGGCGGCCTGGTCACGCGGCGGGGCGAGGTCACGGCTCTGGAAGGGCGTGCCACCGGCCGGGAGAACGGCCCGGCGGCCGTGGTCCTGGCCATCCGCGCCTACGTGGACGAGCTGGTCGAGCTGGGCGTGTCCCGGTTCGGCTCCGAGCCCGCCGGCGTCGGCCTCGCCGTACCAGGCATCGTGACGTCCACCACGGCCCTGTACTCGGCCAACATCGGCTGGCGGGACGTCCCCGCGACGGCCTTGGTGCCCCCGGGCGTGCCGGCGCGGCTCGGTCATGACGTGCAGACCGGCGGCCTGGCGGAGAGCGTGTTCGGCGCGGGGCGTGACGTCGACGACTTCCTGTTCCTCCCCATAGGGACCGGTATCGCCGGGGCTGTGGTCATCAGAGGCGAGCCGTACGGCGGAGCCAACGGCTGGGGAGGGGAGATCGGCCACACGCCCGTGTGGCCGTCGGGAGAGCAGTGCGCGTGCGGCCAGATCGGCTGCCTGGAGACCTACGCCTCCGCGTCCGCCGTCGCCCGCCGCTTCACGACCCGCTCGGGCCGTACGGCCACCGCCAAGGAGGTCGTGGCGCTCGCGCTGGAAGGCGATCCGGCAGCCGGCGAGGTCTTCGACGAGGCCGTGGAGACTCTCGCGATCTCGCTGGCGTCGTACGTCCTGCTGCTCGACCCGTGCGTGATCGTTCTGGGCGGCGGCCTCTCCGAAGCGGGCCGGGCGCTGTCCGACCCTCTCCGGGAACGGCTGGCCGCCCGCCTGGCCTTCCGGGAGCCGCCTCCGCTGCGACCGGCCGCGCTGGGAATGCACGCCGGGATGTTCGGGGCCGCCCTCCTCGGCTGGCGGGCCGCCGGAGAGCCCGACATGGGCCGGGACTGGTCGCTCGATGTGCTGAGAGGCGGCCTGGTGTCGTAAGGTGTAGTCCCGTCCGGGCGGTTAGCTCAGCGGTAGAGCACTCGCCTTACAAGCGAGGGGTCACTGGTTCGAACCCAGTACCGCCCACCTGCGAAAAGAGCCCCGTCTCCCACCTGGGAAAACGGGGCTCGTGTCATTAACGTGCCATTAGCCGACGTGGACGATCTTGGTCAGTGACCACTCGCCTCGCGCGGAATCACCCGTGTGATCTTGCCGTTCATGGCATTGGCAATCTTGCGGCCGGCCTCGGCGGTGCTGTGCTGATAGATCAGTGCGGCGCGCACGGAGTCGTGTCCCATCCGCTCCATGAGATCGCGAAGGGTCGCGCCCGAGTTGGCTGCGATCGTGTTCCCGGTGTGCCTCAGACATGAAAGTCCAGGCCGGGGAAGCCGATCTTCTTGGTGTTCTCGTCCCACTTGGGAGCCCGGCGGAAGTTGCTCCGCCGCAGGATGCCGCCCCGCCGTGCGCCACCACGCCCTACTCAACGCCCCAAGCCGACTGAAGCGCCACGCCGCCCTCACACTCGGTCGCTCGGACGAGTGGTCCCAGCCGCTCCGCTCCCGTCCTTCGTCAAGACCCCGATATAGCCGAGCGCCATTCCAAGCGACCCGAGAACCCACCCCGCCCCGACCACCGTCGAAGCAGTCTGAAGCGTCGGGTCGGGAAGCGTCACAATTCCCGTTCCGTCCTTCACACTCCACAACAGGAACAGTCCAACGCCCAACACGAGCTGTTGAACGCTAACCACCATGAGGACAACCCTGATCACCATGCAGGGGATTGTCATCTCGCTATCTCCCAAGAGCAAGCCTTTCGGCGGTGTTCCCGGTGGCCGACGAGGCGGGAGGTATCCTCGATCGGGACGCCCGAGTCGGACAGCAGCGAGAGACGAAGCTGTGCCGCAATTCGCGAGGGAACCATTCCTGGCTGTCAGCAGGACGGACAGCGGGTGATTCTGGCGGAGGTCCTTGTAACGGAGAGCGATCCGGCGCGCGGTGGTCCCTGGGTCGTCGACTGGACCGAACGCGTAGACCCATCGTTGAGTCCGTGGGGATTTACGCCCGGACCACCGGCGGTAGCATCGGCCGTCTGTCCAGACGACCAGTTCGACCCAGACGGATAGCAGCGCGAGGCCATGTCCCTCGTGGATATCAGTCCGTATGCCGAGAGCCGCCAATTCATCGCTCAATTGTTCAGCGGCTCGTGTTGGCGTTGTGGGCGTTTTTCTTCTTGCGCTTATGGGACGGAATCCCGTCATGGCCGAATGCATGCTGTAACGCTATGACCGGGCACAACAGCACGGAAGTGGGATTTCGTGTCACTTTACGATGCCTGCAAAACAGAAGTGACACGAGCGGTGCCACAACTCAGTATTCGAGCCGCACGAAATCTGCGAGGTCGTGCATTTCGCCCGTGAGCGTGCGCCGCCTACCTATAATTCCCTTGATGATGTCTCGGGCGTATCGCTGGGTAGGGGCATCTCGGGCTCCGGCGTGATCAGAGTTAACGATCGTGGACGAATGGTGATCCACAACGGATGGTCCCGTCAGGAGGGATAACCGAGAGTTCACCTATGGTGAACTGCGTGGTTGCGTGTCCGACGTTGTGGGGACACGGGGATTGGGAGCCGGGGAAGATCAGGCAGGGGAGAAGCGTGCAGGTCTGCACTGCGCGGTACACCCGTTGATGGCCGTGCCTCGGACCTAAACTAGGGGCATGAGCGCCATGCGCGAGGAACTGCACTATCTCGTGGACCAGTTGCCGGAGTCGGAGCTACGGCCCGCTCTGGAGTTGATCCGCGGGCGGCTGGACGAGCCCGTCCCGGTGGAGCGTGATCTTCCCTTCTTTGCGTCGTTTGAGGCTGAGCCGGACCTCGCTGAACGCCATGAGGAGATCCTGCGCTCCGAGATGGGCCGCTGACGTGCTCCTGTGCGACACCGGCGTCCTTCTCGCTGCGGGCAATGCCAAGGACAAGCACCACCAGGCATGTCTCAAGCTGCTCCGCCAGGCGGAGGGACCGTTGCTCGTGCCGTCCCCGGTGATGGGCGAGGTCGGCTATCTTCTGGAGTCGCGTGTCGGCCCACACGCGGAAGTCACGTTCCTGAAGTCGTTCGGTGGCAGTGGGTTTCACGTAGCCGAGCTGGAGGACGAAGACCTCCCTCGCATGGCGGAACTCGTCGAGAGGTACGTCGATCTCCCTCTCGGACTGGTGGACGCCGCCGTCATCGCGATCGCCGAGCGTCTGCGGTTGAGGGAGGTCGCGACCGTCGACCACCGGCACTTCCGAGTCGTGCGCCCGCGCCACGTCGAGGCCTTCACTCTGCTGCCCGGCTGATCGCAGGCACTGCCCGTACTGAGTGACTATCTGGGTGACAATCGCCGTGGACGAGCCCGGACAGCAGTGGACGACCCCGGACTGTATGCCCAGGTCAGGGCGGGTGCCGGTGCTGGTCCTGCCCCTTCCTGGGTTGACTTACAAGCGAGGGGTCACTGGTTCGAACCCAGTACCGCCCACCAGCCAAAGAGAGCCCCGTCTCCCACCTGGGAAAACGGGTCTCGTGCCATTAACGTGCCATTAGCCGACGTGGACGATCTTGGTCAGTGACCACTCGCCTCGCGCGGAATCACCCGTGTGATCTTGCCGTTCATGGCATTGGCAATCTTGCGGCCGGCCTCGGCGGTGCTGTGCTGATAGATCAGAGGGGCGTGTACGGAGTCGTGTCCCATCCGCTCCATGAGATCGCGAAGGATCGCCCGGGCATCTGCTGTTCGCCGACCGGAAAGGCACCCCGCCGGAGTCTGGAGCCGTTCACAAGGTCGTGACCACGGTCATCGCCGGCGTCGTGCAAAACCGTGAATGGCCCAGCAGCAAGCCTGCACCCGGGGATTGGCGCCGGTGCACGCCGCGCGCGCCCCAGCGCTGTACCCTCGCCGTATCGCTTGCGTGATGAGGAGGCGCCTTGTCCTTCAATAACTTGGCCATCCTCTTCGGCCTCGCCTACGAGGTCATCTGGCCTCTAGCCGTTGGCGTTGGCGTGGTCGTCTTCAGCGTCGGCGTCACCGGCGCGCTCCTCGTCGTCCTGTACGCCCTGACGCGTCGGTTCTTCCGCCTCCGGCGGAGGCCTCGGCTCCAGGACGATGGCGAGCAAGGCTTCGTCCTTGAGTGGCTGCGGTAGAGCCAAGACGGTCGACAGCAGAGCGCCACTTCGGATGCTCAAGCTTCGAGCGCGGCCAGGTCTTCCGGTGCCAGCCGGATCCGTCCCGCCGCCAGATTCTTACATCGCCCCGCGGAAGGTGAGGCTGCCCGCGGCGAGCCGGTCACGCCTGGCGAGGTCAGGGGGCCAGGTCGCGCCGCCGGCCGCGCAGGCCATGTGCGAAACTACCCACCGGACCCGGCCCACCGCCGTGGCCAGCACGGCCTCCGCCCCGCCCGCCGGCCTCCTCGGAGCGCAGCCGCAGCACGCGCCTGTACGGCGAAGCCCGCCGCAAGCGCGCCGAACACGTTCACCATCGCCGCGAAGTACACGTCCACCAGGTTGGGGGCGGCCGTGCCGGCGAGCTGGCCGATCAGCTGGGTGGCGCCCGTGTTGCCGCTCATGGCGTCGTTCACCGCGTCGCCGAGCGAGCCGACGCCCACTCCGAACGCCGCGCCGCCGATCACCCAGCCGAGCGTCGAGCCGCGGTTCAACCGCCACGCCAGCCCGAGCGGGCTCAGCAGCGCGCGCGAGCCGGTCGCCGGGCCCGGCCGGTCGGGGATCAGTCCGGCGCCCAGGTCCCGGCGATCTCCTGCGCCACTCCCGCACTACTCCCAGGGGGCGGTGCCGTAAGAGCGGCAGTCGACGATCCTTCCGATGCCCTGGGCGTCGTACACCACCTCGATGTCGACCGGATGGCCCAGCGTGCGGGGCCGTCGGGCGCGCGAGCACGCGGAGCCGCCTGCGCCCCATCCAGCCCAGACCCTCGGCCGGGTCCTCCGTCTCCGGGACGCTCGTCCAGATGCTCGTGCCGCGTTGGCGCCTGAGCGGGTGGCCGCTCATCGCCAGCACCGAGCGGTGTACGGCCGGCACACGCTGGACCACGATGCTCCACGGCCGCCACCGGGTGTAGGGGTTCTCGAGGTTGTTGTGCAGCAAAACGTCGCACAGCCCGTCGAGCAGGCCGTTCCAGGTGCTGCCGTCGTGGAAGTGGGGGCCCGCGCCGAAGCCGTCACCGGATGGGCTGCTCACCGACAGGGCGATGCGCACAGGCCCCTTGGTCCGCGCCCAGGCCTGCCGTAGCGCCGGGAGCATACCGGAATCCTCCGCGTTGATCGCCGCCGCCGGGACCACGAAGCCGTACGCCACCGGAAGCCCCAGCCGCAGAGCCCTGGACAGCAGCGCCGCGCCGTCACCGACGAACTCGGCGTCAAGCGATTCCGGCGCGCCCAGGGGAATGACCATCGGTACGGCAGCGCGGTCCAGGGCGGGGTTGTGTGCGAGATCCCTCATCGCTCCTCCATCCAGGCGAGGTCATGACCCGACCATAGGCATGAACGCGTCGGCGGGGATCAGTCGATCGACTGTGTTGGGCGCTGAAAGCGGACGGAATGTCGCCATGCGGGGCCGCGATCAGGGCTCGCGGGCCCGCGTTCCGTTCAGAGGCCGCTCAGAGGGGGAGGAGCGCCACGGCGGCCTCGCTTGTGAGAGGCAGGAAGGTGAAGCTTTCCTGCAGGTAGAGCCGCACGACCGTCTCGGTGTGGCTGTCGTAGCCGATGGAGATGTCCTGCCCGAGGTGGAGCGCGAAGTCGCCGCCCCGGGTGGTCAGCACGATGGCGCCGCTGATCGCCGGAGCCCAGATGATGTCGCCGCTGACGATCCGCCGGATGTGCTCCAGCACCGGGTAGCCGTGGTCGCTCGTCTCGCTGACCCCGGTGTACGCGTCGGCGCTCAGCAGCACGCTGTACGGACCGTCCACGCCGGCCATCCGGAGCCGGCTGACGGCCTGGGCGATGGCGTCCGGGTACTTCGTGATGTCGCTGGGCAGGGACAGGGCCTCGTCGCCGCTGCTCTGCCTGATGCCGACGATGCCGCCGGAGAGATAGCCCTCGAAGATGGCCTGGTCCTCGGCGAGGGCCATCGCGCGGGCGGCGTCCTTGACCGGCTGCCAGTCGGAGTCGCCCGATCCGCGCTCGACGTCGTCGATCGCGTCGCGGCTCAAGGAGAACGGGCGGCGCAGCTCGACGACGTGGGCCGCGTCACGCTGCCGGGCGATGATGCCGTCGGCGGGGGCGTCGATCGGGCGCAGGTGGCCGGTCCCGACGGCGGCCAGGGACGGGCCCGAGGGGCCGAGGACGTCGACCACCCGCCGCCCGGCGAGATGACGCTTGAAGGTGCGGCTCGCCTCCTCCTCGATCTGGGCCCAGGCGGCGTCCGAGACCGGCGCCAGTTCGCGGTGCAGGTTGTTCATGTCTGCGGGACTCCCTTCAAAGTTCCGACACCCAGCGAGCCGTCGTTCGCCGCAGTGGTGCTTGTGGTGTTCCCGGCGAGCCCCGCCGTCGCGGGCGCACCCTCCTCGGCCGTGCCCTCTGAGATGCCCTCTGAGATGCCCTCGGCGAGGCTCTCCAGCAGCGGGACGGAGGGCACGAAGAACAGCGATCCGGTGACCGGCCGGGAGAAGTCGAGGATCCGGTCGTAGTTGCCCGGAGGCCGGCCGACGAACATGTTGTCGAGCATCTTCTCGATCGTGGCCGGCGACTTCGCGTAGCCGATGAAGTAGGTGCCGAACTCGCCCTGGGTGACGTTGCCGAAAGGCATGTTGTCGCGGAGGATCCGCATCTCGCGGCCGTCCTCGGTGATCGTCGTGAGCGCGCTGTGCGCCCAGGTCGGCTTCACCGTGTCGTCCAGCTCGATGTTGGTCAGCTTGGTCCGTCCGATGACGTGCTCCTGCGCCTCCGTGGAAAGGGAGTTCCACGCGGTCATGTCGTGCAGGTATTTCTGCACGATGACATAGCTGCTTCCCGCGAACGCCGGATCTTCCCCTCCGATCAGCACGGCCTCGGGGATGTCCGCCCCGGTCGGGTTCTCCGTACCGTCCACGAAGCCGAGCAGGTCGCGGTCGTCGAAGTAGCGGAAGCCGTGGACCTCGTCGACGCCTGACACGGCGCCGGAGATCCGGTTCAGGAGCTGGGAGGCGAGCTCGAAGCAGAGGTCCATCCGCTTGGCGCGCAGGTGGAAGAGCAGGTCGCCGGGGGTGGACGGGGCTTGGTGGACGCCGTGGATCTCCCGGAACGGGTGCAATTCGGCCGGGCGGGGGAGCGCGAACAGCCGGTCCCAGGCGTCGGCCCCGAAGCCGACGACGCACGACAGCCGCGCTTCGATGTCGCGGAAGGACACCGACCGGACGAGCCCGGGAAGGTCGGCGCACAGGTCACGCACGGTCGCGCGGCTGTCCTCGCCGGGGTTCACGGTCACGATGATGAAGATCGCGTTGCGGCTGAGCGGCGCGACGACGGCCTGCAGAGCCTGGTCGGGCGGCGCGCCGACGTTGGGCAGGCTCATGAGATCCCCCTGTGAGATGCCGTGTGAGATGCCGTGTGAGATGCCGTGTGAGATGCCGTGTGAGATGCCGTGTGAGATGCCGTGTGAGATGCCGACGGTGCTGCATCGCCGACCCTATCGTCACCAGGGTTTGGGCTTTTGATCCGGTACGGAGCCCCTTACGGAGAAGGTCTGGTCTGGCGGCGTTCATGGAGATCTGGTGGCGTCACCCAGCCGGATGGTCGGGCTTGGCGTCGTCCAGGGCGAAGCTCAGGTAGCGGTCGGCGGAGCGGCGGACCGCTTCGGCGCCGTCGGTGTCCACGATGTGCTGCCACCACGCTCCGTAAACACGGCCGAAGGCGTACGGCTCCAGCAGCGAGAGGGCGCGCCGGATGGTCCTCGGGCGCTCGGGAATGAGATTCGGATAGCTGTACATGAAACCGACCCAGCGGCGGTCCTTCACGACCTGGAAGATATCCCCCGAGAACAGGGCGCCTTCCCGGCCGTCGCGCCAGTGCATCACCTGTCCGCCCGCGAAGTGCACCCCGGCGTTGATGAGGGTGAGACCGTCGGCGATCTCCCGGGTGTCGCCCTCCCAGAACACGACCGAATCGTCATGCCGCGCCACCCATTGCCGGTCGGCGGCGTGGATGTAGATCGGCGCGTCGAACGCGTGCGCCCAGTCGACCATGCTGCCGTAGAAGTGGGGGTGGCTGATCGCGATGGCCTGGATCCCGCCGAGCTCCCTGACCTGCCGGATCAATTCGTCGTCGAGGTGGGTGACCATGTCCCACAGCACGTTGCCCGACGGCGTGCGCACCAGCAGCGCCCGCTGGCCGATGGCGGTCGGAGGCTCCGTGCCGACGCCGACGACTCCCGGTCCCTCGTCCTCGATCCTGGCTCGGTGGCCGGCCTCGCGCAGCTCGTTGAGGGTCGTCCAGCGCTGACCGTCCCAGCCGACGTACTGCCGCTCATCCTCGCATATCGGGCAGTTGTCGCGGCTTGCGCCGTACTGGACCCCGCATGTCACGCAGATGGGCAGGTCGTTCATGCGTCTTTCCCCCTGACGTGGTTTTCCGGTGATCGTCAACAACCTATCAAGTTGACCAAGAACGGCTTGGGGAGACCATTACGTCCATGGCATTGTGTGCCTGACTTGTCACGCTATGTAATCACAAGGGCGACTGAGCCAGACCCTACCCCGGCTCGAAGGAGTGACAATGACGTTCACAGCCATGCAACCCACCTACATGCCCGCCCCCCTCGGATACGCCGCTCACCAGCAGTTCTCACCCCAGCATCAGCCCCTCCAACCCCCGCTCTACGCCCAGCCGTTCGCTCAGTCATACGGCCAGCAGCAGCCCGGTCAGCAGATTTCCCAGGTGCCGGGTCAGCACCAGGTGTCGCCGTTCGGGCAGGCGATCCAGCAGGAGGAGCAGATCCTCCCGCAGGAGCACCTGCTCAGCCCGCTGAGCTTCTGGAACAAGGTCGCCCGCGTTGGCGTCCGGTACGGCGCTGCGGTCGCTCGCCAGATCCTGGAGAACGTCCAGTTCCAGCACCAGCTTCAGCTCCAGCAGGCTCAGCAGTACGCCATGCAGCTGCCGCAGCACCTCGCGCAGCAGTTGGGCATCCAGGTTCCGCAGTTGGTGGGTCAGCAGGCGATGGGCGCGCAGCCGGCGTTCCCGACTGCGGTGAACGACGTTCAGCAGGAGGAGCAGATCCTCCCGCAGGAGCACCTGGTGAGCCCGCTGACGTTCTGGGCCAAGATCGCCCGCCTTGGCGTCCGGTACGGCGCTGCGGCCGCCCGCCAGATCTTGGAGAACGTCCAGTACGTCCACCAGATCCAGCAGCAGGTCGCCCAGCAGATCCCGCAGTACGGCGGCCAGCTCGGTCAGCAGTATGGCCCGCAGCCCAATCACCTGGCCCACGGCGCCCAGCTCGGGCAGCTCAACCACCTCGGCCAGCAGTACGGCCAGCAGGTCGGCCAGCTCGGCCAGCTCGGTCAGCTCGGTCAGCTCGGCCACCTTGGGCAAGTCGGCCAGATGTACGGCCCACAGGTTGCCCAGCCCTACCCCGGCCAGCTTGGCCAGGTCGGTCAGGTCGGCCAGCAGCACGGCCAGCTCGGCCAGATGTACGGCCCGCAGCTCAACCACCTGGGTCAGCTCGGCCAGCTCGGACAGGTCGGCCAGCAGCACGGCCAGCAGCCGTTCTCGGCCGTCCAGGGTCAGATGACCCACCAGCAGGTCGGCCAGACCCACCAGCAGGCCCCTTATCAGCAGGCTGCCTATCAGCAGGCTCCGGTGCCGGCCGGTGCCGGGCTCTGAGCGGAGGCACATGGTGGACCCGACGGGTGAGCGGCCACCGGGACCCGGTGCCATAGCGGACGGAGCCGGCGTGGAAGCGAATCCCGCCATGGGACCGGTGACGAGTCCGGCGGCCGGCCACGCGGTCGGCCTGATGGTGGGTCCGGCGGTTGGCCTGGCGGGCGGCCCGGCGATCGGAGCGGCGATGGGATCGGCAATGGGGCCGGTCCCTGAGCAGCCCGGGCCGCTCGGCCCGCTGCAGGCGCAGTGCGCGGTGACCCTGCAACAGCTGTACGGCTGGCTGCAGGCGTCGCTCCCGCAGGCGCCGCAGATCGCCGGGGTCATCCCACTGCTCGTCCAGGCGGTGCAGATGTACCGGATAGGCCGGCACGAGGCGTGCATGGCCCAGATCCAGTCCGTCTTGAGCATCGTCGACGGCGCCTGCGGCGGCGACAGCACGAGCGGCGACGCCAGGACGGGCGCCGGCGGTGACGGCAACGGCGCCGTCACCGCCGTGCGGCCCGGCAGCCCGCCACTGTGACTCGCTCACAGAGCGCCCGGACCGGTCGATGGCCGGTCCGGGCCCCTGCCGTACTGATCGGAACTGATCGGAAGTGGAAGACGGCTCGGCCCTCGCTCCCTTGCCGCCGCTCGCCGGTGATGCTGTGGGCCGCCAGTGACGATTGAGCCTGATTCCTCGTCGAGCCTGCGGGCACGGCCAGCGAGACCAGCGTGAGCTGGGGAGAGTCGAGACGGTAGTGACCAGCAACGAGAAGCCCAGGAACGAAACCGAGGAGCCCCGCACGCCCGCCCCGAACCGGGCGAGGCAGACGCCGCGGCAGGGGCCGCAGGTCGTGGAGCCCCGTCCTCGGCGCTACATGGTCGCGGCGCTGCCCGAGCCGTACCTCGCGGCCATCGGTGTGGGTGGGCCGGCTCTCGACGGGGGCGCCGTGCACAAGCTGCTGGAGGACGACCCCGAAGTGCGCGTGCACCGCCTCATTCCGGCGCGGGCGGGGAACGGGTATCCCGCCGTCGTGGTCGTGGACATGACCGCCCAGCACGCGCTCGACCTGCGGCGACGGCTGCCCCAGGTGCACATCGAACGTGATCGGCTGCTCACCTGCACCGAGGTGCCCATGCCGCCCCGGAAGCGGCGGGCCGCGGCGGCCGTTCTTCCCGCGGGACTCGAGAGCACCTTCACCTTCCTGGTCCGGGATGCCGAGGGTAAGCCCGTTCCGGCGGCGACCGTGTTCGTCACCGGGTACGGCTGGCCGGCGCAGGCCGTGACGGGAGCCGACGGCCGCGCGACGATCACGATGGTGGGGGAGACGCCGGACTCCATCGCCGGTGTCGTGGTCAAACCGCGCTCGGGCTACTGGAGCCGCCGGCTCCACCGGCCGGCCCTGTCGACGACCAGGGACAACCTGATCGAGCTGACGAAGCTGTCGGACACGTTCGAGGGGTTTCCCGGCCGGCAGGTGTTCGGCTGGGGGCAGCAGGCGATGAGCCTCGACCGGCTGCCCCCGACATTCCGCGGCGCCGGAGTCAAGATCGCCATCGTCGACTCGGGAACGGCCACGGACCATCCCGATCTGCTCGACCGGGTGACGGCCGGAGTCGATCTGGTGGGGCGCGAGCCTGACGGCTGGACGGTGGACGCGGCCTCCCACGGCTCGCCCTGCGCCGGGATCATCAGCGGAGCGGACAACGGCCGGGGCATCGTCGGTTTCGCCGTCGAGGCGGAGGTCCACGCCTGCAAGATCTTCCCTGGAGGCCGGTTCAGCGATCTCATCGAGGCGCTCGATTACTGCATCGAGCAGGGGATCGACATCGTGAACCTGAGCCTGGGAAGCAGGCATCCCTCCCAGCTCGTCGCCGCCAAGATCGACCAGGCCCGCAACGCGGGCGTGGCGTGCGTCGTCGCCGCGGGCAACGACGGCGGTCCGGTCGGCTTCCCCGGCAACCTGCCGAGCGTTCTCACCGTGGCGGCCATCGGCAGGGCCGACGCGTTTCCGGTCGGCTCGTCCCATGCCGCGGAGATCCTCGGGCAATGGACCGTCGAGGGATACTTCTCGGCCCGGTTCAGCTGTCATGGGCCCGAGGTCGACGTCTGCGCGCCCGGCGTGGCCGTGTTGTCCGCCGTTCCGCCGGACTCCTATGCCGCGTTGGACGGCACGTCCATGGCCGCGCCTCACGTCTCCGGCCTGGCGGCCCTCGTGCTGGCGCACCATGCCGACTTCAGGGGCGACTTCAGGGGCGACTTCAGCAACGGCTACAGCGCGCGCGACGCCCGCCGGGTGGACCGCCTGTTCCAGATCATCAAGTCGAGCTGCATCGCTCTGGACCTGGGTGACCCGCACCGCACGGGAGCAGGCCTGCCGAACGCGGTGGTCGCCCTCGGGCCGGCGCTCGCGCACGTCGCGCCGCAAGCCGGCGAGGTGCGGCCTCTGCTCGACCGGCTCACCGTCGAGATGCTCTGGGCCGGGCTGATCGTTCCGGCCGCGCATCCGGCGCAGGGACAGGCCGCCGCTGGAGGAGGGCCGCCCTCGGGCAACGGCCCGATCAACGGACACGGATACGTTCCCGGGAACCGCCCTGTCTCCGGACACGGTTACGTCTCCGGACACGGATACGCCTCTGGGACTGGCCCTGTCTTCGGGCACGGGCCTGCCTCAGGGAATGGGCCGGTGCTGGGAAACGGGCCCCTTCCCGGGCCCCTTCCGGGGATCGAGCCCGTGTCCTGGAGCGGCGTGGCCGGAGCCGGGAACGGCATGCTGATCGGGAACGGCATGGCGCCCCCCGACGGCATGATTCCGGGAAATGGGGTGGTGGCCGGGCACGGCATGGTGATGGGCGACGGCGTGATGATGGCGAACGGCGTGGTTCCCGGACAGGGCGTGGTCTCGGGTTACGGCGTGGCTGCCGGGCAGGGCGTGGTCTCCGGGTACGGCGTGGCCGCCGGGCAGGGCATTGGCATGGTGCCGCCGAACGGAGTGGTGCAGCCGAGCGGCATGGTGGCCGGGAACGGTGTGCCGCCAGGAGCCCCGCTCGCCTGGCTCGCCGAGGAGATGCGCGCCGCCGGACTCTTCACCGACCAACAGGGCACCGACCTGATCGACTGAAGGTCCGCCATGGGCAGCGGACTGCCGGTGTACTCGCCGATGCTGGCGCAGCCCGGGACGATGCCGGAGCCCGACGAGTGGTACGCCCACGAGATGAAGTGGGACGGCGTCAGGGCGCTGGCCTACATCGAGGGCGGCAGGCTCCGGCTGATCTCCAGGAACGCCAAGGACATCACCGCGGCGTACCCGGAGACGCTCGGGCTCGCCAGAGCCGTGGGCGGCCACGATCTCGTGCTCGACGGGGAGATCGTGGCGTTCGACGAGCGGGGCAGGCCGTCGTTCGAGGCGTTGCAGCCGCGGATGCACCAGCGGCACGAGGTGAAGATCGCTCAGTTGATGACGACGGTGCCGGTTACCTTCCTGCTGTTCGACGTGCTGCACGTGAACGCGGCGTCCTCGATCGCCATGCCGTACACCGCTCGCCGCGGCCTCCTGGAGCAGCTCGTGGAGAGGGGAGCGCACTGGGACGTCCCGCCGTACTACCGGGACGGCGGCGCCCACGCCCTCGCCGAGTCGCGCCGGCTGGGCTTCGAGGGAGTGGTCGCCAAGCGGCTGACCTCGCCGTACCGGCCCGGCAGGCGCTCTCCGGACTGGGTGAAGGTCAAGAACTTCCGCACGCAGGAGGTCGTCGTGGGCGGCTGGAAACCGGGGGAGGGCCGTCGCCGCGGCGTGATCGGGTCGCTGCTCGTGGGCGTATATGACCAGGGCCGCTTCCGCTACGCCGGGAGTGTCGGGACGGGATTCACCCAGGCGACGCTCCGCGACCTGGCCGAACGGCTCGCGCCGCTGGAGCGGGACACGCCGCCCTACGACGAGGGGCCCCCGCGAGAGGAGGCCAGGGGCGCGCACTGGGTGGAGCCCGTCCTCGTGGGCGAGGTCCAGTACGCCGAGTGGACCGGCGAGCACCGGCTCCGCCATCCCTCGTGGCGGGGAATCCGCGAGGACAAGGACCCGGAGGAGGTCACCCGTGAGGAGTGACTCCCCGTGACTCGTGCGCGGGCTCCCGGGCCTCGCCCAGCGGTCAACCGAATCCGGCCGGCGACCGCACTCGGAGTCTCACGGCCGAGTCTCACGACCCCCGGCCTGCCGACTTGTCCGCCGCCTCACGACCGGTCCCGGCGTCACGACCGGGGCCATCCGCCGTCGATCGTGGCCCAGTGGCCCAGTGGCCCCAATGCCCAGTGGTCGGTGCGTGGTCAGTGCGTTTCGTACGCCGGTCCGGCCATCTGGGCGACGTCCTCCGCGCCGTCGCCGATCAGCTTGGCCGACAGATCGGAAAGCGCGCGCCCCGCCGCCAGTTCGTCGCCGATCTCCGGGACCGGCCGGTCAGACGGGTTCCGGCGGGCGTGGCCGACGCTCTCGTGCCTCCTGCCCGCTCCCGTGTACAGCACGGCGGTCGCGGTGGTGAGGTCGTCGTTGTCGTCCTCGTTGAGGAAGATCTCCACGGTCCATCGTTTGGTCTTCATGACGAACACCTCCCGGCATCCAGCATCCCTCCGGCGAACGGGCCGCTGGAAGGGACTTTCGACCTGGTACGGCCTGCCGTAGGTAAGAGCCGTCTTTCGGCCGTGGAGCTCGGGACCTCCGGCCCTGGGGAGCCTTTCCCCAGGCAAGGTCCCATGGAGAAAAAGGAGGAAGCCATGACCGATCCGATCATCGCGGGCACGGACGGCTCGCCCAACGCGCTGGCCGCCGCCGAGTGGGCCGCGGACGACGCCGCCCGCCGGGGTTGCCCGTTGCGCTTCGTCTCCGTCGTCGACCGGTGGGCGTACGGCATCGCGAAGTTCCCGTCGTACGAAGGTGATCCGCTGGCCACGCACGCCGAACGCGCGCTGGCCCAGGCCGACGAGGCCGCGCGCAGGCGCCAGCCCGGTGTGACGGTCAGTACGGAGATCATCGAGGGCCTGCCGGCCAAGGTCCTGCGTGACAAGGCCAAGGAGGCGACCGAGGTCGTCCTTGGCAGCAGGGGGCTGGGGGGCTTCGCCGGAATCGTGGTCGGCTCGGTCAGCACGCACGTGGCCGGCCAGGCCCACGGCCCGGTCGTGGTCGTACGCCCCGGATGGGAGGACAAGCACGGGGAGGTCGTCGTGGGCATCGACGACTCCGAGGAATGCGAGCCCGCCGTGGCGTACGCGTTCGAGCAGGCCAGGCTCCGCGGCGGCGCGCTTCGCGCGGTCTTCGCGTGGCAGTTCCCCGTGCACGCCTTCGCGACCGAGATCACCTATGACATGGACGAGGTCCGGGAGGCCCAGCAACGGGCCGCCACCCAGAAGATCGACGTATGGCGGAGCGAATACCCCGACGTGCCGGTGACGGAGGACGTCCTCTTCGCGCACCCGGTCGACGCGCTCACCGACGCGTCCAGCAAGGCCGACCTGCTCGTGGTCGGGTCCCATGGCCGCGGCGCCCTGGGGTCGGTCGTGCTCGGATCCGTCAGCCGCGCCGTCCTGCACCACGCCCACTGCCCGGTCGCCGTCGTCCGCTCCTGACGCTCCTGGCGCGGTCCTGACCCCGCAGTCCCGGCTCGTAAAGGCCCGGCTCGTGAAGGGAGTGCCGTCGCCGAACGGCTTGACATCCCTGATCGTGACGTTCCGCGTCCGCGTCTTCGTCCGTGTGGTCGGCGTGGTCGGCGTGGTCGGCCGCCTCGGAGCCCAAGCCGGGCCCGCCCCGGCCGGACGGGCCCGTCTTGAAGGGGGGAGCTCAGCTCGACATGCCCGGCTGGCTGCCGGACTGGTCGGCGGGCCGTTCGCCATACTCCGCGGACGCCTCGGCCGGCTCCTCGCCGAGCTCCGCTGACTCCTCTGCCGGACCCCCGGCGAACTCGGTCTCCTCCGCCGGCCGCTCGGCGAACTCGGCCGTCTCCTCAGCCATCTCCCCAGGCTGCCGGACCTGCTGCTCGCCAAGCTGCGCCTGGCCGCCGGGCCTCTCGACGCGGATCCGCCGGCCCTCTTCTTCCTCGGCGGTGAGCTGCACCACGACTTCGAGAATTCCCTGGTCATAGGTGGCCTTGATGTTCCGCTCGTCCGCGTTGGGCGGCAGCGGGATGGAGCGGGTGAACGCGCCGTACCGGAACTCGGTCCGATACGCGTGCCGCTCCTCGTGACGCCGTTCGGCGTGGATGGTCAGAACGCCGTTGGCCACAGTGATCTCAAGGTCCTTCTCGGGGTCGATCCCGGGGAGCTCGGCACGCAGGACGTACCGGCCCTCCTTGACGTAGTCCTCGAACCGGATCGGCTGCCCTGTCACCGGCCGCAGCGCGGCCAGCGGTGCCTCCAGCCAGTCGAAGAGTTCGGGAACGAGCCCTCTCGATTCCCGCCGCATCGGTACGCTCATTAGCCCTACCTCCGTCTTCTCTTGACCTACGCCTCCATCACATCGCCATACGGGATGAGACACAGGAGTCGGAGGTCCCTTGTGTCAGGGCCGTTCGGCCACTGTGCGGGCCCGCTCCGCCGGGATGTCATGAAATTCGCAGACCTACCCGGAGGAGATCGATCATGGCCGGACTCATTGTGGCCGCCGTAGACGGATCCAGGCCCGCTCTGGCCGCAGTCGACTGGGCCGCCGACGACGCCCACAGGAGAGGCGCCAGGCTCAGGATCGTCCACGTGCGGGAGCCGTGGGCCAACGAGTACCCCTTCCACGGCATCGAGGGCTTCGGCGAGTCGCTGACCGAGCACTGCGAGGGCGTCCTGGCCCTGGCCGCCGACCGGGCCCGGCAGCACGCGCCCGGCCTCGACGTGACCACGGGCCTCGTCACGGGAGCCGTCATCGAACGGCTCATGACCGAGTCCGCGCGGGCCGGCGTCGTGGTCGTCGGCAGCCGGGGCATGGGCGGCTTCGCCGGACTGGTCCTCGGATCCGTCGGGCTGGGACTCGCCACGCACGCGGTCGCTCCCCTGGTCGTCGTCCGGAGAACCCAGCAGGCCGTGTACGGCGAGGTCGTCGTCGGCTTCGACGGATCTCCCCATTCCGAGGCGGCCGTGGACTTCGCGTTCGAGGAGGCCAGGCTGCGGCAGGCCCGCGTGCGCGCTGTGTACGCCTGGGACATCCCCATGTTCTCGCCCTTCGCCGTCGGCTACACGCGGGAGATGGGGGAGATCTTCGACCGGGAGTCGAGTGCGGCCGGGCAGCGGCTGGCTCCGTGGCGCGACAAGCATCCCGACGTCCCGCTGGTCGAGTCGGCCGTCTGCGGGCACCCGATCCCCGCCCTGGCGGACGCCTCGCGGACCGCCGACCTGGTCGTCGTGGGGTCGAGGGGGCGTGGCGGGTTCGGCGGAGCGCTGCTCGGCTCGGTCAGCCACGGCGTCCTCTACCGGGCGCACTGCCCCGTCGCGATCGTCCGGCCAGGCCAAACAGAGCGATGACCGGTCTGGCGGGCTCCGGGAGCCGGTCTCCAGCCTGCCGAAGGAGATGAGTGTCATGGCGCGAGTGCTCGTGGCGTACGGCTCGAAGAGAGGCTCGACGGCGGAGATCGCCGAGTGGATAGGCGCGGCGTTACGGGAGGAAGGCCACCAGGCCGACGTGCTCCCGGCGCATGCGGCGGTCGACGCGCGCGGCTATGACGCCGTGATACTCGGCGGCGCGGTCTACATGGGCTCCTGGCACAGGGACGCCCGGCGGTTCGCCCGCCGCCACGAGAAGACGCTTCAGTCGTCGTCGGTCTGGATGTTCAGCAGCGGTCCCCTCGACCGTTCCGCCGAGGAGAAGGACATCCCTCCGGTGCGGAAGGCGGCCAAGTGGATGGCCCGTCTGGGCGCCATCGGCCACATGACCTTCGGAGGCCGCCTCGCGGCGGACGCGCGAGGATTCCCCGCCTCCGCCATGGCACGGACGATGGCCGGCGACTTCCGCAACCCCGAGCAGGTCCGGGCCTGGGCCAAGTCCATCGCCGGCCAGCTCGGGTAGGAGTGCGAAGGCTCCCGGCCGCCGCGTGTGCGCCCGGGCCTTATCGACTCGCCAATGGGGAAGGGGTTGACTGGCGGGGGATCGTGTCGCCACGGTGTTCGAGTCCGATGGTTCGTCGTAGCGGAGGGTCGCGATGAGGTTCGTGCGCGAGAACGAGATCAAAGTCAGCAGGCCAGGGCCGGACAGGTTCACGGACGGTGTCTGGGAGGCCTCCGCTCTCGAGGCGGTTCAGCCGGACGGCCTGCGGGCCCAGCGCTTCTCCTATGACCCGGAGGCGCGCTCCGGCTGGCATACCCACGACGGGGAGCAGGCGCTCTACGTGCTGTCCGGACGAGGCGTCATCACGCGATGGGGCGAAAGCAAGGGAACCGAGGTGGGCCCCGGGGACTGGATCCACGTGCAGCCTGGTGAGAAGCACTGGCACGGCGCCGTCGCCGACGACACCCTCGTCCACATCGCCGTGACGGCGAGCGGAAAGACCCACTGGCACGGGCCCGTGTCGGACGAGGAGTACCGCTCCAGCCTCGAATAGTCACCAAAGGGGAGACTTCGGCCAGGAACGCGTGTCCGGTGAATCAGGCGGGGTTGGAGTAGACGCGCCGCGGCGTCAGGAGGACGGCGGTGCGGCGTTCCTCGGCCATGACCCGGTCGTATGTGTCCCAGTCGTCGTGCGTTCCGCCCGCCGCCTTGAAGATGTCGCGGAGGAGAAGCCGGAGGCCCTCCGCGTCGACGCCAGGCGGCGGATCGCCGGGGCCGGACAGGGCGACCGGGCCTTCGGCGGCGGCCCACTGCCAGCCGCTTCGCACCACGACGGTCGCGTACGGCCGGGCACGCATGTCCGCCAGCTTGCGGGCGGTTCCCCGTACGACGAAGCCGACCACCGGCTGCCCGGTGGTGGGATGGCCGAGCACGCCCGCGTTCACCACCGAGGAGCGGATGGTTCCGTCGCTCCGTGAAGTCGAGACGACGCAGAGGCCATGGTCGCCAGGGACCAGCCGGGCGAAGTCCGTGAGGTCGGTCACCTGACGAGCATATCGGGAAGAGCTTCAGATGGTTCGACGGCCGCTGGGTCAGCCGGTGACGATGGTGAGGTCGGCGCGTGAGCGGACATCGTCCGAGGCGTAGTAGCGCTCCTCCTGGGCCGCCCAGCGCGACCAGTGGGGCGTGAAGAGATCGCCGTCACGCGCCAGCGCCCGTTTCTTGCGCACATCGCCTTCCGCTTCCAGCCACACAAGCCCGCTCAGGTACGGTGAAGCCCGGCGAGCGCCGGAACCGACGCCCTCGATGACGAGCGCGCCGGTGTGAGGCAGCTCGTGCCATTCGGCGTACCGGCTCCGATCCCAGTCGTAGCGGCGCCAGCGTGCCGTCCTGCCCAGCGCGAGCGGCTGGAGCACCCATTCCAGCAGGGCGTTAACTCCGGGAAGAAGGCCGTCCCAACCGTCGTAGAGATCGTCCATCCGGATCACCGGCGCGGGCAGCTCGGCGGCGACGGCCGCGGCGAGGGTCGATTTGCCGGCTCCCGAGCGTCCCTCTATCGCGAGGATCCGGGTGTCCCCGGCGTGAGCGGGACGGCTCGTGAGCCACGCCGCGATCTCGGCGGCTCGCGCGCTCACCACCGGCACGTCCCACTTCGGCTCACGACGGGGTCACGGAACGGGGTTCCCCGGGCGGGCAGGTGCGGCCGGACGGTGCCGAGCAGCTCCCCAGCGGCGATGACCCAGTAGGAGCCGTACACGTCGCCGCTCTTGACGACCTGGACGGCGGCGAGTTCGTCGTCGGTGTACCAGCGGCGGCGGCGTATCGGGTCCAGGGGAGCCGGCCAGCCCGGCGAGCGTGGCAAGCACCGTCCGGGCGTGGTCGAGCTCGGGGGCCGGGGTCGGCGCTCGCGCACCTCGGGATCAAGCGCCTGCCACTCGGGGGACTCCAGGACGCGGCCTGAACGTCCGGTCGCATCCTGCGTAGCAGCGCGGCCGCGATCAGATCCCAGCCGATGGGCGCCACACTCACCTCCATGTTTCGTCACGGATTGCGTGACGAAACCCTATCCAGCGGGGCGGGCCAGGACCGTGGGGCTCCTGGCCCCCGGTCAGCGAGGTCCTATCCGGCCCGGAGCTTCACCAGGTCAGAGCGGTGAGCGCGGGCCTTGCCGGGGCCGAGGATCGCAGGCGTTAGTCGTCGAAGTTGGCCGGGGGGCTTGCACGACGGAACCGCCCGCGTCCGGCAGGCGGGAGGCGAGGCCCGTCCAGGCGGGTTTGTGGTTGATCATATTTTCCAGATTGCGGACGGCTTTAAAGGTCTTCATAAGGCCCCCGAGTACGAGACATGAATGGATCCGCAAAGTGTGAACGTTGTCACACGTTTAGCCTTCTAAATTTACAGCGGCGCTAATTGCTTATCGCTTTCGAGCTGGGGACATCACGAATCGCGCCAGGATGGTCACCTTTCCGCTTAACGGAACCTAACGGCCAAGTCAAGATCGGTACTCCAGATATCTCATGATGGCGTCCACGCAGGGGGAAACCGCAAAACACCCTCGTCTGCGAGAGCCCACTCCGGTCCTTGACGGTCGCCGGTCAGTGTTCGCGAACGCGCCGCTCCCAGCAGGGGGCACATACCACAGGGCGCTCTCGACCGCTATCAATTCCGCGTTAATCACACAGGTGTTCATTGATCGCTAGGATGAGTCGGGTGCTTACAGCTCAGGTAGTACCACAGCAAATTCGGCAACGCCTAGGATGGCTTGACGCCCTGCGCGGTATCGCCGCTTTGACAGTAGTCTTTGAGCATTCACTCAAGCCCCTATTGCCCGAGGCTCGACTTCCTGTCAAGGCTGCTTTCGAACCCGGCTGGTATGGGGTGATGGTGTTCTTCTTGGTCAGCGGATACATCGTCCCCGCCTCCCTTGAACGGCGAGGTAGCTTGCGGGCCTTTTGGGTTTCTCGATTCTTCCGGCTATATCCGCTGTTCGGAGTGGGCGTAGCCGGCATGGTACTGCTGATGACGCTGGGCTGGGTCGACCCTCACATCTGGTGGAGCTCCCGGCCGGTTCCCCTGGTCCTTGGCCACCTGACCATGCTGCAGAACCTGCTGTACATGCCGAACCTGATCAACGTGCTGTGGACGCTGTCTTATGAGATGGCCTTCTATCTTCTGCTTACCGCGATGTTCATCCTCGGCATCAACCGAAGAAGCACCACGAGCGCACTCGCCTTCGCTACGGTGGCGGTGCTGGGCGCGGGCACCCTGCCGGTCACATTGTTATCGGCTGGCGGATCCCCCCGGATGCTGACGGTCACCCTGGTGGTGACCGCACTGGTGGCACTGGGCCTGGCCGCCGTGCTAAAAGGCTCAAACCCGGTCCGGCAAGCCGGCGCGATCGTCATTGGGATCACCGTGCTGGTGCTACTGGCGGTCAACCAGAGCTATCCGGGCCCATGGCAGGGCTTGCTGATCATGGCCACGATGTTCGCCGGCACGGCCCTGTATCGGGCCGAGCGGCGCGAGATCTCCTGGAAGCAAGCGAGATGGGTAGCTCTGATTCCGCTGGCTGGGATCTGGCTGGCACGGGATGATTTCGGCTCTCAAACGGCCATGGCCGCCGCTTGGATCACCTTCGCCGTCGGACTGGCACTGCGGCACCGAAGGATGCCGCAGGTGCTCCGCTGGCTGGGTCTGGTCAGCTACTCCATTTATCTTCTGCACCCGCTGCTATTGGAAAGCGTCGAGTGGTTCTGGCAACAGCCGCTGACTGTACCCCTAAGCCTGCGACTAACCGCTCTAACCTGCGTGGTGGGGTTACTACTCGGGCTTAGTGCGCTCACATGGCGTTTGGTTGAAGCTCCGGCACAACGGCTGGGCAAGCGCCTTGCATCATCGAAACGTATTCGGCGGTAGGGTCTCCCCCGCTGTCCAACCGCGGGTCCAGAGCTCTCCCTTGTCACAGCGAAACGTGGATGGGGTGGGGTTATCGGCTCCCAGGGCTCGGTACAGCGTGGAGCACCCGATGCCGAGGCGCTTGGCGATCGTACTGACCCGCTTCCCATGGGCGCGGCGGGCCCGGGCGCCGTACACACGTCGGAGTCACCGCGGGGGCGGCGGTCCCCCCTTCGGCCGTGCGCAGCGATGGCGGCCAGGCCGGCCAGGGTACGCGGCCGGCCAGCAGCCGGGAACTCGTCACCGCCGGAATAATCGCGAGCCATGTGATCACGGCCTGGGCAGGATGTTCCCGTGAACCATGTCCTGTGCGGCCTCGCCAGCAATCCGGCCCTGCCGTCTGATCTGGTCGATCGGCTGATCACGACTGCCGACGAGGACATCGCCGCGAATCTGACCGAGCGTGAGGACCTCACCCGCGCACAGGCGGTTGCGCTGGCCTCCCCTCCGATGTGAGGAAGATCCTCGCAGCCGACGCGGACATACCGGTCGTCGTGGAACTCGCGATGTGGACGACGCCGGACATGGCCGCCCGGCTCGCGGAGCATCCGCATGCCGAAGTCCGCCGTGCGGTGGCGGGCAACGAGGCGACACCGCCGGCGGTGCTGGCCGCGCTGATCACTGGCGAAGGGCTGCCCCCGGCGCGGCGGTGCCTGGTCTGCGACCGCGCGGAAACGCCGTTCACCCACGATCCGCATTGCCCCAGGCTCGACTGTGACCTGCCGCCCGGTGCCTCATGTGACAGCTCCCACGAGTCCACCGTTCACCAGATGCACGTGAGCGCGCTGTGGAACCCGGCCACGCCCACCGCGACCGTCATCGGCTTCGCCGACCATCCCTCGATGCTGCTGCGCTGGCCGCTGGCCGTTCGCACCGACCTGCCTCCGGAGATGTACGAACGCCTCGCCACCAGCCCGGAACCCGGTGTCCGTGCCGCTCTCGCCGAGAATCCCGCGATCGGTGACGGCCTGATCCGCGTGCTGGCCGCCGACTCCGACGCCAAGGTGGTCAAGTCCATCGCGCCGCACCCGGGCTTGTCTGAAGCTCGGCTACGCGCCATGGTGGACCGGCACGGGGTGCGGGTCGTGGCCAAGGTGGCGAAGAACCCGGACGCCTCACCGGCGTTGCTGGAGGACCTGACCCGGCACCGGCCGCTGGTGCCAAAGGCGTTCCGTGAGGTCGCCCGGCACCGCAACGTGACGGCTCCGGCGCTGCTGGCTTGCTTGTCAGAGCGGCAGGCCCGATGCATCGCCGCAGGTCATCCGGCTCTGCCGTCACAGGTCATCGTCGAGTTGCTCGCCGATGACGACGGGCAAGTGATGGAGGCGGCGGCCGCCAACCCGGCTCTGCCGCCCGCGGTGATGGCGAAGCTGGTGTCCTAACCGAGCAGGGGCACAGCCGCTGCCCCGTCGATGGGTCCATGGCCGGATTGGTTGCGGCCCTGCATATCGGCCCATAGCCCCAGGTCGCCCGTGCACACAACTACGGAATCAACAGCCGTGAGTCCTCGTGGAGCCGTCCCGGAAACGACCGTTTCCGAGACGGACCTACGAGAGACGGTCAGCCGGCGATGGGTGGCGATATCCCGTAACGTAGATATAATTGATGCGTCAATCAGAAAGGGTCCCATGACGGAGGACACACCGCGGCGGCAGAGGGGACGCCACCTGCCGAGCGCAGAGGAGCGGCGGATCTGGCGGGACTTCATCGAGACGGCGGATGCACTCCGCTCCGAACTCTCGTCGCGGCTGCAGAGCGAGTCCTCGCTGTCGCCGGGCGACTACGCAGTACTACTCGCCCTCAGCGAGTCGCAGGGGCAGCGGATGCGCTCCTCCGAGCTCGCGGCCCACATCGGCTGGGAACGCAGCCGCCTGTCCCATCACCTCGCCCGCATGGAGCGGCGCGGGCTCATCCGCCGCGAGGAGTGCGCCACCGACAACCGCGGAGCCGAGGTCGTGCTCACCCCGACCGGCGCCGAGACATTCCGGCGTGCCACAGTTCCGCACCTGCGCGCCGTCCGCGAACTCTTCGTCGACGCGCTTACACCAGACCAACTCCTCGCGGCAGGCGAGATCGCCGCGACGCTCCGCACGCGTCTTCATTCGTCCCGCCGGGTCGATGCCGGCATTGAGGATCTCCCAGACAGTGGACGCGGCGACCTTGACGCCGAGGACATGTAGCTCACCGTGGATGCGCCGGTAGCCCCAGCCATTGTTCTCCCGCGCCGAGCGGAGTGCCAGGCTGCGGATCGACCGGACCGTGGGTGGCCGACGCGCTGGGAATTGTGAGCGTGACGTGCGGCGATCAGGTCACGGCGCCAGCGCAGTACGGGTGAGGGTCGACTGACTGCGGCCCTGGATGCAGAGCGCCCGTGGCTATGAGTGATCATTGCGGTCTCGGCGCACTTGATCATCATGGGGCCACGGGCGTGGACAACGATACGACGTTGCTGCTCCCTGGACGGCGGCCTATGCCCAGGTCATCGCCGACCGGGGCATGGGCCGCCGCGCAGCGCTACTTGGCGCTGGGGGTCTCACCGCGGAGCTCGTCCAGGAACCTGCCGAAGTTTCCTTCCGACCAGTGTTCGACGGACTGGCCTCCTACCACGCGGTCGATGGAGATGCCACTGAGGCTGACCTTGCGGCCGGACGGAGGGATTCCCAAGATCGTCCCTGTGTGGACACCCCCGAGGACCCAGCGTGTGACGACCTTGTCGCCTTCCGCGATCTGGTCGAGCACTTCCAGCTTGTAACCGGTGAGCGACGCCTTCAGTTCGAGGTCACCCTGGAGCCAGGCATCGCGGCTGTTGGGGCCGTCAAACCCGTGGAGCACCAGCTTCTTCGAGATATAGCGTTCGAAGCCGGCAGCCAGGTCCCCGTTGTAGCTGGCGTAGAACGCCGCGGCGACCTGCCTTGGCGACTTGGGGTGGTGGTGGGACGAGTATCCGGACGAGGCATCGTGCGATCCCTGGCTCTGCGCCTCGGCTGGGATGGCTATGGCAGCGCCGAGGGTGGCGGCGACGGCGAGGCCGGTCATGGCGCCGATCACCCTGCGCCTCTTGGGCACGGGGGCGAATGCGGCCTTGGGGGACTTCTTGGAGAACATGTGGCACTCCTGGGGGGGAGGAAGGGCGGCACCCGGCGGCGCGGCCCTGTAATTGACGTGTCAATTATTACACGACACTTAAGTGATGCGTCAACTATGCTTAGGCAAGTTAGGAGTCATCAGGGCTCTTCGCGCAGCTCGTCGATACGAGCGAGGTCGGCGGCCAGGCGTCGGCGGATCCACACGAGGTGCCCGGCGGCCTCGCTGGCGCGGCGGCCCGGTGGGCGGCCTAACAGCACGGGGGTGCCGCAGTAGCGGGCCGGTCGGCCGAGCTGGTAATCAGTTGGACGCTTGGTCGCGGCGTCGGCGGGCGGCGCGGATCTCGGCGTCGGCGACCTTGTCGTCCAGCAGCGCGTACGGCTGGGTGGTCTCGGCAGAAGCGTGGCCGAGGTGGCGGCGGACGGCCCGCCCCACATGATCGAGTAGACGTGTACGACCTTGGCGGCGTCGTTGACCACGTCATTTATGCAAGACGCACGCTTCCGCCAGGTCGCCCCGAGTGTTCAGGGTTTGGGGCGGTCAGGTCCCAGCGCCCGCGGACAGTCGGTGGGGACTTCGTATGCGGTGGCCGCGCCCGCCGCATCACCGGCCTGCCCCCGGCTGTGCGCCAGGTTGCCCCGGACGGCCGGTTCTGCTGCGAGGGGGACCGCGACAGAGCACCCGGGGTGGGCGCAAGCCGGACGCCCCTGGATCGGGGCCAGCGCCCACCCGGGCTGCCGACGTGAAGGGATGCCGTTAGACGCCCGCGCGGGACGGACGACGGATGCCGTGCTCGGCTGCCTGCTCCTCCCACTCCGCGGTCTCGCGCCCCTTCTCGACGTGGGTCTCCTCGATGCGAAGGGCGACGCCCATGGCGAAGAACGTCGGCGCCCACTCGCCCACGAAGAGGGCCCAGCGGTCCGCCCGGTCCAGCCCGGCCGACTCGTACTCCTTGGAGACGAACCATGAAGCGACCGAGAGGCCGATCGAGGCCATGCCGGCCATGTACATCATGTTGGAGCGTAGCCCCATCCGATGAAGGGTGCTGATCATTTCGTCCCCCTTGTGGTGATTTCTCCCTTTTTATCGATACCCGGCGGCCATGTCGTAACACGCCGAGGAGCAGCATGATCAAGCGCATAATCCCGAGTGGAGGGGTAGCGTGATCGCCGGACCCCTGGAGAAGTCGAGGAAGCCGAGGAAGTTCATGGAAGCGCTGGGCATCGACATCGGAGGCTCGGGGATCAAGGGCGCCACGGTGGACACCGTCGCGGGCCGGCTCACGCGAGAGCGGATCCGCATCCCCACCCCCGTCCCGTCGTCTCCCGCGGCCGTCGCTGAGACCGTCAAGCTGATCACCGAGCACTTCTCGTGGAGTGGTCCCGTCGGCGTGACCTACCCGGGGGTGGTCCGGGACGGGGTGATCCGGACGGCCGCCAACGTGGACCGCTCCTGGATCGGCGTCAAGACGAGCGAACTGTTCGGCGAGGACGTCGCAGTGCTCAACGACGCCGACGCGGCCGGCATCGCCGAGGTCGCCTTCGGCGCCGGGCGCGGCCATGCGGGGGTCGTGCTGATGCTGACCTTCGGCACCGGCATCGGCAGCGCGCTGTTCACCGGCGGCAGGCTGGTGCCCAACACCGAGTTCGGCCACGTGGAGATCCGCGGCAAGGAGGCCGAGCACCGGGCGTCCGATCACGCGCGGGAGGCCCACGACCTGAGCTGGGAGAAGTGGGCCGTCCACGTGGAGGAGTACCTCGTCCACATGCGCGACCTGCTGTGGCCCACCCTCATCATCGTCGGAGGCGGCGTCAGCAAGAAGGCGGACAAGTTCCTGCCGCTGATCGATCTCGGCGACACCCCGGTCGTGCCGGCCGTACTGCGGAACGAGGCCGGGATCATCGGCGCCGCCATGGCCGCGGTGGCCGGGCACACGGCTCCGGCGAGCTGAGCCCAGCTCTCGCGAAAACGGACCGTCGGAGGAAACGGCGGCAGCCGTACGGCATCAGCGCCGAGTGCGTCGACGACCAGGTCTCCGGTTTATCTCGGCCAATTTCAGTAAACCCCTTTTTCCTACTTGAACAGCATGGAATATTCGTGTCACGATGACGTCATGACTTCATGGCGAGGACTGACCGAGCGTCGTCACATCGATCTGCTCCGCGTCTGCGGCGCCGCCTGTTGATCGCCGGCTCCACCCCAATCCGGCAGACCGTCATCAGGCAAGGAGAATCGCGAATGTCCCATGTCATCGACTTCGCCGCACGCCAGCGAGAGCAGGGTCACGAGAAGGGCCGCAGCCCGGGCGGCGAGTTGCCGCCGATCGAGGAGGGGACCGTGCTCAGCGTGCTGCCGATCCCCGGGGTCGACGCCGCGCTCGTGATCGTCGGGCACATGGTGCCGATGGAGGGCGGACGGCAGGCGCTCGACGCCGTTCAGCTCTCGCAGGCGGCCCAGATCGCCCAATCCGCCCAGTTCACCGAGTCCTCCTCCCGGAGCGTTCCGAACACCCAGGCCGTACGGCAGGGCGAGCGCGGCCAAGGCGTCCACCTGCGGCACGCCCGGCCGGCCGGGCCGGTGGAGGACGTGGTCATCGACCGCGCGGCGCGCGTGGTGCGGGCGGACGGGGAGGAGATCGATCTGACCTTCAGGGAGTTCGAGCTGCTCGACTACCTGTCGTCCGCTCCGGGCCGGGTCTTCAATCGCCGCCAGCTCATGGCGGCGGTGTGGGACCGGTACGGCGACGAGGGCGCGCGGACGGTCGACGTCCACGTGCTCCGGCTGCGCCGCAAGCTGGGCCGCCACGCCGACCGGATCGTGACGGTGCGGAACGTCGGCTACAAGTACCAGCCGCCGCGCGGATAACCGCCGGGGTGGTGACTGACGGGCGGGGGCCCGGGGGAGCGGCTGAGGCGTGCCCCCGGCCGTCCCCACCGGCTGTACGCACCAAACGATCTTGATGTTGGAAAACGGTTGGCGGAGCGGTGGGGGCGGTTGCCTATCCTTGAGCATGGAATGAACATGCTCGCCGATCTCCAGAGCCGCCTGCCCGGCCTAATGCTGCGCGATGAGCGCAGGCTGCGCCGCCGTATCGACGGCATGCGCAAGGTGCGTGACGGTAAATCGCGCCAGGCCGTCGTCCGGGAAATCACCGGGGACATCGAGGCCGCCGAGCGGCGCGTCGCGGCGCGCCGGGAGGCCGTCCCGGTCCTCAGCTACCCGCCCGGCCTGCCGGTCAGCCAGCGCAAGGACGACCTGCTCGAAGCGATCCGCGACAACCAGGTCGTCATCGTGGCGGGCGAGACCGGCTCGGGCAAGACGACCCAGCTTCCGAAGATCTGCCTGGAGCTGGGCCGGGGCGTCCACGGGCTCATCGGGCACACCCAGCCCCGCCGGATCGCGGCGCGCACGGTCGCCGAGCGCATCGCCGAGGAGCTGTCGATCCCGCTGGGGGAGGCGGTCGGCTACAAGGTCAGGTTCACCGACCACTCCAGCGACGAGACGCTGGTCAAGCTGATGACCGACGGCATCCTCCTGGCGGAGATGCAGACCGACCCGCTCCTGCTGCAGTACGACACGCTGATCATCGACGAGGCACACGAGCGCAGCCTCAACATCGACTTCATCCTGGGCTACGTCAAGCAGCTTCTGCCGAGGCGGCCCGACCTCAAGGTCATCATCACCTCGGCGACCATCGACCCCGAGCGGTTCTCCCGGCATTTCCCGGCCTCCGGCACGGGGGAGGGCGCGCCGATCGTCGAGGTCTCCGGCCGGACCTATCCCGTCGAAGTGCGACACCGGCCGATCGAGGAGGACGACGACCAGACGCAGGCCATCGTCGACGCGGTGGACGAGCTGTGCGCCGAGGGGCCGGGCGACATCCTGGTGTTCCTCAGCGGCGAGCGGGAGATCCGCGACACGGCCGACGCGCTGAAGGGCCGCCAGGAGGAGGTCCTCCCGCTGTACGCGCGCCTGTCGGCGGCCGAGCAGCACCGCGTCTTCCAGAGCCACCGGGGGCGCCGGATCGTGCTGGCGACCAACGTGGCCGAGACCTCGCTGACCGTGCCGGGCATCAAGTACGTCATCGACCCCGGCGCGGCGCGGATCTCTCGGTACAGCCACCGGCTCAAGGTGCAGCGGCTCCCGATCGAGCCGATCTCGCAGGCGTCGGCCAACCAGCGGAAGGGCCGTTGCGGCCGGACCTCCGACGGCATCTGCATCCGGCTCTACTCGGAGGAGGACTTCGCCTCCCGGCCGGAGTTCACCGACCCGGAGATCCTCCGTACGAACCTGGCGAGCGTCATCCTGCAGATGACCTCCCTGGGCCTGGGCGACATCGCGGCCTTCCCGTTCGTCGAACCGCCGGATAGCCGCCAGATCCGCGACGGCGTCAACCTGCTGCACGAGCTGGGCGCGCTGACGGCCGCGTCGTCGGGCGACGGGCAGGCGGCCGCGCAGCGGGATGTCCGGGCGGGCGCGCAGAGGGGGGCCCAGCTCACGCCGCTCGGGCGGAAGCTGGCGCAGCTCCCCGTGGACCCGCGGCTGGCCCGCATGGTCCTGGAGGCCGACAGGAACGGCTGCGCCCGCGAGGTCATGGTCATCGCGGCGGCCCTGTCGATCCAGGACCCGCGAGAACGGCCGGCGGACAAGCAGCAGGCGGCCGACGAGAAGCACCGCCGCTTCGCCGACAAGGAATCCGACTTCCTGACATATCTCAACCTGTGGAATTACATTCGGGAGCAGCAGCGGGAGCTGTCCTCCAGCGCGTTCCGCCGGCTGTGCAAGTCGGAGTTCCTCAACTATCTGCGCGTGCGGGAATGGCAGGACATCGACAGCCAGATCCGGCAGGTCGCCAAGACCCTCGGCATCACGCCCAACAGCGTGGACGCCGATCCCCAGCGGATCCACCAGTCGCTGCTGGCGGGCCTGCTGTCGCACATCGGCGTCAAGGACGTCGAGGCCAAGCGCAGGCAGGACGGCCAGCGGCGGCCCATGACGGAGTACATCGGCGCCCGGAACGCCCGCTTCGCGATCTTTCCGGGGTCGGCGCTCGCCAGGTCCCAGCCCCAGTGGGTCATGTCGGCGGAGCTCGTGGAGACGTCGCGGCTCTGGGCCCGGGTCAACGCCAAGATCGAACCGCAGTGGATCGAGTCGCTCGCTCAACACCTCGTGAAGCGCACCTACAGCGAGCCGCACTGGGAGAAGGACCAGGCCGCCGTCATGGCCCTGGAGAAGGTCACCCTGTACGGCGTGCCGATCGTGACCGAGCGCGAGGTCAACTACGGCCGGATCGACCCGGAGCTGAGCCGCGAGCTGTTCATCCGCCACGCCCTGGTCGACGGCGACTGGCGGACCCACCACGGGTTCTTCCACGACAACCGCAAGCTGCTGCAGGAGGTCGAGCAGCTGGAGGAGAAGGCCCGGCGCCGGGACATCCTCGTGGACGACGAGACCCTCTTCGACTTCTACGACGAGCGGATCCCCGCCGAGGTCGTCTCCGGGCGCCACTTCGACAGCTGGTGGAAGAAGACCGCGGCCGCCACGCCCGGCCTGCTGACGTTCACCCCGGAGATGCTGGTCAACTCCAGCGCCGGGGTCAGCGCCCGCGACTACCCCGACGCCTGGCGGCAGAACGGGCACCGCATGCGGCTGACCTACCGGTTCGAGCCGGGCGCCGCCGGGAGAGCCCCCGACGGGGTGGCCGGCCGAGGCGCCGACGCGGCGGCTGACGGGGGAGCGCGGGGCGTCGCCGACGGCGTGACCGTGCACATCCCGCTCGCCGTGCTCAACCAGGTCGACCCCGCGGGCTTCGACTGGCAGATCCCCGGCCTGCGGGAAGACCTGGTCACCGCGCTCATCAGGTCGCTTCCCAAGCCGCTGCGGCGCAACTTCGTCCCAGCGCCCAACTACGCGAAAGCCGTACTGGAACACGTGGAGCCCGGCGGTGAGCCGATCCTCGGCGCGCTGGAGCGGGAACTGCACCGGATGACCGGCGTGACCGTGCCGCGCGAGGCATGGGCGCTCGACCAGGTGCCCGAGCACCTGCGGATCACCTACCGGGTGGTCGACGACCGGAAACGGACGGTCGCCGAGGACAAGGACCTGGAGGCCCTCAAGCGCCGCCTCGCCCCCAAACTGCGCGCCACCCTGTCGAAGGCGGCCGACGACCTGGAGCGCGACGGTCTGCGGAGCTGGACCATCGGCACGCTGCCCAAGGTCTTCGAGCAGGGCAGGATGCGGGCCTATCCGGCTCTGGTCGACACGACCGACAGCGTCGCCGTACGGATGTTCGAGACGGAGGCCGAGCAGCGGCGGGCCATGTGGGCGGGCACCCGGCGGCTGGTGCTGCTCAACGTGGTGAGCCCCGCCAAGGCCATCCTCCGCGGCCTCGCCACCGCCCAGAAGCTCGCCCTCAGCCGCAGCCCGCACGGGAGCGCCCCCGCGCTGTTCGACGACTGCACGGCCTGCGCCGCCGACAAGCTGATCGCCGAGGCTGAAGGGCCGGTATGGGACGAGGCCAGCTTCGAGCGGCTCCGCGATCACGTGCGGGCGTCGCTGTTCGACACGACCGAGGAGGTCGTCTCCAGGGTCGAGCGGATCCTCGCGACCTGGCACACCGCGCAGAACGGCGTCGACGGCCTCGCGGACGCCGTCGCCGACATCCGCTCCGACATCAAGGAGCAGCTCGGCTCGCTCGTCTACCCCGGCTTCGTCACCGCCGCCGGCTACGCCCGGTTGCCCGATCTGCACCGCTACCTGCGGGCGGTCGAGCGCCGTCTGGAGAAGCTGCCCGACGACCCCCGCCGCGACCGCGAGTGGATGCACCGGATCCACGACGTCGAGGACGACTACCGCGACCTGCTCGACCGGCTGAAGCCCGCCGACCGGGACGCGAAAGCCGTACAGGACATCCGATGGATGATCGAGGAATTGCGCGTGAGCTTCTTCGCCCAGCAGCTCGGCACGCCGACCCCCATCTCGGAGAAGCGCATCCGCAAGGCCATCGACGCGATCTAGCGTTCAATCTTCGCCCTGTCGCGATTAGGCGGGCCCAATTCAAACGAGAGGCAAGAACGTCGTCGAGTCCGGGCGTGACCTCTTCGGGGCCGCGGTTGCCCAGCCGGCTAATGCCCGACCGTCATTCGGGGTTTCGTCATCACTGGCAGGCGGACGGTTAGGCTGGATTCAATCTAGACCTCGATTGATGGGGAGACGGGCATGCGTCGAGCCCGGGTCATGATCATCGCGGTTACCACTCTGTCGGCGCTTTTGGGCATCGCGACCAATGTCCTCAGCAACGTGTTGCCGTCCTGGGTCGCCTACAATCGCCCAATAGTTGTGATCTTCACGGCGGCCCTGGTCATATGCGTGGCATGGCTGACGATTCGTCTTGACAACGCAGCGGAACCATCCGAGCGGGTCGGCGCGATGCTGCCTCGGGAGCGTGAAATCATGCTGGCGCGCGTCAGCCACGGCTGGATCGACGACGTGCTGTCACACTCGCTCGCCGCAGTGGTGCGAATTCAGCTGGGGCTGGCCGCCAGGCAAGACGCGGTGCGCCGCCTGGGCGGATTAGCGCTTCATCGCGCGGGCGGCCGCGGTGCCCCCTTGCCTCCGCAGACCACGGTCACCGACGTGTTCGATCGAATCGGTGGCGGTCTGCTGGTGCTCGGAGCACCCGGCTCCGGAAAGACGACCGCCATACTGGAGCTGGTCCGGGCGCTGGTCGAGCGCGCGCGGAGTGAACCGGATCTACCCGTGCCGGTGGTGTTCAGCCTGGCGTCGTGGGCTTCGTCGGCGCGCAAGGGTTCCGAGCTGATCCCGTGGCTGGTCGAGGAATTGCATACCGGCTATCGGGTGCCGCGTGCGACGGGGCAGATATGGCTGCAGGCCGAGGCGGTCCTGCCGCTGCTGGACGGGCTGGACGAAGTCCCCGCCGCCATGCGGGCAGCGTGTGTCCGCGCGATCAACGGTTATCGCCGGGAGCACGGGCTGACCCGGCTGGTGGTCACGTGCCGGAGCGCCGACTACGCCGGCCTCGGCGACCATCTGGAGCTCGAGGAGGCCGTCGAGCTCCTACCGCCGACACCGGAACAGGCCAGAGAATTTCTCGACCAGGCGGGAGTGCCCGAATCCGTCCGCGGTGACGTCCTTCTCGCGGGCATACGCGACGACGATGTGGCGACGGTCTTCCGATCTCCGTTGTTCCTCAATCTCGTGGCTCTCACCACTATCGGCGGGTTGAACGTGCCCCCGATGACAGGACACCCCGAGCAGTTTCGCGAGGCGTTGTTCGCGGCGTTCACCGACGCGATGATGCGCCGGCGGACGATTCCCTATTCGGGAGAGAAGACCCGGACCTGGCTTTCGTGGCTGGCCCGGCGGTTACGCGACCGCCAGCTCGCTTCTTTCAGCGTCGAATGGCTCCAGGCGGACTGGCTCGACCGGACTGTTTCGCGACGGCTGCTCGCGGTGCTGCCCGAGGTCGTCATATCAACTGTCGCCGCGCTGCTGATACTGGCCTGCCTGGGCGCGATGGGACGGCTCAGCCCGGGTTACGCGCTCGGCGCCTTCGTCGTAGAACTCAGCGGAGTGATCGCGGGTGTGATCCGTACGATCGCGACCGGCGGCCAGATCGTACTCGTCGAACAGGTGCACTGGTCGTGGGCGGCGCTGCGCCGCAGCAGTGCCAGGTTGATCACGTCCGGGCTTGTCATCGCTATGATCACCGCGATTGGCACTACCCTGTTCGCCGGATCTGCCGGCGGGATCGCCGCGGGGATCGGCGCGAGCGCCACCGGCATGCTCATCTGCGTCCTCGAATGCGCCCTGGTCACCGGGCTCGGCCCGACCCGGCAGCGCCCGGGTGAAGCGCTGCGTCGCTCCGCGCGACAGGCCGGTGTGCTCGGCGGGGCCGCGGGTCTGATCATGATCGTTGTCACGGCGATCTCAGTGAGGGCCGCGGGCCCCTACCCCAGCGGCTCCGACGGCGCGGACGCCGCCGGGTACGCGGTGATGGGAGCGCTCATCGGTCTCTTTCTGGGGGTTACCATCATCCGCCTGCTCGAACACGCCACGGACTTCACAGCCCGGCTTTTCGCCTACGCCGCCACGCGATGGAAAGGCGTCCTTCCTTCCAGCGTTGTGGCCGCGTTTCACGGGATATATCTCGGCGCGGCACTGTTCTGCATAGCGGTCGTCGTGGCGCTCATCACTCACGAGGGCGTGATCCTTCTGGACAGCCTCGCCCGAGTCCTCGACGCCGGCGGTATATCCAGCGCCGCCGCCCGGACGATTCTGGTCGTCATGCTCGGCGTCAGCGCACTGATCGCGGTCGGCGTGCGGTTCGGCTGGCGCGCGTGCCTGCAGCACTACTTGCTTCGCGCGCTCCTGGTCATCGAAGGGGTCGCTCCCTGGCGCTACACCCGCTTCCTCGACGTGGGAAGCGGCATCCTCCTCCTTCAGCGTCGAGGTGACTCCTACCACTTCATTCATCCGCTTCTTCGCGACCACTTCGCCGCGGAGACCAAGGCGCCTGTCTAAGCGGCCGAGGTGAATCGGGAAAGGCCAAGGCTAGAGTCCCAGCGCGCTGCCGATCAGGGCGCGGGGGTCGGCGGCTCCCGCGAGCACGCCGGACGGCAGCACGTCGATGAGGTGGGCGTGCCCGAAGTTCGACCCGTACGGCACGGCCGCCACGGTGTGGCCGCGCTCCCGCAGGCCCCCGGCCCAGGGGGCGCCGTCCTCGACCTCGACGACGGCCGCCTCCGGCCACGTGCCGAACCCCGTGTCGCCGGTGGCGAGCGCCCAGCGCGGAGCGCTGATCACCTGACCGGGGTTCTCGTGGTGCCCCAGGAGCCGGGTGACGAGCTGCAGCAGGACCTGCGGCTGGGCGTCGCCGCCCATCGTGCCGACGACCGACCGCAGCGAGCCGTCGGGCCTGGTGATCAGCGCCGGTGCCAGGGTGTGCGGGGGCCGTCTGCGCGGGCCGTACTCGGCGGGGTGGCCTGGTGTGAGGCTGAAGCCGATGCCGCGGTTGTGCGGGGGCCGTCTGCGCGGGCCGTACTCGGCGGGGTGGCCTGGTGTGAGGCTGAAGCCGATGCCGCGGTTGTGCAGGTTGATCCCGGTGCTGGGCTCGAAGAGGAGGCTGCCGAAGCCGGCCGCGTTCGACTGGATGAGCGACACGCCCATGCCGTCCCCGTCGACGACGCACAGATACGTCGTGTCGCCGCGCGCACCGTGGTCGTGGAACGCCGTTCGGCGCTCCGGGTCGATGAGCGCCCGCCGATCGTCGGCCGAGTCGAGTGGAGCGACAGCGCCCTCGTGCAGCACGTCGAGGCGGTCGTGCCCGGCGGCCCGCGCGGACTCCACGAGCAGGTGCGCCCAGCGCGGGTCGGCCGGGTCGTCCGGGAGGTCGAGCTTGGCGAGGATCGCGAGGGACAGCAGCAGCAGGTAGCCCTGGGAGTTCGGCGGGATCGTCCACACCCGGTGGCCGAACGCCTCGACCTGGAGGGGCTCGACCCAGTCGGCGTTCGGCCGGGCCAGGTCCTCCGGGACGTACTCGCCGCCGCCGAGCGCGAGAAGGCCCTCGCCGAACTCGCCCTCGTAGAAGGCCGCCCGCCCGCCGGAGGCGAGCGCCTCCAGCGCCCGCGCGACGCCGGGACGGCGGATCACGTCACCCGGCTGCCTGGCGGCGGCGAAGTCCCCGGCTCCGGGGAGCGAGCCGATGAACTCGCCGCCGGGAGCGAGGAACGGCGAGGCCGGAAAGCCGCCCCTGGCGTGCCGTACGGCCGGGGCGAGAAGCTCTGCGAGCGGCAGCCGCGCGTAGCGTTTGTGCAGGGCGATCCACCCGTCGGCGCACCCAGGCACCGGCACCGACCGGATGTCCTGCAGGTGCGGCATCCGGTCCCGGCCCTCGGCCCGGAGCCGCTCCGGGTCGGCCCCCGAGCCGGACCGGCCCGACGCGTTGAGCGCGGCCGTCGAGCCGTCGTGGACCAGGGCGAACAGGTCGCCGCCCAGCCCGCACATGTGCGGAGCGGTGACGGCGAGCACGGCGTTGGCCGCGATCGCGGCGTCTACGGCGTTGCCTCCCCTGTCCAGCATGGCGACTCCCGCCGCGGAGGCCAGGTGGTCGACGGTGCACACCATCCCGTTCACGGAAAACCGAGTCTCGCTCATGGATGGCGACTCTACGACGGGGTGAAAGCCTCGCTTGGGCCGCCCCTAGAGTTGCTCCCGAGGAGAAATAGTGACGAATGCGGAGGAACCACCGTGGTCCGGGCGCTGGTGTTCGACGTGGGCGAGACGCTGATCGACGAGACGCGGATCTGGGGGCGCTGGGCGGACCGGCTCGGGGTGCCCCGGCTGACCTTCATGGGCGTGCTCGGAGGCATGGCCGCGCTCGACCGGCCGCACGGGGACGCGTTCGAGCTCATCCGTCCGGGCATCGACGTGGAGGCCGAGATCGCGGCATGGCGGGAGGAGGACCCGGAGGGCCTCCGCGAGAACTTCGACGCGGAAGACCTCTATCCCGACGTACGGCACAGCCTCGAGGCCCTGCGCGACGCCGGATATCAGCTCATCGTCGCTGGCAACCAGCCGCCGCAGGCCTACAGCGCCCTCGTCGCGATGGACCTGCCCGTGGACGCCATACACACATCGGCGGCCTGGGAGGTGGAGAAGCCCGACCCCGGGTTCTTCGCCAAGGTCGCGGCGGTGGCCGGGTGCGCCACAGGGGAGATCCTCTACGTGGGCGACCGGCTCGACAACGACGTGCTGCCCGCCAAGAGGGCCGGCATGAGGACCGCCCTGCTTCGGCGAGGGCCCTGGGGCTTCCTCCACGCCGAGCGGGTCGACGCCGCCGAGGCGGATCTCGTCGTGGACGGCCTCGCCGACCTCGTCGCCCGTCTCGCCTGACCGTGGCGCCCTGACCGTGGCGCCCTGACCGTGGCGCGGGGCTCGCTGCGCGGGGCTCGCCGGGTGAGGCGAGGGCTGGGTGAGGGTGAGGACTGTGCCGTGGCTTACTGGGGCCGGAGGCGGCGGGCGAGGAGCTCCCGCAGGGCGCCGGTCGTGTCGGAGAGCCGGTTGAGCGAGGCCAGGAACGCGTCGGGCTCGTCCAGTACGGCGAGCAACTCGGCGCTGACGTCGGCTCGCGCCGCCCGCCCCGCCTCGATCGCGGCGCTTCCCCGTGCCGTCAGCTCGATGACCCGTGCCCGCTGGTCGTCTGAATCGACTCGGCGGGCCACGTAGCCGGCTCGCTCCATCTCGGCCGCCACCTTCGAGGCGCCCTGCGGGGTCATTCCCAGCAGCCCCGCGAGGTCCGTCACCCGCACGGGGCCGGCCAGCAGGTGCTGGAAGACGTATCCGTGCACACTCCGCGTCTCAGGATGGCCGGCCTCGGCCATCCGCCTGCGCACCTCGGCGTCGCACGCCGCCGCCAGGGCCGTGAGGAGAAGTGTGAGGTCGCTTGACGCCATCGCCGCATCGTCCAATACTCAACCATGGTTGCGCAACTATGGTTTCATAAAGGAGGCGACGATGTTCTGTGATCCGGTGTTCCGCCCTGTCGCGGAGGCTGTGAGAGAGACCGTTGAAGGCACCGGCGGCGGCGCGGCGCTCGCCATCCGGGTGGGGAACCGTCCGGTCGTCGACGTCTGGTACGGCACCGCCGACGAGCACGGCACGCGGCCATGGGAGGGCGGCACGGTCGTCAACGTCTTCTCCGTGTCGAAGGGGATCGTCGCGACGCTGGCGCATCGTTTCGCCGAGCGCGGCCTGATCGACCTCGGCGCGCCCGTCTCCACGTACTGGCCCGAGTTCGCCTCCACGGGAACGGTCGCCGACCTGCTCGCGCACCGCGCCGGCCTGCCCGCGGTCCGCCCGGCCCTGCCGCCCGGGGCGCTCTTCGACTGGGTCGCCATGACGGACGCCCTCGCGGCCGAAAGCCCCTGGTGGACGCCGGGGGAGCGGCACGGCTACCACGCCGTGACGTTCGGCTGGCTGGTCGGGGAACTGCTGCGGCGCGTCAGCGGGCGGGAGGTCAGGGACCTCGTCCGCGAGGAGCTCGCCATCCCGGGCCTGTCGATCGGGCTTCCCGAGCGGGACGCGGGCCGAGCGGCCTTCGTGCTGCACGTCCCGCCCGCTGACGTCCCTCACCGGGGGGCCGCGCCGCCGCCTTCACGGCTGGCCGAGGCCATGAGGGACCCGGAATCGCTCACCGCCAAGGCGTTCTGCAACCCCGCCGAGCAGCTCACTCCCGGCCTGCCGAACACCAGCCGGTGGCGGGCGGCCCAGATCCCGGCGGCCAACGGCCATGCGAGCGCCAGAGCGCTCGCCACGTTGTACGGCGGGCTCCTGTCCGGTGAGATCGTCGGGAGGGAGGCGTTGGACCGGGCCACCGAGGTGTGGAGCGAGGGAGACGACGAAGTCCTTCTGGGCCGGACGCGCTTCGGCCTGGGGTACATGCTGCCCAACGAGATGCGTCCCTTCGCTCCCAGCCCACGCGCGTTCGGGCACAGCGGGTCGGGCGGAGCGCTCGGCTTCGCCGACCCCGACGCGGAGATCGCCTTCGGCTATACGCCGAACCGTCTCGTCTTCAGCCCCTCCGGCCCCGACCCTCGATGGACCCTCATCGTCGGCGCGCTGTACGGATGCCTATGACCGCGCCCCAGACAACCCAAGCGTCCACAGCCCCGGCAGCCCAGGAGCCCGACCAGCCGGGGCCCGGCCGGGGGGGGGACTACTGCTGCTGCTTCTTCTCCTTGATGGCCTTAAGGAGCTCCTCCTTGGTCATCTGCGTGCGCCCGGGGATGTCGAGCTCCTCGGCCTTCTCCAGAAGCTGCTCCTTGGTCCGCACCAGGGGCTTGGGCGGAGTCTGAAGCTCCTCGGCCTTCCGCCGGCTGAACGCACGGCCCAGCTCCGCGAGCTTCTCGGGGGGAAGTGCCTTCGCCAGGTCGGGGAGAATCTCGGTCTCCTCCTCCCGCACGTGGTGCGAGACCGCCTCGACCATCTCCTGGAGCAGCGTGTCGAACTCCGGCCCGTCGGGGTCCGCCTGGAGAAGGGCGCTGAGGATCTCCTCGGCCTCGTGGTGCTCCTCCTCGCCGTGGTGGACTTCCTGCCTGTCCTCCGGCCGTGCCTTGGCGAGCGCGGAGTAGACCTTGTCCTCCTCCGCCCGCGCGTGCGCGATGAACTTCGCGGCCAGCTCCGCCAGGAGTGCCGGGCGGTTCTCCGGCATCTTCTGGAGCCGCTCGAAGAGCGATTCGACATCGCGGTGATCGGCCGTGATCAGACTGATGACGTCCGTTGCCATGGTTCCTCCTCGGGGTGGAACCCCGGCACTACCCGGCTCGGGGCGGCTCACACCGCGCGCCAGTCTCGCTGTCCAACAGGGACCCCAGCATTCAGACGGCAGGTCCGAGCGGGCAGCGTCAGCCGGCCTTGGTGAGTAGGCCGTCGTACTTGAGGACGCCCAGGTCGTCGGTCCACTCGTAGGCGAGCGTCTCGCCCTTCGTCGTGAGGTTCACCGTGCCCGGGACGCAGCCACCCGCGTTTCGGAGCAGGAAGGTCGCCTCCGAGCTGGTCGCGCCGATCAGCGTCAACGTCCCGTCGCAGGAGTTGGCCGGCTCCTTCCACCTTCCCTTGTCCTGCCCGCGCCGCAGCACGATCTCGATGTCGTACTCGTCGGTCAAGCCCGCCGGGGTCGGCGTGATGTGCCCCCGCCAGGTGCCGGCGAACGCCGCCGGAATGGTCGCGCCCTTCCCGCCACCGCCGCCGGTCTTCCCTCCGTCTCCGTTGCCGCCGGTGTCCCCGCTCGTGTCTCCGGTGGTCGTGTCCCCGGGCCCTGGTGTGCTCGCCGGAGTCGCAGTGCCGTCCGGTGTGCCGGTCGCCGTGCCGGTCGCCCCGGACGTCTTCGCCGCGGCGGAGGACGCGGCCGACGTGTCCGGCGAACTGGCGACAGCCGTACCGGACGAGGGCAGCAGGCGCGGCACGAGCAGCGCGGCGGTGACCGCGAGAGCGGCCGTGGCGGCGGCTATCCCGGTGATGACGCCTGCCCGCGATTTGCGCCGCCTCAGCCCCGGCTCGGTCGCCAGCACCCCATGGCCCGTCAGCTGACTCGCGGGCGGCCCCGTCCGGTGTGCGCCGGGCTCGCCGCCCGGATGACCGGCCGGGCCGGGAGAGACGGCGGCCGCCGCGCCCGCGCCAAGCGGGTCGCGGGCCGAGCCCACGAGCTCAAGGAGCAGGTCGCGGGCGGTCGGCCGCGCCGCCGGATCCTTGTCCAGGCAGCGCTCCACCACCGAGCGGAGGGACGCCGGCACGGCGGACACGTCCGGGTGGGTCGTCATGATCCGGTGCAGGACGGAGGCCACGCTGTCGGCCCCGAACGCCGGGCGTCCCGTGGCGGCGAAGACCATCGTGGCGCCCCACGCGAACACGTCGGACGCGGGGGACGCCGGATGCCCGGCGATCTGCTCGGGAGCGAGGTAGGCGGGGGTGCCGATCGGCCCCGCCGTGATCGTGTCGCTCTCGCCCTGCCGGGCGATGCCGAAGTCCACCACGCGCGGGCCGTCGGGCCCGAGCAGCACGTTGCCGGGCTTGAAGTCGCGGTGGACGATCCCCGCCCCGTGGATGGCGGCCAGGGCCGTGGCCGTACCGACCGCGAGCCTGTCCAGCTCGCCGCCCCGCAACGGACCGCCCGTGGAGACCCGCTGCTGCAGGGAGGGCCCGTCGATGAACTCGCTCACGACGTACGGCTCGCGCCCCTCGACGACGGCGGTGATCACGCGGGCGGTGCAGAACGGGGCGACGCTGCGCATCGCGTCCAGCTCGCGGGTGAGCCGCTCCCGCACGGCGGGATCGAGCCCGGTCTTGAGGATCTTCACCGCGACCGGCCCGCCGTCGGGGGTGTGCCCCAGGTAGACGACTCCCTGGCCACCCTCGCCGAGCCGTCCGCTCAGCCGGAACTCGCCGAGCGCGCGGGGATCATCCGGGTCCAGGGGGGCGACCATGGGTCATACCGTAGCGATCGTGACCGCCGTCCGGTACGGCTGAAGCCGCCGAGCGCCGTCGGATATGGCTCAGGGCTCCCGAAGCCGCCGTCGGGTGCGGCTCAGAGCTGCCGGAGATCGATGGCGTAGGCCAGCTGCCGGCGTCCGGCGTCGCTCATGTGCAGGTGGTCTCCGTGGTCGTACGCCGGGGCGAGCTGTTCGGGGATCTCGGGGTCGCGGAGGGCCTTGTCGAAGTCGGCGACCCCGTCGAAGGCTCCGCTCGTCCGGATCCACCTGTTGACCTGCTGGCGGATCTCCTCCCGCTCCTCCGTCCAGGTGCCGAAGCCGTAGAACGGCGTGAGTGTGCCGCCGATGACCCGCAGCTTCCTGGAGTGCGCCAGCTTGATCATCTTTCGGTACGCGTAGATCAGCGGCTTGGCCGAGGTGTAGTAGCCCCGGGAGATGTCGTTGATGCCCTCGTAGATGACGACCGTCCGCACGCCCGGCTGGGAGAGCGCGTCCCGGTAGAACCGGCCGAGGCCGCTCGGACCCACGTTGGAATGCAGGATGCGGTTCCCCGCGATCCCGGCGTTGAGGACGCCCATCCTCCTTGGGGCGGACAGCCGAACGAGCCGGTGGTAGAGGTAGTCGGTCCACCGGCGGTTGGCGTCGTTGTTCTGGCCGGTGCCGTCGGTCAGGGAGTCGCCGAACGCGACGACCGACCCGACGGCGGGCGCGGCCTCGACGGCGATGCGGTCCAGGAAGTACCACTGGTTGCTGGTGTAGCTGAACCCGTCCGCGGTCTCGTCGGCCGCGTAGTCGCCCGGCTCGGACAGGAACGTCGTCGCGTAGGCCCGGTCGTGGCCCGTGACCCCCTGGACGTTGGCGGGCACGTACAGGCTGACCACCACGTTCTGGCCGCCCGAGATCTTGCCGGGGAGGGGGTCGCTCCACGCGGCCCGCCCACGCGGCACGGTCACCGACTTGTGGCCGCCGAAGGTCACCGGCTGGTTGGTGTCCGTGAGGATCTCCGCCCCGTACGCCTGGATGCCGACGTGGACGCTCTTGAAGGTCACGGGCGCGGCCCCGAACACGTTCGACAGGCGGATGCGCACACCGGCCCCGCCGATGCTGGCGTGCACGATCATCCGGACGGTCTGGCCGCCGATGGCCGTCATCAGCCGGTCGCTCGCCGTCGTCCACGTGCCGACCAGATGGCTCGCGGGCTTCCGGGGGGCATGGGCGCCCGCCTCCGCCGGGGCGGCGGTGAGCATGGCCGCCAGCGACGCGGCGAGAGCCAGGGCGATCACGGTCAACCGGTGAGCCGGCCGTGTCATCCGATTCCTCCAAGGATGTGAACCGCGAGGGTTGTGACTTCGGGCGGGTGAGCGGCGTGCGCGGCGTGCGCCGGCGGAACGGCGTCCGTGACGCCTTACCTTACGGCTGTTTTGCCAGTGGCAGAGGAGAGTGAGGCGTACGCGCGTAAAAGCCGATCGTGTCTGCTTGAATCGGAAGCGACGCCACTTCGAGACGCCACTTCGAGACGCCACTTCCGAGACGCCGCGTATCGACGCCGCCAAGGCGAAGCCCCCCGAGGACACGACGAATGCGCCGGTCCAGGCACGACGACGACGGATTGCCCGTCCCGCGGAGACGGCGGCCGGCGATCGCGGCCCCCGCCGCGGCCGGCTTCGCCGCCGCGGTGGCGAGCGCGCTCGGCACCTCGCTCGACATCTGGACCCTTCCCGTGACCGCCCGGGTCGGGATCACCGTCGTCGTCGCGCTGCTGGTCGGTGCGCTGACCTGGGCGACCGCCGAGCCGCGGGCCGACGCGGGTGCGGGAAGGGCGGCCGAGGGCGCGCGGCCTCCCGCCGAGCTGCCCCCGGCCATCGCGCACTTCACGGGACGCGCCGAGACCCTTGCCGAGCTGCGCGAGCAGTTCGCCGAGGGAGGCGGCGACTCGCCGCTGGTGGTGTCGATCTACGGGCAGGGCGGTGTCGGCAAGTCGGCGCTCGCGACCAAGTTCGCCCATGAGGTCATCGACGAGTTCCCGGACGGTCAGCTCTACTTCGACCTGCGTGGCACGGACGGGGCAGTGCGGCCGGAGGACGTGCTCCTCGGGTTCCTCCGGGCCCTCGGCGTCCGGCTCACCACCGACCCCGGCGGGCTCACCGAGCTGCAGAAGCTCTGGTGGACCTGGACCAAGGACCGCCGGATCCTGATATTTCTCGACAACGCTCAGCACGCTGATCAGATCAAGGTCGTGGTGCCGCCCGAGCCGCGCTGCGCGGTGATCGTCACCTCTCGCCAGCCGCTCTTCCTGCGCAACCGCTATGACAGGCAGCTGGGGGCGTTCACCGAGGCGCAGGGAGTGGAGCTGCTCGCCCGGCTGGCGGGGGACGACCGGGTCGCCGCCGACCTCGACTCCGCGCTCACGATCGTCCGGCTGTGCGACCGCCTGCCCCTCGCCATCAGCATCTGCGGCGGACGCCTGGCGACCAGGGGGAACTGGTCCCTGCGTGAGCTGGCCGTCCGGCTCGGCGACGAGCGGCGCCGCCTCGGCCAGCTCGAAGTCGGCCCCGAGATCGACAAGAGCGTCCGCGCATCCCTGCAGCTCAGCTACGACTACTGCACCGACATCCAGCGCCGTCTGCTGCGCCTGCTCGGCCTGCTGACGGCGCCCGACGTCCAGGCCTGGGTCGCGGGTGACCTGCTCGACACCTCCGAGATGGACGGCGCGGACCAGTTGGAGGCGCTGGTCGACACCCAGCTCGCCGAGTCTTCCGGCAGGGACGCCACCGGAGCGCTGCGCTACCGCCTGCATGACCTTGTCCGGCTCTTCGCCCGCGAGCTCGCCGTACGGGAGGAACCGGAGCCGCAGCGCCGCGCGGCCATCGAGCGGGTCCTGTACGGCTACCGCCGCCGGGCGGAGACGGCCGCGACCGACCGGTGGCCGCAGGACTGGCGGCGCAGGGGCACGCGGAGGGGACCCGCCACGAACAGGCCGGAGTCGCCCGCCGAGATCTCCTCGGCCGAGTGGTTCACCGCCGAGAGGGTCGCCCTGCTGTCCGCGATCCACATGGCCAGGTCGGCGGAGCTGTGGGACCTGGCCTGGGGCACGGGCCGCGCCTTCTGCTCGCTCTGCCACTCGCTCCGCGCCTACTGGTCCGACTGGCAGGCGGTGGCGGACATCGTGTGCGAGGCGGCCGACAGGACGGGGGATTCCCGGGCCATGGGGATCGCTCTCCTGGAGCGCTCGGCCGTCATGGGCGGTCTCGGCCGGACGGAGGGGGCCCGGCGCGACGCCGAGCGCGCGCAGAAGATCTTCGCTGAGCTGGGGGAGTCCTGGTGGGAGGCCCGTGCCATGCGGGCCGTCGGCATGACGCTGTTCGGCGACGGCAACCTCGACCGGAGCCAGGGCCATCTCATCGGGGCGATCAGCACCTTCAAGAGCGAGGACGACCGCTGGTGGCAGGCGAGGACCCAGCGCAACCTGGCCGAGCTGCGGCTGGCCCAGCGGCGGCACGCCGAGGCGAGACGGCTTCTTGAGGACTCCCTCGCGGTCTTCCAGGCCGACGGCAACCGTTACTCCGAGGCCCAGACCCAGCGGGTGCTCGGGGAGGTGCTGGCCGCCGAGGCGCGGAGCCTCCAGGCGGCGGGCGACGCGATGGGCGCCGAGCGCAGGTTCATCCTGGCCGGCAACGCCCTCCGGTTCGCCGTCCGGGCCTTCCGCGACCGGCACGAGGAGTGGGAGGAGGCGCGGTGCCTGCGCGCGGCGGGGGAGATCGGCGACCCGCAGAACGGTCTTCAGGAGTACGCCTCCATGCGCCAGGCCAAGGAGATGCTGGTCAAGCTGGGCGACTCCTGGGGTGTGGCCAGGACGGAGCTGTCGGAGGGGCGGGTGCTCGCCAGGCTCGGCCGTACGACCGAGGCCGTGGCCGCCCTGCGCGGCGCCGTACGGGACTTCGAGGAGCTGGGAGATCGCTGGTGGCAGGCGCGCACCCTGCGCACGCTGGGCGAGGTGCTCCTGGCGGCGGGGCGGCGGGAGGAGGCGCGGAAGCCGGTGACGGAGGCTTTGGAGATCTACCAGGGGCTTGGCAACGAGGCGGGTGTGTCCCGTGCGCGGGAAGCGCTCGAACGAGTGATCCGTCCGTGATAGCGGCCGTCCACACAGTCGTCATCTCGCGGTACATCTCGGCGGATAAGCTCATGGGCGATGAACGAACAAGAGCGTTGGATAGTCCTTGAAGGCGCGGTCAACGTACGGGACCTCGGCGGCCTCCCCACCACCGACGGAGGGACGACCCGGTTCGGCCGGATCCTGCGGGGTGACAACCTCCAGGGGCTGACCGGCAGAGACGTCACCCAGCTCGTCAGCGATCTCAAACTGCGGCACGTGGTCGACCTCCGGTCGGACGCGGAGGTCCGGCTGGAGGGGCCCGGACCGCTCACCCGGGTCCCGGAGCTCGGCATCCACCACCTCAGCCTGTTCTCCGAGGGCGGCCGATTCACCGACGTCGAGGCCGACACCATCGACGACCGGGCGCTGCCGTGGCAGGACGAGCGCGACGACGAGGCCTTCGCGGAGCTGCGCGTCACCGGCTTCTACTACGGCTACCTGCGCGACCGCCCCGACTCGGTCGTGGCCGCGCTGCGGGTGCTCGCCCGTGAGGACGGCCTGGCGCTGGTCCACTGCGCGGCGGGCAAGGACCGCACCGGGGTCGTGAGCGCGCTGGCGCTGGCGGTCGCGGGGGTCACCCATGACGCGATCATCGCGGACTACGTGGCGACCGGCGAACGCCTGGAGAAGATCCTGGCGAGGCTACGGGCCAGCGAGACCTACCGGGCCGACCTGGATTCCAAGCCCGCCGACAGCCACCTCCCCCGGCCCGAGTACATGGCCCAGTTCCTCGCCACGCTCGACGACAGGTTCGGCGGCCCGTTCGGCTGGCTCGACGCCCACGGATGGACCGCTGAGGACACCGAGGCGCTGCGCTCCCGGCTCCGCCACTAGAAAGCCGGTCAGCCAACCGTCGCCGTGATCATGCATGGTTTCCTGGGAGGCGGCGCGCTAGGTCGGCTCCACGACGGTGTGGGTGGTGGCGGAGCGCTTGGCGGCCTCCAGCACGGCGAGGGTCTCGACGGCGGTCTCCATCGTGACGGGCGGCGGGGCGCCCTCCCGCAGGCAGGCCACCACGCCCGCGTAGAACTCGGGGTAGGCCCCGGGCTCGGTCGGGACGGTACGGCTGTCGCCGTCGACGCCCAGCACGCCCCAGTGCTCGGCCGGCTCGGCGCCCCAGCCGGGGCCGCCCGGACGTTCGCCCGCCCGCAGACGGTCCTCCTGCGGGTCGAGGCCCCACTTCACGTAGGCGGCCTTGGACCCGAGGACCCGGAACCGGGGCCCGAGTTGCCCGGCCACCGCGGTCATCCACAGGTGGGAGCGCGTCCCGCTCTCATGGGTCAGGGCGATGAACGCGTCGTCGTCGGTCTTCACTCCGGCACGCCTGATGTCGGTCTCCGCGTAGACCCGCGACGCCGGCCCGAACAGGCGGAGCGCCTGGTCGACGAGATGGCTTCCGAGATCGAAGAGGACGCCGCCGATGTCGTCCGGGCCGCCCAGCTCGCGCCAGCCGCCCTTCGGCACCGGACGCCAGCGCTCGAACCGGGACTCGAAGCGGTGGACGTCGCCCAGCTCAGGAAGCAGGCGGCGGATGGTGAGGAAGTCGCCGTCCCAGCGCCGGTTCTGGAAGACGGTCAGCATGAGGTCGCGGTCGCGGGCCAGCCGTACGAGATCGTGTGCCTCGGCGGTGGTCCCGGCGAGCGGCTTGTCCACGACGACCGGGAGGCCCGCCTTCAGCGCCTCCTGGGCCAGCGGCACGTGGGTCCGGTTGGGGGAGGCGATGACGATCAGATCCGAGCGGTCCCACAGCTCGTCGGCGGAGCCGACGACCTCCGCACCGGGGTGGTCCCGCCGTACGAGATCGGCCTTGACGGGGTCGCGGGTGACGACGGCGGCGAGGCGCAGCCCGGGCGTGGCCGCGATCAGCGGCGCGTGGAAGAACGACCCGGCCGGGCCGTAGCCCGCCAGCCCGACGCGGACCTCATCAGATTCGTACGGCATGAGCACACGATATGCCGAATGGATCAGTTGTCGCGGTCGTCCCGTTCGGCGAGGAATGCCTCGAACTGGGCGGCCAGTTCGTCGCCGGTCGGCATGGGAGTGCTCTCGGCGAGGAGGTTCTCCCGCTCGGCGCCCGACTGGAAGGCGTCGTACTGCTGCTCCAGCCCCTGGATGGCGCCGGACAGCTCCGCCGAGGCGCTGATCTGCTCCTCGATCTCGGCCGTGGTCTTGTCGGCGGCGTCCCTGAGACTGTCCATGGGGAACACCAGACCGGTTCCGCGCGTGACCGCCTCAAGTGCGGCCACCGCGGCCTGGGGATATTCCGCCTGAGCCAGGTAGTGGGGCACGTGGATGGCGTAACCGAGCGCGTCGTGGCCCTTGGCCCCCAGCCTGAACTCGATCAGGGCCTCGATGTTCCCCGGCACCTGCACCTTGCCGAAGGGGCTCGGCGGGCCGGTGACCAGCTCGGGACGGCTGCCATGGGCCGTGAGGCCCAGCGGGCGGGTGTGCGGGACGCCCATGGGGATGCCGTGCACGCTCACCAGCTTGCCCACCTTCAGCCGGGTGGCCAGCATGCCGATCGCCTCGGTGAACAGCTCCCACTCCCGGTCGGGCTCCGGGCCCATCATGATCAAGAAAGGTGTTCCGGTCATGTCGTGGGTGAGGCAGACCACCAGTTCCGGCGCGTCGTAGTCGACCCAGTGATCGCCGTCGAACGTCATCGTCGGCCTGCGGGACCTGTAGTCGAGCAGGCGGTCCACGTCAAAGGTCGCCACGATCCGGTGCTCGAGCTCGGCGAGCAGGTGCCCGAGGGCGAGCTTTCCGGCGCCACCCGCGTCCACGAACCCCTCCAGGTGGTAGAGCAGCACCGGATCGGACAGCTCGGGAAGGTCCCCGTCGAGCCGGTAGAGATCCGTGGGGTCGAACACCGTGTCCCAGCCTTTCGCAAAGGGTCTTTACCTAGTGAACCGACGGAGGACCGTCTGGATTCCTGCGATTGCGGTGGACCCTATCGGTGGACAATGGTTCGTATGGAGCCGGACCCGGAAGTGGAAGAGCTGGCGACCAAGCTGTTCGGCCTCGCGAGGGCGGGGGAGACCGGCCCGTTGTGCGCGTACGTCGACGCGGGGGTGCCCGTGAACCTGAGGAACCAGAACGGCGACACGCTGCTGATGCTCGCGGCCTACCACGGGCACGCCGGCACGGTCCGGGCCCTGGCCGAGCGGGGCGCGGACCCGGATCTCGCCAACGACCGGGGGCAGACCCCGCTGGCGGGCGCCGTGTTCAAGAAGGAACCCGAGGTGGTCAGGGCGCTCGTGGACGCGGGCGCCGACCCTCGGGCCGGCACGCCGTCCGCCCTGGAAACCGCTCGCATGTTCGGCAACTCCGAGCTTGTCGCGCTGTTAGAAAAATAAGTCAAGAGTCCGAAATAGCCTTAAATGCCGCTGGTCTAGCGATCTATTCAGCCGATGGTCATGCTGGGCGGGTGGCTACTACCTCCGCGGACCCCATCAGTAGGCACCCACTCCGCATCCCCCCGCTCGCCAGCCCCTTCCCCAGCGCGGTGAATCCGCACGTCGAAGAGGTCGACCGGGAAACGCTGGCGTGGCTCGCCGCTTCCGGGATGATCGGCGACGAGGATCACCTGGAGCGTTTCCGCCAGGCCAGATACGGACTATTGGGTGCGCGCACGTATCCCTACGCGACACGGGAGCTCTGCCAGCTCGTCACCGACTGGTGCGTGTGGCTTTTCGCGTTCGACGACGCCTTCTGCGAGTCGGACCGGCGGGCCGCCGAGATCGCCCGGACCCTCCCCCAGCTCTACACCGTCGTCGACGACCTCGACGGGGGTGAGGCGGTCGAGAACGTCTTCGCGCGCGCCCTGCTGGACGTCAAGTCCCGGATCGCCGCCCACGGCGACGCCGACCAGCTCGACCGGTGGCGCGCCATGACCAAGGACTACCTGTTCGCCCAGGTCTGGGAGGCGGCCAACCGGGAGGACGACGTCGTCCCCACCATCGACGACTACATCTTCATGCGCCGCAGGACCGGGGCGATGCTCACGGTCTTCGCCCTGATCGACGTGGCCGCCGAATGCCGGCTCACCCCCGGCGAATGGCGGCACCCCGCCGTGCGCGCGATGACCGAGCACGCGAACGACGTCGTCGTGTGGGACAACGACCTCATCTCCTACGCCAAGGAGCGGTCGGCGGCCAACATCCGCAACAACCTGGTCAGCGTGCTGGCCCGGCACACCGGCTGCACCGTCCAGCAGGCGATGGACCGGATCGGGCGGATGCGCGACCAGGCCGTCGCCGAGATGGTGGCGCTCGGCCCGGTCCTCAACTCGCTCCGCTCGCCGTGCGTGTCCGCCTACGCCAGGGGCCTGGAGTACTGGATCAGCGGCAGCGTCGACTACTCGCTCACCAGCTCCCGATACGTCGACGCCTGGCGCTGACCGGTCCCGCGTTCAGTCCAGGGGAGTGCGCAACTCGTCGAAGTCGTCCAGCGCGAACTCGATGAGGTCGCCCAGGTTGAGCCGCGTTCCCTCGGCGTACGCCTCCTCGTAGGCGGCGTCGCCGATCAGCTTCCTGCACTCCTTCACACACTGCTCGTGCTCCGCCGTGAAGAACGGCGAGCCGAACTGGGGCAGGCCGAAGGTCCGCCAGTTGGCCTGGGCCGCGCCGAGGAGGAGCGCCGTGCGGTCGGGCCGGCCCAGATCGAGGCTGAGCCGCGCCAGCGTGTCCACGCAGAGGACGACGCCGAGCACGTCGTGGAAGTGCCGTTTGATGCGCAGCGCCTCCTTGCAGCTCGACAGCGCCTCGTCACGCCGGTCGGTGGCGCGCTGGATCAGCGACGTGACATACCAGCAGTAGGACCGCAGCCACAGCTCGCCCCGCTCCCGGCAGACCTTCAGGCAGTCGGCCAGCAACGCCTCGGCCTCCAGGAAGTCGCCCTGGGCGAGCAGCACCATCGACAGCTCCACGATCGCGGGCAGCAGCCCCGGGTTGAGCTCGCGCCCTCCCCGGTGGAACTCGATGGCGACGCCGAGCAGGGCCGTGGCCTTCTTCGCGTCGCCCTGCAGCATGGCGGCGGTGCCCTGCATCTTGGTGGCCAGCAGCACGGCTCCCGAGTCGCCCACCCGGACCGCGTCGGTGCTGCACTCCTCCGCCGCCGCGAGCGCGCCGGCCATGTCGCCCTGGGCGCTGCGGATGTAGGCGAGCACCCACAGCGCCTTGCAGCGTTCCTTGCTCGGCGTCGGGCTGGCCTTGAGCGCCCGCTCCAGGTAGACCGTGCCCTCGCGGGCGAACCCGCAGGCCACCCAGAGGAACCACAGGGACGACAGCAGCTCCAGCCCGACCTTCGCCTCGCCCGGGGTGGTGAGGCAGTAGTCCAGGGCGACGCGGATGTTGTCGTGCTCCTGCCGCATCCGCGTGAACCAGTGCACCTGACGCGGACCGGACCAGGAGTGCTCGCTGCGCTCGGCGAGCTGGAGGTAGTAGTCCCGGTGACGGCGGCGCAGCGTGGCCGTCTCGCCGAGCTTGTCCAGCCACTCCCCGCCGTACTGCCGCAGCGTGTCGATCAGCCGGTAGCGCTGGCCCGCCGGTGTGGCGAAGCTCAGCAGCACGGACTTGTCGACCAGGCCGGAGACGACGTCCCCAATGCCGCCGGCCGCCAGGGCGTCGCCCGCGCAGACGTAGCGGGCGGCCTCCAGTTCGAAGTCTCCCGCGAAGACCGACAGCCGGGCCCACAGCAGCCGCTCGGCCGGCTCGCACAGCTCGTGGCTCCACCCGATCGCCGCGCGGAGCGTCTGGTGCCGCGGCAGTGCCGTACGGCTGGCGCCCGCGAGGAGGCTGAACCGGTCCGCGAGCAGGGCCAAGATCTGCTCGACCGACAGCGTCTTGAGGCGGACCGCGGCCAGCTCGATGGCCAGCGGGATCCCGTCGAGGCGGTGGCACAGCTCCGCGACGGCCGTGATGGTGTCCTCGTCGACCACGAAGTCGGGCACCACGGCGGACGCCCGCTCGCTGAACAGCTCGACGGCCTCGTTGTTGTACGGGTTCTCCGCCGGGTCGTCACCGGGCACGGTCAGCGGTGGGACGGCGAGCGTGTACTCGTACCGCGAGTTGAGCGACCGGCGGCTCGTCGCGAGAACGCGCAGGTTGGGCGCGGCGTCGAGGAGCTGCTCGATGAGCTCGGCGCAGGCCTCGACCAGGTGCTCGCAGGTGTCCAGCACCAGGAGGATCTCGCGGTCGGCCAGCCACTCCGCCAGCGTGTCCGCCCCGTCCCTGGCCCGCTGGTCGGCGATGCCGAGCGCGGCGGTGATCGTGTGATGGATCATCCCGGGATCCTGCAACCGGGCCAGGTCGGCGTACCAGACGCCGTCCCTGAACTGCCGGCGGATCTGGTGCGCGATGCGCAGCGCCGTGCGGGACTTGCCGACGCCGCCGATCCCGGTCACGGTGACCAGCCGGGACTCCTGCAGCCGCTGTCTGAGCGACGCGAGCAGCCGGGTGCGGCCCACGAAGCTGGTGAGCTCCACGGGCAGGTTGCCTTCTCGTCGCCATCCTGCTGGCGTTGCCATGCCGCCTCACGGGGGGGTCGTCCGGCGTGCTGTCTGTCCCGGCATCGTACCTTCGGGGGCCGACAGATGTCCGGGGGTGCCACGGTGACGTTTCTCCGCCGTGTGCGGCCGGGACGAGGGGAATTCGCGCGTCATCCTTCCCGGTGTTGCCGATACGATTGGCCCGTGACTGTGCAGCATCCGGATGACATGCGTCCGGTGGACCTCTTCGACGAGGGACTGCCGGTGCTGCCCGACCAGACCAGCGACGACACGGATCTCGGGTGGGGCGATTGGCGCCCCGACTCCGACGATTCCCACTACCTGGAGGAACGCCCACCGCACTGGGACTGAGGCGGCAGGCCGGGCACGCTCAGGTCAGCCGCAGCTGGAGCCAGAGGAACAGCCGCGCGTCGGCGTCGCCGAGCGTCAGGCCGAAGATCTCCTCGGCTCTGCCGAGGCGATACCTGCAGGTGTTGGGGTGCACGTTGAGCCGCCGCGCCGTCGCCGAGATGTCGCCGCCGGAGGCGAAATAGGCCAGCAGCGTGTCGCCGTAGGACGTGCCATGCTCGCGGTCATGCGCGCGGATCACCGGTCCCGCGCCCTCCGACAGCCGGGGCATCAGCGTGGACAGCTCGGCCAGCTCCGCCAGCGCGACGCTCGGCCTGACGTCGTCGATCGTCGCGACGGCGGGAGCGCCGGGGTCGTCCTCCTCCCGGCTCGCCAGCGCGCGCAGCACCGCGTCCGCGTCGTCGCGGGACTTGGCGGCCGCGCGCAGCCCGGTGACGACGGACCCCAGAGCCGCGCGTACGGGCACTCGCAGGGCGCGCCGGGCCCGGGACGCGATGTCGGTGATCAGCTTCCGGTGCGCCGCCCCCGGTGACCCGGCGGGCAGCAGCGCGTAGACCGTGCCGCCGATCAGGGCGCAGCCGTGGCGGCCGTAGTGCGCCTCACAGTGCAGGCTCACGAGGTCGGTGAGCTGAAGCGCCGCTCGGGCCGCCACCACGCCCTCGGGATCGTCGGACGTGATGAGGAAGGCGGCCACGACGGCGCTCGCGTCGGGCCGCATGCCGAGCTGCGGGGCCACCACCGTGGCGCTGGCCGGGTCTTCCAGCACCCGGCGGAGCAGGTCGCCGCGCCGGCGCCGGGCGAGGTCGTGAGCCGTGCGAGCGCGCAGCAGGTGCAGGGCGGCGATGTGGGCGGCGTTGTCGAGCGCCCGCTCCGCGTCCTCGCCCAGGTCGTCGTCGGCGTCGACCACCCAGAGGGAGCCGAGCAACTCGCCCCCGGCCCGCACCGCCACCGCCATCCGCGCCAGGCCGCCGGGCTCCGCCGGGAATCGGCACACCCCGTTCGTACGGGCCAGCAGGCGGTACTGCTCCTCGTTGACCGGCGCGTACGGCACGTGCAGGCCGAGGATGCCCTGCCGCCGGTCCTCGTCGATGGGCTGCCCTTCGAGCGTGGAGTACGCCAGGATCCGCTGGTGCGGATCCTCGATCGCCATGGCGCCGCCCACCGCCCCCGCGATCGCGTTCGCCAGCGCGAACAGGTCTCCGGTGTCGGGTCCGGCCGCGCCGGGGCCGGTGCACGCGATGTCCGACAGCGCGGAGGAGACCAGCGCGTCGAGCTGCTGCCAGGTCAGATCCTCGTCGGCGGACAGCAGCGCCGCTCCCGCGGCCTCGGCGACCGCCGCCAGCTCGGTGACGGGCTCGCCGTAGCGCTTCACGACGACCCCGGCGAACCCGGCCTCCGCGGCCCGCCGCACCAGCTCCTCGGCCTGGGGCCTGGCGGGGCGTGTCCCGACCGCGAGCAGGAGCGCTCCGTCGAGCCTCGGCAACGGCGCGCGCGGTTCGTGGATCAGCGTGCCGGACACCGGGACGTCGCCGCCGCGCGGAGCGGCGATCAGGCGGAGCGACGACGGCCCGAGCGCGTCGAGGAGCTGCTTGACGCTCGAAGTGAACACCTGGTGATGGTAAATGGGGCTTTGACCGATTCCACAATTCGGCCGGAACATTTCCGGCCGATGGTCCGAAGCCGCGCCGGGTGCCCGCTTCCCAGACTGGGTCCGTGTTCACCTCCTCTCCCACGTCCGACGACGAGGGTCTCCCCGAAGGCATGGCGGATTCGGCGCAAAGTCCTGCAGGTGCGGCGCATCACGCGGAGGCCGCGGCCTCCGCGGCGGGTGTGCGCGTCCAGGAGGTCGGCGATCCCCGGCGGCTGCGCGCCGTCGCCGGCATGTTCGCCGAGGTGTGGGCGTCCCCGCCGGGACAGGACCCGCTCGCCGGCGACGTGCTGAGGGCCATCGCGCACTCCGGCGGCGCGGTGCACGTCGCCTACGGCGGGTCGGGGCTCGCGGGGGCGACGGCGGCGGTCTTCGGGCCGCCCGGGTCGCGCGGCGTCTACTCGCTGATCGCGGCCGCGCCGTACGCCGACCGGGGAGTGGGGTTCGCGCTGAAGCTGGCGCAGCGGGCGTGGGCGCTGCGGCACGGGGCCACGTCGATCGCGTGGACCTTCGACCCGCTGGTGCGCAGGAACGCCCGGTTCAACCTGGTGAAGCTCGGGGCCGTGGCCCGCGAGTACCTCCCCGACTTCTACGGCCCGCTCGACGACGGCGTCAACACCGGGGACGAGACCGACCGGCTCACCGCGCAGTGGTCGCTGACCGGAGTCAGGACCGCCGAGGCCGCGCGGGCCAGGCAGGTCACCGTGGAGGGCCCCGACCTCGAGGCGGTCGCGGTGGACCCCGCGTCCGGGCCCGACGGGCGTCCGTTCCTCGCCCGCGGCGACGGGTCGGTGTGGTGCCGGATCCCCGAGGACATCGTCGCCGTGCGCCGCGCCGACCCCGCCCTGGCCGCCCTCTGGCGTACGGCGGTGCGCGAGGCCCTCGTGCCGGCCCTGGCCGACGGGCTGACCGCGACGGCCATGTCCCGCGACGGCTGGTACCACCTGACCCCTGAGGAGATCCAGTGAAGATCGAACGCATAGAGCTGGTCCACGTGCGGCTGCCGCTCGTCGGCCGTTTCCGGACCTCCTTCGGCACCGCGACGGACCGGGACACGTTCCTGCTCCGCGTGGTCACCGACGCCGCCGAGGGGTGGGCCGAGTTCGCGGGCGACCCCGACCCGCTGTACTGCTCGGAGTTCGCCGCGAGCGCGCACCTCGCGCTCCGCGACCACCTCGTGCCCCGCGTGATGGCGCTCGGCGAGGTGACAGCCGCCATGGTCGGCCCGGCCGTGGAGGAGATCAAGGGCCACCGGCTGGCGAAGGCCGTGCTGGAGACCGCGATCCTCGACGCCGAGCTGCGCTCCTACGGGATGTCGTTCGCCACCTACCTCGGGTCGGTCCGCACCCGGGTGCCGGCGGGGGTGTCGGTCGGGATCATGGATTCGATCCCCGAACTGCTCGACGCCGTCTCCGGTTACCTCGGCGAGGGCTACGTCCGGATCAAGCTGAAGATCGAGCCCGGGTGGGACGTGGAGCCGGTCAGGGCGGTGCGCGCCGAGTTCGGCGACGACCTGCCGCTCCAGGTCGACGCCAACACGGCCTACTCGCTGTCCGACGCCGAGCACCTGCGGCGGCTCGACGACCACGGGCTGCTGCTGATCGAGCAGCCGCTTTCCGAGGACGACGTGCGCGGTCACGCGGCGCTCTCCGCGCTCGTCCGCACGCCGATCTGCCTCGACGAGTCGATCACCTCGGCGCGCGACGCGGCGACGGCCCTGGCATTGGGCGCGTGCCGCGTGATCAACGTCAAGCCCGCGCGCGTGGGCGGATATCTGGAGGCCAGGCGCATCCACGACCTCGCCGCCGCGAGCGGGGTGCCCGTCTGGTGCGGAGGCATGCTCGAAACCGGCGTCGGCAGAGCGGCCAACCTGGCGCTCGCCGCGCTGCCCGGATTCGTGCTGCCGGGGGACACCTCCGCGTCCGGCCGCTACTACGCCGAGGACATCACCGAACCGTTCGTCCTGGACGGCGGCCACCTGAACGTCCCCGACGGCCCCGGGATCGGCGTCGACGTGCTCCCCGGCCCGCTGGGGCGCGTCACCGTCGCCCGGCACGACCTCTGTCCCCCCTTTTAGGACACCGGTTCTTCAGGAGACCACGTCCTTGCGGCGGAAGCGCCGGAAGGCGAGCGCGATCAGGATCGCCGAGTACGTGACCGACAGCGCGACACCCTTCACCATCCCGCTGTAGTCGGGCCGCGGCGCCAGCGCGTCCAGCCAGGCCGTGTTCCAGAACGTCGGCAGGAACTCCCGGATCGAGCCGAGCGCCTCGACCGCCTGGAGGATGCTGCTCACGATGACCAGGCCCACGGCCCCGCCGACTGCGCCCAGCGGCGAGTCCGTGCTGACCGACAGCAGGAAGGCCAGCGACGCGACCACCAGCTGGCTCACCAGGGCGTACGCGATGACGATGCCGAACTTCGGCAGCACGTCGGCGGCGGCGATGACCTCGCCGGTGCCGGGCACGCGGATGTCGTGCCAGCCGAACGCCAGCGTGCCCGCCACCAGGGCCATGACCGGCAGCACGGTCACGGCGGCGGCCGAATATCCGAGCGCGACGATCAGTTTCTGCCGCAGCAACCGGTCGCGGGGTACCGGAGCGGCCAGCAGGTAGCGCAGCGACGACCAGCTCGCCTCGCTCGCGACCGTGTCGCCGCAGAACAGCGCCACGGCCACGACGAGCAGGAAGCTCGCCGACACCGACAGGGCGAACGCGGCGAAGTTCAGCCCGCCCTCGGTGGCGAGGTCCGACAGGCGCAGGGCGTTCTGCTGGTTGCCCGACTGCGGCCCGAACTGGAACGCCACCACGAGGACCCACGGCAGCGCCAGCAGCAGGCCGAACATGGCGATCGTCCGCCGCCGCCGGAACTGGCGGACGATCTCGACGCGCAGCGGCAGCGTCCGCCCGGGGGCGTATCCGGCGGCGGCGCCGGTCGTCTTCGTCGCGGGGGTCAACGGCTTTCTCCGATCAGGTCGAGGAAGACGTCCTCAAGCCGGGGGCCGGAGCCGTTGCCGGAGGTCGTCGCGCCGAGCAGGTCGCTCACCGGTCCCGCGGACACCAGCCTGCCGCGGTGCATGACCACCACGTGGCTGCAGGTCTGCTCGACCTCGCCGAGCAGGTGGCTGGACACGATCACCGTCCGTCCGCGCGCCGCGTACGCCTTGAGCACCCGGCGCATCTCCGCGATCTGCGGCGGGTCGAGCCCGTTCGTCGGCTCGTCGAGCACAAGCAGATCCGGCAGGCCGAGCATGGCCTGGGCGATGGCGAGCCGCTGCCGCATCCCCTGGGAGTAGGTGCGGACCGCACGGTCGAGGGCGCCGCCCAGCCCGGCGATCTCCAGCGCCTCCTCCAGGTGCGCGTCTCCGGCCGGCCGCCCGGTCGCCTGCCAGTACAGCTCCAGGTTGGCCCGGCCGGTCAGGTGGGGCAGGAACCCCGGCCCCTCGACGAACGACCCCAGCCGCGACAGCACGGGCGCGCCCGGCACCACGGGGTGCCCGAAGATGCGGATCTCCCCCTCGTCGGGGAGGATCAGGCCCATCAGCATCCGCATGGTGGTCGTCTTCCCGGCGCCGTTGGGCCCCAGCAGGCCGAGCACCTGGCCCTTCTCCACCCGGAACGACAGGCCGTCCACGGCCTTCTCGCCGTTGCTGTAGCGCTTGCCCAGCCCTGTGATCACCAGCGGCACGTCATCGTGTCCCGGTTCCGTCTCTGTACGGCTCTCGCCCCGCTCGGCCCGCTCGGCCCGCCGCGTGCGGCCGGTGAGCAGGAGCATGGCGGCGATCACGAGGGCGGCGAGCGGCATGGCCCAGGTCCACCAGGCGGGGCCGGTGGCCGGGGCGTCCAACGCCGGGTCGGCGGGCAGCGTCAGCCCCGGAGACCCGAGCCCGATCCGGTAGACGGCGGGGGCGGCCGGAGTGGCGTACCCGAGGTCGGTGGTCGACACCACCACCCGCAGCCGGTGTCCGGCGTCGAACCGCCTGTCGATGGCGGGCAGCGTCACGGTGACCGGCGTGCCCGCCTCCGTCGCGGTGACGCGCAGCGGCGCCACCAGGCTCGACGGCAGCACCGCCAGAGCCCCGCCGGAGGAGTCGTAGAGCTTGGCGAACAGCGTCGCCTCGCCCGTGCCGTACACCCGGATCTGGACCGTAGGACTGCCGGTGACCTGCGTGGACCTGGGCAGCGGCGCTGATTGGAACGCGGCCGCCTGCCCGGGGACGTCCAGGGCCACCCCGAGGTTGCCGCCCGCGCCGCTCAGCAGGCCGCCGAATCCGGGCACGGACGAGATCGCGGCGGGCGATCCGCCTGGCGGGTTCGCGACCTGCTGGTCGGGCCCGGAGATCGCCACCGTGGTGCGGGCGCTGCCGGACAGGCCGGGATAGCCGCCCCCGGTGGCGTGCACGATCACGGGACGCCGGGTGCCCGGGTCTCGCCCGCCGTCCCGGCTGACCGTGAAGGCCGCTGTGCCCGCACTCCCGGCAGCCGCACCCTCGGCGTCCGCCTTCTTGAGCCAGCGGTCGAACCACTCCGAGACGCGGTCACCCGCCCAGTCCGGCTCGCTGTCGCCGCCGTCGTGCCCGCCGTTGATCCAGGCCACCTCGACGGGGGCGCCGGTCGCCGCGATCGCCCGGGCGTTGGCGTCCGCCTGCCCGAGAGGGAACAGGGAGTCACGCTGTCCCTGGATGAGGAGCGTGGGAATGCGGATCTTTTCCGGCACCGAGACCGGGCTGGACTTGCGGAGCAGTTCGACGGCGGCCGGAGTGGCCCGGCCGGTCTCCGCCACGGTCTGGTACATGTCACAGATTGCCGGGAGGAACCGCCCGCACCTCACCTGCTGCGCCGTCATCGGCCGGCCGGCCGGCGGCCTGTCTCCACGCCCTCCGCCGGATGGGAGCGGTCCGCCGACCGTGCCCCCGGCTGTGCTGCCGGGCCCTGTGCCGCCGAGGCCTCCCGAGGTGAGCCCGCCGCCGGGGGACAGACCGGGGGACAGGGGGCCGTTGCCCGTGCTGAAGAAGATGCCCGCCCACATCTTCTTGAAGACGCCGTTGACCGGGCCCTTGCCGGTCGCGTCGGGGAAGAGGGCGTCGGCCAGGTCGTGCCACGTCACCATGGGGGCGATCGCGTCGATCCGGCTGTCGTAGGCCGCCGCCATCAGTGCGATGGCCCCGCCGTACGAGCCGCCCGTGATGCCCACGCGGGGGTCTCCGCCGCCGTCGAGACGCACCTCGGGCCGTTTCGCGAGCCAGTCGACGAGCTGGCGGACATCCTTGACCTCGTAGTCGGGGGAGTTGAGCGCGATCTCGCCGGTGGACCGGCCGAACCCGCGAGCCGACCAGGTCAGCACCGCGTAGCCCCGCCCGGCCAGCCGTTCCGCCTGGTCGCGGACGCTCTCCTTGCTGCCGCCGAAGCCGTGCGCCAGCAGCACCGCGGGGGCCTTGCCGCCGGAGACCGGGGGGAAGAACGTCGCGTCGATCGTCACGTGCTGGTCGTCGGCGGGGCCGTCCACGACCGGAATGGCGACGTCCTGGCCCTTCGCGGACGCTCCGGACGGCCACAGCGCCCAGGTCAGGCCGCCCCCGATCAGGATGACCAGCGCGACCGCCACGACCAGGGCCCGCCGCCCACCCGTAAACCTCATGTCGCGATGCTACTGAGCCGACCCTGAGAGATCGCTGAGGAGGAGCGGATGCGGCTACTGGAGGTGACGGGGAGGCGGGTGGGACTGGTAAGGAGCCTGCGTGCCCGCGCGGGGACGCGAGGAGGCGGGGCGGGCCGGCAGGGCGTGCTGAATCGTGACAACGCATCCGGGTAATCCCTGATTGCGCCCGCAACCTGCGGACCGGCATCATTTCGCGCGTGACCACAGGAACGACGCTCAGGTACGCACCCGCCCGCATCCTCGGGTGGGCCCTTCCTTACTGGACGCGCGGGGAGGCGGGCAGGGAGACCCCGGCCGACCTCTTCCGGGTGCTCTACCTCGGCTGGCTCGCGGCGTTCGTCCTGAAGGTGCTCGGGTCCACGTGGGACGTCTCGTGGCACTTCCGGTGGCTGCGCGACGATCTCGCCCCGCCGCACCTGCTCAACTCGGTCGGCACGGCGATCGCCGTCGGCCTGGCCCTCGTCCACTGGTACACCGGCTACGGCGTCGACCGCACGGCCTCCCGGCTGATCCAGTGGGGCACCGGGATCTTCCTCATCGCGATCCCGCTCGACCTGATCAATCATCGGGTCAACGGGCTCGACATCACCGCCTGGAGCCCCTCGCACTCGCTGCTGTTCATCGGCACCGCGCTGATGATCGCCGGGGTGATCCGGGGTTGGTACCTCGGCGCGGGGCCGTCCGGCGCGGTTCCGGAGCGGCGGCGCACGCTGGTGCTCGGCGCGCTCTTCGCGTTCTTCCTGGAGAACGTGCACTTCCCGGCCCAGCACCAGGAGTACGGCGTGCTGGAGCTGGCCTCCTGGGACCGCGGCCGGCCGTACGCCGAGCCGAGCCTGCTCCAGTTCGCGGCGGACCAGATGGGCCGGCCCGTGGACCACGCCATGATCCTCAAATTCTCACTGCCGGTGCCGGACTACGTGTACCCGGTCTACGCGGGCGTGTTCGGCATGGCCGTGCTGGTCTTCGCCCGGCTCATGGTCGGCGCGCGCTGGACGGCCACCGGGATCACGGCCGGCTACGTCGCCTACCGCTGTCTCGTGTGGCCGTTGCTCGTCGGGGGCGGCTTCCCCCCGTCGGCGATCCCGTTCTTCTTCGTGCTCGCCGGGATCTGCGTGGACCTCGCGTTCTTCGTGCGGGTGCCGTACATCCGGCCGGTGCTCGGGGCCGCCATCGTGACGGCCGCGGTGTACGGCGGGCTCGCCGTACAGGACCGGGTGCTGGAGGCTCCGCCGTTCGCGATGGGATCGTGGCCGGTGACCGCCGCCGCGCTGGCGGCCGCCTGGCTCGCCGTCGAGTGGTTCGTCGGGAGATATCACCTCTCGGGCGCCGACGCGCCCGCCTACACCGACGTCCCGGGGGCCCTCGCCGCCGCGCCCGCTGCCGCTACGGAGTCGCCTGCCGTGGTCCCCGCGCCCGCCACCCCTGCCGGAGAGCGGTGACGCCGCACGATGTCTCCCGGTGAGGCCGTGGGGGTTTCCGGGTGAGGCCGCGAGCCTGCAGCGCGCCGCGGGCTCACTTGCCGGCGCGCCGCTCCGGGGTCCGTCATGAGCTCGGAGAGGGTCATCGCCACGGCCCGCTCCACGACGGGAAGCCCGTCGAGGGTGCGCAGCACTATCAGGACATCGGTCGTGCTGGGAAGTCGGTTCCGCTCGGCCATATGCCGTCCGGTCGCAGGCGTGGCGGGGGCCGTCAGATGACCGGCGCCCTGGTGAGCGCGACGGCCACGCCGTACGCCAGGCCCATCACGGTCAGCTCGAAGGCCGCCCACGCGGCGAACGCGGTGGGGGCCTGACGGGCTATCGAAGGCATCAGACGCCAGCGGATGTTGGCGCCGAGCACCGCGATCACCCCGGTGAGCAGCGTCTTCGCCAGCACGAGCCAGCCGTATCGGGTGGTCGCCAGCGACAGGGGGAAGGTCTGCCCGGGGGTGAGTAGCAGCTCGATGAGGCCGTTGAAGACTCCCGAGAGTCCGACGACGAGCAGCGCGACCGTGGCCAGCTTCGAGAAGCGCGGCAGGGCGAGCGACAGCAGGTCGCGGTCGCGGGGGAGCAGCACGGCCACCGCGACCAGGCCGCCGGTCCACGCCGAAGCGCCGATGACGTGCAGCTCCATCGAGACCATGCTGAGGTCGTGCCAGTACCAGTTCGAGGCGTGACCGGTGACCGGGAGCGGCAGCAGGCCGAACGCGGCGATGAGCACCCGCAACTCGGCGGGGACCTTCTCGCCGAACCGCACGGCGAGCATGCCGACAGCCGAGCTCGCCAGGGCGCAGGACGCGCTCACGATGATGCCCTGACCGGAGCCGATCCGCTCGACGTAGGAGGCGACGTCGGGCAGCCCGCCCGGTTCGAGCTCGGCGGCGCTCAGCACGGCGGAGACGAGCGCGGCGGCGCACCAGATCAGGGCCGTCAGCACGGCCCAGTGCCTGGCCTTCGCCGCAACCCGTTCCGTCCGCTCCGGCGCGTCGAAGCCGAGGAGCTTGGGCAGCAGGCTCAGGCCGACGGTGGCCATCGCGGCCAGGTCGAGGATCACACGGGCGACGGGCAGGCCGTACTCGACGAGCCGGCCCGGCATCGGAATCCCCGGTGCCGGGGCGGGGAGCGTGACCCACGTCGCGATGACGACTGCGAGGAGCCCCGCCGCGACGACTCCCGCGACCGGAATCGGGGTCCGCGACGCCTCGGAGATCCTGGCCGGAGCCTGCCCGCGCTCCGCTGTCGCCGTCACGCTCCGCTCCCGAGCCCCGGCTCGCCCGATGAGCGCCCCGCCCGCCCCGCGTCGCCATGCCCTGCCGCGTCGGCAGAGTCCGTCTGTCCCGCGTCCGTCTGTCCCGCGTCCGTCTGTCCCGCGTCCGTCTGTCCCGCGTCCGTCTGTCCCGCGTCCGTCTGTCCCGCGTCCCTCTGTCCCGCGTCCCTCCGTCCCGCTTCCGTTCGGCCCGCGTCGGCCTGCGCCGGGCCGCTTTGCCCGGCGTCCGTCTTCTCTGCGGTGCCGGTTCGCCGGTTGTGGGGGCTGTCGCCTGCGTATGCGAGGGCGCGGCGGTCGTGCCGTACGAGCACGAGGGCGGCCAGGGCGAGCAGCGCCGCGGTGAAGATCAGCAGGACCCAGACCCAGCCGCCGCTCGACCCGGGAACCTCCAGAGACGTCGGCTTCCCGATGGCCGCTGTCGTGCCCGGCTTCGAGTCAGGGGCGGGACCCGTCCCCCCTTGGCCGCCGGCGCCCCCTGTGACGGTGAAGCCGATGGTGCCGGTGACCGGGTGGCCGTCGTTGGAGACGATTCGGTAGCCGATCGTGTACTCTCCGGAGACGCCGGGGCCTCGCACGCCGATGAAGACGCTGTCCCCGCTGACTCCGACGTCCCCCTGCTCGTAGTGAGCCCCGTCGGGACCGGTCACCGCGATCCTGGCGAAGTCACGGCGGACGGCCTGGTCGAAGGTGAGCGTCACCCTGGCCGGCATGGCCGAGAGCCGCGCCCCGTCCTGAGGGTCGCTGCCGATCAGGACGTTGTGGGCCCGCGCCGGCGTGGTCAGGAACAGCAGCGGAGCGCAGGCGATCAGCAGGACGACAAGGGTCCGTGCGAGCGGCCGAACCGTCCTGCCGAGCGCCCGCCCGGGGACGCTGAGCGGTCTCGTGATCAGGCCGGTGGTCCACGGCGCGCGATGGGGAGGCCGGGTGGCCGGGGTGCGCCGGGGCGCGCCTCCGGAACGGTGGGCGAAGAACGACACCTCCGGGCGGTGCAGGTGATCCCCTGGCCGGGGCGACCCGGCCCGCGCGACCTCGAACAACTGCCTTGCCTTCCGGTTGGGGACCCGCTGACCCAGACATGGTCCCACTCATCGCCCCCGGCCGATTCCCTGCCCCCAACGAGCCCCCCGACGAGCCCCCCGACGAGCCCCCCCGACGAGCCCTCCAGACGAGCGATGCCCGGCGATCCCTTGTGGGGATCGCCGGGCACCGGTTGGGACTCCGGGCCGCGCGAGCGTCACCGGTCTCACGCGGCCCGGAGGCTATGCCCGGCGGCCAGGGCGTGTCGCGCCTGCCGCCGAGCACGTCTTCGGCGGGGTCAGATCTTCTTCCAAAGGGCCGGCACGTTGGGCGGTTCCCAGCCCGCGATGGCCGTGTGCCCCTGGAGGCACTGGTAGTTCGATCCGCCGTAGCTGACCTTCGCGCCCGTCGCGTACGTCGTTCCGGCCGCCCACTTGGGATACGTGCCTGTCGGGGTCGGTGTGGGACTCGGCGTGGCACTCGGGGACGGGGTCGGAGTGGGAGTGCGCGTCGGCGTGGGCGTCGGCGTGGGAGTCGGGGTGGGAGTCGGGGTCGGGGTGGCGCTCGGGCTGGGGCTCGGGCTCCGGGTCGGGGTGGGCGAGGGGGACGGGCTGCCGCCCGCGCAGGCGCCCTGGTCCAGCCAGACCTGCGCGACACCCGGCGTCTCGCCCTGCGTCCACCACTGGGCCTTCCAGGTGTGGCCGTTGTAGGAGGCCAGGTCGCCGCCGACGTAGACGGCCGTGGACGACCAGGCGGCGGCCGTACAGGACGCGGTGGGTGACGGCGAGGCCGAGGGCGAGGTGGACGGCGAGCCCGACGGGGAAGGGGAGGATGTCGTGCCGCCGCGGGCGTAGTCCTGCAGGAGGCCGTAGCTGGCGCCGCCGAACGTCACCGTCCAGTTGGACGGGGTCGAGGTCGGAAGGTAGTAGACGAAGGCCACGTCGACCGACGCGCCGGGAGCGAGCGTCTGCCAGCTCGGCAGCTTCAGGGACACCCGGTTGTAGTCGCCCTGGAGGCCGCCGATGTTGTTCGCCGCGGTGTGGTCCTTGCGGATCACGGTGGACCCGAAGCCCGACTGGTCGGCCGCGTTACCCGGAGCGGAGTTCGCGTAGTCGAACTGGAACTCCGTGCCGCCCGGCAGGGTGACCGACGAGTTGTTCGTGATGTGGATCTTCGGGTTGATCGGGTAGTTGTTGTCACCGAGGGCGAACTCTCGGAAGTCGACCGAGATGTCCAGCTTCTGCGCCGGGATCGTGGTGGTCGCCCGGGTGCTCCCGTACGGCGAGGCCGCCTTGAACTTGTCGTACATGACCGTGGTCAGCGTGGACCCGGGCTCGTACTGGCCCTTGGCGGCGTTCCAGCCGTAGTCGCCGGCGAGCTCCCAGACCATCGTGCCGCCGAGGCCCTTGGACACCACGTAGTCGGCCTTGGCGCCCACCGACTGGTCGTCCTCGGTGGACAGGAACACCTTCTTGGTGGAGTTCCACAGCCAGGGCGCGACGAGGGCCGAGCTGTAGTTGCGGGTGTAGGTGCCGGTCAGCGACTTGTCCGTGATCCCGTAGGAGGACAGGTAGTCGCCGAGGACGCCCTGCTGGAGGTTCTTGGCGTGCCACATCGGGTTGGACCCGGCGGGGGCCTCCTTGCCGGCGGTGTCCAGGTCGTGCCACAGGTTGTCGATGCCGACCGCGCCGTCGCCGCAGCTCGTCAGGCCGGCTCCGGCCGGGCAGGTGGAGGCGGACGCCGTGCCCCACAGGCCGTTGGTGCCGCCCGTGACGTTCTTGAACCCGCGGGTGTAGTACGGCAGGCCGATGTTGATGCGGCCGGGCTGCATCGCGCCGCGGAAGTAGTGGTAGGCCCAGTCGGTGTTCAGGTAGCCGATGCCGCCGTACTGCGACGTCGTGTAGACGCCGGCCGCGGCCAGCTCGGCGTCCTTGCCGTCGTCGTAGAGCGAGGCGTTGGGGCCGACGTACTTGTTCCAGGCGCCGTGCAGGTCGTACGACATGATGTTGACGTAGTCGAGGTACTGCGTGACCTGGTAGGTCTCCATGCCGCGCAGCAGGTAGCCGGAGGACGGCGCGGCGATCGACAGCAGGTAGTACCTGCCGTCGGCGGCCGACGCGGTGTCGAGCTTCTGGCGCAGCGTCTTCATCAGGGCGACGTAGCCCTTCATCAGGCCGGCCCGCTTGGCGTTGGCGGTGTTCCAGTCGAGCGGGTTGCCCGCGTCCTTCATCGACGTCGGATACTCGTAGTCGATGTCCACGCCGTTGAAGCCGTACGTCCGGATGAACGAGACGGCCGAGTCGGCGAAGGTGTTGATGCCGGTCTGGTTCACCGAGCCGTCGGAGTTGACGGTCATCGAGTAGAACCCGCCGCTGGCCTGGCGGTTGCCGCTGTCGTCGAAGTAGCCGCCGGTCTCCGCCCAGCCGCCGACGCTGATCAGCGTCTTGGTGTCCGGGTACTGCTTCTTGAACTTGCTGAGCAGGTTGAAGTGGCCCTTGTAGCTGTAGGCCGGATCCATCTCCGCCCCGGCGACACCCGGCCAGGTCTCGCCGATGGCGGCGTTGGCCGCGGTGTTCGAGCCGACGGAGAGCTTGTTGTCCGGCCCGACATGGCCGAACGCGTAGTTGATGTGGGTGACCTTGCCCCAGGGGATGTTGTTCACCAGGTAGCGCGTCTGCCCGTTGGCGCCGTCGCGCCAGCCGGTGAAGTAGCCGATGATGCGGCGGGGGTGGTCGGAACCGTTCTTCTCCCGGCCGCCCGTGTCGTAGGCGAGGCAGTAGGGGACGTCCACGCCAGGCGTCCGGTAGAGGCCGTCGGGGCGGCAGGTCTCGTTGTCCACCGCCGCGCTGGCGACGCCACCGAGGCCACCGATGCCGCCGACTCCGACGGCTCCGCCGATGACGGCGATGCTGCCGGTGAATATCCCGGCCATGAGAGCGAGCGAGGCTGCTCCCGCTGATGCCGCGCGCAAGCGCACAGGCCACCTCCGATAGGCGACGTGCCAAGTGTCACTACACCCCCGCCCCCACGGGATTGCTCGGAAACTAAGCCTGTGTGAACAGGCGCGTCAATGCCTTCTTTTAAGAAACTTTCCTGATAGTTCTTCGTTAAGGGTCCCTTAAGGAAGGCTTGACCCCGGAGTTGCCCGTCTCTTGTGCCCCGATCAAGGCGGAGACTAAGATCCGAGCACTGCTCACGAACAACTGCTAGGTAGGTAGCCGTGGCCGCTCCCGCCGCTTCTCCGGTGGCGCTGGCGGAGCCGGTCCGGCGGGTGGGGCCGATCTGGACCGCGTTCATCTCGCTGGCCAACCTCGCGCTCTGGATGGCCTACTTCGGGCCGCTCCAGGTCCTGCTTCCCGAGCAGGTCGGCGGCATCGCCCCCGACGGCAAGGAAGCCGCACTGGCCTGGGTCACCGGCATCGGCGCGGCCGTCGCGATGATCTCCAACCCCGTCGCCGGCGCCCTGTCCGACCGTACGGCCGGGCGCTTCGGCAGGCGGCACCCCTGGACGCTCGGCGGGGCGCTCCTCGGCGGCCTGGGGCTGCTGTTCCTCGCGGGCCAGACGACGGTGGCCGGGGTGACGATCGGCTGGTGCCTGGCCCAGATCGGGCTGAACGCCATGCAGGCGTCCCTCACGGCCGGAGTGCCGGACCACGTGCCGGTGTCCCAGCGCGGCGAGGTCTCCGGCTGGATCGGCATCCCACAGTCGCTCGGAGTCGTTCTGGGCGTGGTGCTCACGACGATGGTCGCGAGCACCGTCGAATCCGGATATTTCCTGATCGGTGGCCTCGTGCCGTTGTGCGTGTTGCCGTTCCTCAGGACGCCCGATCCGCCGCTGCCGAGGGAGCACCGGCCGCCGTTCGGCCTCAGGCGGTTCTGGATCAGCCCCCGTCGCCATCCGGACTTCGCCTGGGCATGGCTGACCCGCTTCCTCATGCAGCTCGGCAACGCTATCGCGACCCTCTACCTGCTGTACTTCCTCTCCGACGCCGTGCACTACGAACGGCTCTTCCCCGGAGAGACGGCCGCCGACGGTCTTCTCGTCCTGATCCTGATCTACACGGCCGCCGTGGTGCTCACCACGGTCGTCAGCGGCGTGGTCTCCGACCGGCTGGGGAAGCGCAAGACCCTGGTCACGGTCTCCGGCGTGATCAGCGCGGTCCCCGCCCTCATGCTGGCGTTCTGGCCGCAGTGGGGGGTCACGGTGGCCGCCGCCGTCGTGCTGGGCGTCGGGTTCGGCGTCTACCTGTCGGTGGACAACGCGCTGGTCACCCAGGTGCTCCCGGCGCCCGAGGGGCGGGCCAAGGATCTCGGCCTCATCAACATCGCCAACTCCGGCCCGCAGGTGCTCGGGCCGGTGATCGCCGGGCCGATCGTCGCGAGCCTCGGCGGCTATCCGGTGCTCTACCTGGCCTCCGCCGTGATCGTCCTGCTCGGCGCCGGACTCGTCTGGAAGATCAAAGCCGTTCCCTAGCTCTCAAAGCGCCACCAGTAGCGATTCAATCGCTCAGGGTGACGAGATATGGGAGTATGGGTCCATGGGTATGGTGACCAATATGAAGACCACTGTGGACATCGCCGACGGCCTTCTTCAAGAGGCACGCCAAGTCGCCCACGCCGAGGGGACTACGCTGAAGTCGCTGATCGAAGAGGGTCTCCGCGCGGTGTTGTCCCGCAGGGCCCCCAGAGCCGACTTCCTTCTGGAGGACGCCTCGATCCCCGGTGACGGTTTGCAGGCCGCGGTGAACACGGCGTCGTGGGACGACGTGCGCGCCCTCGCGTATGGAGACCGCCTGTGATCGCGGTGGACACGAACATCCTGGTCTACGCCCATCGGCGGGACAGCGAATTCCATGTCGACGCCGCGGAGCGGGTCAGGGAACTAGCGGAGAGCCGTGTTCCATGGGCGATTCCGTGGGCGTGTCTGCACGAGTTCTTCTCGATCGTCACACATCCCCGGATCTACGCCCCGCCGAGCACCACCGACCAGGCGCTGCACCAGATCGAGGCATGGCTCGCATCTCCCTCGCTGGTGACCCTTGGCGAGGGGGCCGGATACTGGCCGGCCCTCAGAAGCGTCCTCGTCGAGGGGAAGGTCGCGGGGCCGCTGGTGCACGATGCCCGCATCGCGGGGCTCTGCCTTTCTCACGGTGTCCGCGAGCTGTGGACGATGGACCGCGACTTCAGCAGATTCCCCACGCTGACCACCCGGAACCCGCTTCGCCGTGGAGGCCGTTGAGATCTACGGGTGCTCGTTGACGTAGGACTCCAGGCGGTCGCGGCTCCACCGGCCGTCCGCGACCACGACGCGGTAGGCCAGGCTCAGCGTGTCGCCCGGCGCCAGTCGCACCTCCTCGTCGAAGGCGATCGACGGGTTGACCGCCGCGAAGGGGGTGGTCCTGACGAACCACTTCGCCGGCTGCGCGCTGATGAACAGCAGCGTCGAGGAGCGGTCAACCTCGTCGTGCCTGCCGGCGTAGGCCAGCCACCGCGCCTGGCGGCCCATCATCTCCTGGCCCTCACCGGTCTCGGCGATGACCTCGCCGTGCTCGAACGAACGGGGGCCGCGCCAGAACAGGCCGCAGTACCCCGCCATCGGCCGGCCGTTCGTCGTCGGGCTGCCGAAGACCAGTTCCTCGCCCCGCCTGTTCGTCATGGCGGTGGTGAGGTCGAGGGCCCACGAGTCGTCCTCGACGTCGCGGATCGCCAGCGTGCGGACCTCGTCGACCCAGTGCTCGCCCGCCTGGGTGTGCCAGGTCAGCCGCTCCACGCCGGGCTCGGGGAAGCCCTCGTGCCGCATCGTCCCGTTGTTGGGCAGATCGACGTAGGTCTCCTCCTCGCGCACGTAGGTGCCGCCGCCCCAGAAGTTCTGCCCCGAGAGGTTGGAGACGGTCATCTGGAGGCCCTTGTGCCACAGGTGGTCGTGCGGCCGGTAGGCCGTCACCACGTCGCCCGCGAGCGTCCGCATCGGATGCAGGTACGGCTTGGGCGACTCGTAGACCGGCATGTCCGGTTCGTAGACGTAGTGGAGGATCTCCACGCCGCGCTCTTCGACGACCAGCTTCTTCACCGATCCCACCGGGCACCTCCGTTTGTCGCGAGAAGTCGTCCACGCCGAGACGTGGAGGTCCAGAAGCTCACCGGCATGTCACCCGAGCAGCCAGCCGTACAGCCAGGCGAGGAGCGCCAGCCCGACCAGGCTCGGCACGATCTGGATCGCCCGCGCCCGCAGCCGGAAGGCCGCCACGGTGGACAGCGCCGTGGCCAGGACGGCGAGCAGGCCGTACCACGCCAGCGCCTTCGGGACGCCGATGGCGAGCGCGGTCTGGTCGGCCATGCCGTGCACGCTGAGGGCGGACAGCCCGGCGAACGCGAGCCCGGCGAGCCCGGCCAGCGCGGTCGGCCCGCCGCCCCGCCGCCTGACCAGCCCCGCCAGCCCGGCGAGGAGCTGTACGGCCGACACGAGCACGAACAGCGCGAGCGGCGCGAAGAGCAGCGGGGAGTTGATCGCCTTGTAGGCCGACGAGGTCAGGGCGAGCTCGCCGGGACGGACGATCGGGTACGGCGCGCGCGCCGGGTCGCACGGCGCTCCGGTGGCCGCCGGGTCGTCGAGGAACGCGGCGATCGTACGGCGCCCGCACTCGCTGGACAGGAACACCGCGTGCCCTATCCCGGCGAACTCGGCGAAGCGGGCCCCCGGCACGCCGCGGGCGGCCTCGCGGGCGGACTCCGGAGGCGTCGTCGGGTCGAACTGGCCGCCCACGACCAGCACGGGCGGCGCCGGCGCCGGCCGGGCCGGGGGAGCCGGTTCCGGCCCATCCCCAGTGCCCATGCCCCCCGTGCTCCCGGTGCTCCCGGCGGTCCCGGTGCTCCCGGCGGTCCCGGTGTCCTGCGTGGCGATGGCGGCGGCGCTTTCGCCGCGGGCGGCGGGCAGGTTCCAGGCCCCGCACACGGCCGCGTCCGCGACCCCCGTGAACAGCCGGAGGCGGCCACCGTCGGGGAAGGAGTTGAACGGCACCTCGTCCTGGCACTGGACCGCGTAGTACAGCCCCCAGTCGTGCGAGGTCAGGCCGCCGCCCGCCTGGTCGACCAGCGGTTGCAGCAGCCCCGTGCGGCCGTCGGCCAGGCCGTCCACCAGCGCCGGGACGATCGGGATGACGTCGGCCTCGTGCAGGGCCTCTTCGAGGATCGTGGCCACGTCGTCGCCGGTCAGGTTGACCGTGATCCGCTTGTGGGTGAGCGGGTCACGGGTCTCGAGCGTGGCGGGCCGGGCGTTGAGCCGGGCCACCATCGCGTCGAACCGGGCCGTGATCCCCAGCTTGGCGATGGTCGCCGCGAGCGCGGGGGTGGCCTCGTCGTACCACTTCGTCTTCGCGGGGAGGAAGGAGTCGAGCACCACGCTGCGCGTGCCCGCCGGGTCGTCCGACGCGGCCTGAAGCATCGAGCGGGTGGAGTAGCTCACGCCGAAGAGGTTCCACTTCGGGTAGCCGAGCGCCTTGCGCAGGTCCACGACGTCTGCGGCGATCTCGGCGGTCTGGTAGCCCCGGAGGTCGATGTGCTCCCGCTGGAGGCGGTCCTGGCAGGTCAACGCCTCTCTGATGATCGGCGCGGTCTCCTTGGCCATCTGGGCGGGGCTCTGCAGGGTCTGAACCAGGCCCCTGACGATCTCCGGACAGCTCAGCCGGGGCTCGGAGTAGCGCCCGCCGCGCTGCTCGACCACCACGACGTCCCGGTCGGGCAGCATCCGCGAGAGCAGCCCGGTGAGCTGGAGCGACGGCGACCCCGGCCCGCCGCTCGAATAGACCACCGGGTCCGGCTTGCGCCCCGCCGCCGTCGACCGGTGTACGGCGTAGCCGACCTTGATCGTCCTGCTGTTGGGGACGTCCCGCCGCTCGGGAACGAGGAGGAACCCGCAGGTCGTCCCCTCCGGCACCGCGACCGGGCAGGGCCGTTCCTCGGTCTGACCCGGTCCGGCGGCGTGCGCGGCGCCGGACAGGAGGCCGAAGAGGCCAAGAAAGGTCACAACGAGGGCCGCGGCGAATGCCGTCACGGCCGCTTTACGTACACCCCGCAACCGTCAGCCCCGTCCCGCGAACCCGGCGATATCCGCAGAAACCTTAGCGTGAATCATTCCCAGGCCGTGTCAAAGGCCCCGATTCGTCTGAAGAGCCGTTGCCCGTGCGTGATCACGCCGGGCGCCTTGGCAGGTGAAGGCGTACGCGGTGGAAGACGTGCATGATCACCAGGGGGATGCGGACTAGTCAGGCTGCCCATGCGGGAACACGTGCATGATCACGCCGGAGCCTGGCTCGGCGCGAAGCTCTCGGGGCGCACCCTTTGGGCACAGACCTCTCGGCGCGAGCAACGACTCGGGCCATTTCCGGGCCCGCAAGATTCCCGCGCGATACAGTTCCGCCGAGGCCACACGTCTGTGACCTTCTTGAACGGCCCCGGCTCGCCTACTGTCGAAGCAGGGGACGGCGAAGCATTGGGAGCCCGCGTGCCTGAGACCTGCGACGTCGCGATCATCGGTGGTGGAGTGATCGGGTGCGCGATCGCTCACAGGCTGGGATCCGAGGGCCGGAGAGTCATCCTCCTGGACGCGGAGCCGAAGCTCGGCCAGGGCGCCTCGGACGCCGCCATGGGCGGCATCCTCACGCAGACGGAGCCCGCCTGCCTCGGGCCGCTCAGCGCCGTGCTCAAGCGCGGCCGGGACCTTTACCCCGACTGGCTGGCGGAGCTCACAGAGGTCTCGGGGGTCACGGTCCACGTGCTCGACGGTGGAGACATCCAGGTCGCCCTCAACGAAACGGAGATGGAGCGCCTCGAGACCCGCGTCCTGCCGCTGTGGAAGAACTCACCCTTCGCCGTCGATCGTCTGACCGCCTCCGACGTCAAGGAGCTGGAGCCCAAGCTGAGCGACGCGGTCATCGGCGGGTTCCTCCTCCCGGAGGAGCTGGCCCTCGACCCGCGAGAGCTCATGGTCGCGCTGGCCGCGACCCTGACGGCGGGGCGCCACCCGATCCGGGTCCTGCTCGGCTCCCGCGTCACACGGGTGGAATCGGCGGCCGACGGCGCCGAGGCCGCGCTCGAGGACGGCACCCGGATCTCGGCCGGGACGGTGATCGTGGCCGCCGGACATCGGAGCGGCGCCTTCCTTCCCGACCACAGGAAGCACCTGTTCCCGATCAAGGGCGAGGCGTTCGACATGCGGCCGCCGGGAGCCACCACCTACGCCCTGCGGCACCACGTCTTCACCGAGATCGTCGAGGACGGCGTGGAGCGCTACCCCTATCTCGTGCCGCGCCATGACGGCAGGGTGGCGGTGGGAGTCACCTACGAGCCCAACGTGGGCGATCCCCAGGTGACCGACCGCGCGCTCGACGAGATCATGCAGGGGGTGACCACCCTGCTGCCGGAGGCCGCCACCTGGGAGGTCGGAAAGAGGTGGGCGGGCCTCCGTCCGGGCAGCACCGACCACCGGCCCATCGTCGGATACGTCGACGAGCACCGACGGGTGCTCGCGGCCACCGGGCACACCGGCCTTGGCGTCACCCTCGCCCCGGTCACGGCGGAGATGGTCTCGGCCCTCGTCAACGGGGACGTCGACGCGGACACCCGCGAGCGGCTCGACGTCTGCCGGCCGGACCGGGAGTTCGTCCCGCCTACGCAGGTGGGGACGCCGACTCCCAGAGCTCAGTGAACCGTTCGACCTTCTCTTTCACCTTCTCCGGCTCGCGCACCAGGATCGTGCTGAGGATCATGGGGGCGATGCCGTCCCCTCTCTGCGGCGAGGGGTTCGACTCGTAGTACAGGACGCCGTCGAAGAGGATGAAGTCGGACAGCGATCCCCTAAGAGTCGGCGGAGCCTCGGCGTACGTGAGCACCCTGACCTCGATTCCCACCTCCGACTGCCACTTCCAGATGCGCCGGAAGGCCTCGGAGTCGAGGAGCTCGGAACGATCCACGATGAAGATGCGGCGGGCCCGGGCGCCGCGCTGCACCAGGTCCCGCTGGATCTTCACGTAGCGCTGACCGAGGTCGGTCATCCAGAAGCCGCCGTCGAACTCGGTGGCCCGCGCGTCCACGCTGGTCGTGCTGATCGCGTCGAGACTGGTCCGCGTGCTGGCCGCCAGGGCGAGCAGCCAGTCGCGGTCCTCGCCCTCGTAGATGGCGTGGCCGCCGTCGCCCAGCTCCTTGAGGAACTTCGACATGCGGCCGATCTCGTGATGCACGAGGTTCTTGACCAGCTCGGGCACGTCCTCGCCGATCTTCGTGGCGTTCCGGACGAACTGCGTGACCACGTCGCTCTGCAGCGCCGAGGCCTCCATCAGCCCGAACAGCTTGCTCGCTTCGTTGATCTTGGAGAACCCGTCCCCTACCAGCAGGTGGGTGCTGCGGTGCTGCTCGCGCTGCTCCTGCCGGACGATTTCGAGCTGGGCGTCCACGTCCGCGAGGAACTGCACGACGAAGACCACGCCACTGATGAACGTCGCGAGCAGCAGGCTCCACAGGTCCTCGCTCGGGCCATGGATGAAGGAGTTCGTCACCAGGTAGCTGACGCCGCCGACCAGCATGGTGACGAGCAGCTTACGGATGATCTTGGGGACGACCGGCGGGGCCGGCTCGCGGGCTCTGCCATTCATTGCCGCCTCCGTCCGGCGTCCGCGGTCGCGCTGAGAAGGGCGAGGGTGTTCACCGCGACCTGGTCACGCACGCGGTCGACCAGGGACTGCCACTGCCGGGTGAACCCGGGACGGCGATCGAGGCTCTCCCAGAAGGGCGCCAGTGCGTCGTCCACCCGAGCCGCGGGCATCCACAGGTGCAGGAGGTGATCGACGGCGGGGGCGAGTTTGGCCGCCGCCTCCGGGCCGGACCGGCTGCCGATGCGGGCCCGTTCGATGATCACCAGAAGCGCCGTCAGCAGCCAGTCGTGCAGCGCCAGATCTTCGCAGAGGTCCACGACGGCCGGTGTGAACTCCCCTTCGTGGACGAGGCGCAGCGTCCGCACCTGGTCGGAGTGCAGGGTGAGGCGGATGGCCGGCTCGCCCGTCCGCGCCACCCACCGGAGCCGGGCCCGAGCGATCTTGAAGGGCGCCCGCCTGTCCAGCAGGGGCGACGCCTGGACGGTGTCCATGAACCGCGCGCTGATCGCGCCGAGGTCCAGGCAGTCCGCCGGCGGGTCCTCGGTGAACCCGTCGGCCAGGTCCTCCGCCCTGGCCTTCCCGAACACCTCGATGACCCCCGGGCGGGCGAGGTAGTGCGACCACGCGAGCCGGCGGTCGGAACCGCTGCGCTCGACGTGCGCGTACGACGAGCCCTGCACGATCCGGCCGCCGGTGATCGACGACCGGGACACCACCGTGCCGATGCCCCTGACCCGGGACTGCGAGGCGGACGGAAGCCTGCAGTCCACCCCGGTCAGCCGATCGGGCGACACCGCGTAGACGATCGGACGCCGGGAGACGCGGACGGTCTCACCCGCCAGCAGCCGGAGAACGTCACGGGCGCTCGACTCGGGGACCTCCCCGGAGTTCTGCAGCAGCCCGGTGTGCACTTCGCCCATGACCAGCATCAGTCCGGGCTCCTAGGTGAAGACGTAGGAGATGCGGTCGACGAGCTCCTCTTCGAGCCTGATGCCCTCGCTCTCGCTCCGAGCCGCCACCTGCCGCAGGACGTCCGCGTCCACCGCGACCTGGCTCAGAATCGTCCGCACCGCCAGCTCGACCGGCAGGAAACGGGGTGAGAGAACGGACAGCGTCGTGTACGCGCTGAACGGCGTGGCCGCCGGGTTCAGCTGGACGACGGCGGGGAGCGAGTCCCAGTCCCCGGGGAAGGCGTCCTCCCGGGGGACCGGCCGGAGCGGCAGCCGCCCCTCACTGCGTAACAGCCCGAGGCGCAGGAGCTGCCAGACGGCGGCCAGGAACGGGCACGACCACGTGCGCCGCCCGGCGGCCTCGTCCCACAGCTCCACGTCCACGAAGATCGAGTGGCCCCGTTTGGCGTTCTGCACGGGCGGGGCCCACCGCTGCTCCCTGCCCATGGCCTGGACGGCGCCCACCTGCGGGGACCGCGCGCCGTTGGACAGCCACCCCGTCTCTTTCACCGGAGGACGGGATCCGTTGGTCTCCGGGGCCGGATCGTCGACGAGCCGGTCCTCGACCAGCCTGGCGAGCTCGACGCCGTCGCTCTCGGCGCAGGCGGACTCCCTCGCGAGGTAGTCGATGGTCAGGTCGCTCTCGGCCGCGGCGTCGAGCACCATCGGCACCAGCTCGGCCGGGGTGCTGAAACGGCTGAAGTAGTCGTCGATCAGGAAGCACGTGCTGACCCTCGCCCTGCGTCCCGGCACCCGGTCCTGCCAGCTCGCCCGCACGCTCCGGACCCAGGGAGCCACCCGGCGGAACTGCTCTCGCAGCCGCTCGGGACCGGCCTCGAAGTCCTCCATGTAGAGATGTCCGAGCTCGATGGACACGTGGGAGAAGGGAGCCGAGGCGATCCGGCGCTCCGCCGCGACCTCGCCGAACGTCGCGTTCACCGACGTCACAGACCCTCCCATGCGCTGTCATCGACGATCTTCTTGGCAAGCTCGTCGAACGCCGCGGTGGTCTCCGCGTTCGCGATCTTGCTGGCCAGCACGTCCTCGTCCGAGATGAGCTGCTCGCGCCACTGGAGGACGGGATCGAGGGGGATCTTGCCCAGCATCGCCGTACGGCCGACCTTGTGCCGGCGCGCGAGCTCCCGCAGGTCGTTGTCGCAGGCGCTCAGCCAGGCTCGCTGCTCGTCACGCAGGCCCACCAACTCGGCGGCGTCGGGCTCCAGGACGGCCGTGCGGACGAACCGGATGCGGTCACGCAGGTCATCGGGGTCGTGCCCCACCCTGGCGCCTACGTCGAGCAGCCCGTCGGCGCCGGTCACCAGGCCGTCGGCCGCGATGATGTGCTGCCGCGTCCAGCGGTGGAAGACCAGCCAGCGGAAGGGGATCGCCGGGAGCCGCACGGTCGCCTTGAGGACCATCTCGGCGGTGAACGAGCGTCCGGCGCTCACGTCCACCATGCACAGGTCGAACTCCTCCTCCAGGCGGCTGAAGAGCTGCACGCACCTGCCGATCATCTCCTCTTCCACCGTGGCGAGCTCGCCGCCTCCCTCGGTGCCGGGGAGCAGCACCAGCCGCCCGGCGCCGGGCGGTTTGACGCGGAGACCTTCGCGGTCGGATTCGGACCAGATGTCGATCCGGCGCGGCTCGGCGCAGTCGCCTCGGAGGTATTCGTGGAGGCCGCCCGCCTTCGTGCCGCGCGCCACCGAGCTGACGCTGAAGATGGCCCCGGCCGTGGGCGAGCCGAAGTCGAAGTCGAGGTAGCACACGTCGTTGCCCTGCAGCGCGTGCCGGTAGACGATGTTGGTGCTGGTGACCGAGCGGCCGGTGCCGCCCTTGTCGGAGATCGCGAAGATGAGCATCTAGATCGCCTCCGACGCGCTGTCGCGGGCGACGGCGAGACGCTCCAGGTCCAGCAGGGCGTTGTTGATGAGCGCGTTGGCGGTCGCCGGCCGGTCACTGATGATCAATCGTGCCCGCTGGAGTGCCGCCTGGATGCTCCGCAGCTTGGGCTGGATGGTCTGCCCCTCCACGAGCTGCCTGGTGACCAGCTCCTGATCCAGCAGGTGCTCGGCCTCGCTGAGCATCTGGAAGGCGAACTCGACCAGCTGGGGGCTGCGCAGGGGGGACTCGCCGCTGGCGAGGGCGGCGGCGACGAGGAACTCGACGACCCGCTCGCTGAAGTACCACGAGGGCTCCTCGTGACGGACCTCTATGTCGGTGAAGACGTTGCCCGGCTGGTCCCAGAGCCCGCGCGCGGCCCCGTCCGCGCAGCGGCGTTGCATGATGTGCCGCCAGATCTGATCGGCCAGGGTCAGCAGCCGCTCCCTGGTCCGGGTGTTCTGCGCGATCGTGGCGGCCCAGATCGTGCGTTTCAGCAGCGTGATCGCGAAGTCGGAGACGACCCAGATCATGGGCGGGCCCAGCTCCTCGCTGCCGCGCAGGTTGACCGGGACTCCGGGGGAATGCATGAGGACGGGAGGGTCGCCGGGCACACCCCTGCGGATGATCCTCGCCCGGATGGCCAGCTCCTCCAGCACGCTCGCGACGCGGCCGAGGTCGACGTCACTCGCCCGGCTGTTGACCAGGCTCTGCACGACCATGGCGGTGACGCCGAGGCTGTAGTACTCCGACTCCTTCTCGTCCGTGGTCTTCCAGGGGATGTCCTCCAGCGGCCAGGTGCCCCGGCCGTACATGGCGATCGTGCGCCAGTAGAGCTGGGTGAGGTCCCAGCGGCGCTGGAGCGACTGGGCGAGGTTGAGCTGGTCGTCGTTGAGCAGGCCGAGCACACGGGTGCGCTCCGACCACAGGTCGCTGATGCCGACGAGGGCGTTGACGGTGAAGTAGAGGAACGGGGTGTCGGCGGCGACGCCCTTGGGCTGCGGCCCGATCTGGAGCGGCGTGGAGACGTCCGGGGCGTCCTTGACGATGCCCCAGGTCCACCCGCACTCGAACAGCAGGTTCTCGTTGTCGAGGTCCACCTCGCTGCCGGACCCGATGCTGAGGTCGCGCAGGCCCGCCCGGACCGGGCGCAGCTCCCGCCGGAGATCGTCGAGCACGCGCCGCTCGGGGGCGCCGGTCTGGTTGACGGTCCGGAGCAGCGCGCGGCCCGCCGGCGCCCCGGGGTCGAACGCGTTGATGGTGAAGCTGCGCAGCAGTCCCACCATGGCGGCCGACAGCCGGCTGCTCGCGAGATCCTCCAGTTCCCGGATCTCCCTGCGGATGTCCTCGCGGCGCACGCTCTGCCGGAAGACCTTGAGGAAGCCCAGTGTGCCGAGCGCGAGCGTGACCGACATGGAGAAGGAGTCGACGACGTCGAGCTGCAGCTGCTCGGGGGTGATCTTGGCGTCCTCGTCGGACGGGAGGAAGTAGCTGCCGCCCGAGAAAATCGGCCGTCCGTCATCTCCGGTATAGGTCCGGAGATATTCGCCGATGACTTTCAGCAGAAGCTTGGGGATTTCGACGCTGTCACCCAGGTCGGTGAGAGCCGCCAGCACGTCGTCGGCGGTCTCGTCCGGGGTGTCAAGCCGGAAACCCGGCAGCTCGGAGGCCGGGTACATGAAACAGAGGAGCTGTTCGGCATCCGATATGGAGTTCGAACCGCCGCGCCCACCCCAGGTCCACCCGCCGTCGCGGAGGGAGGTGCGCGCCGCCGCCTCCCAGACCTCCAGAAGCTGCTGGCGGGGCTGCAGTTTCATGTGGACCTCTCTGCACTACGAGTGACTTACGTAGTCCGGCGGGGTGGAGGTCGGTCTCGCTTTCTCTACCTAGGGGTCGTGCTTTAACGACTAGGTGGAGACGGGGCCCCCAACTCCTTATACCATTGAAAACCAACTCCGTCGCCTGACCGGCCGGTAATTCCGCCATGTTGCCCAGGTTTGAGTGATAGAGATCTAGAAACGGACATCCGTGTCCTAAGTCTGAGAGATATTTGAAATGTCCCAAATCGAGGTTACCAGGCATATAACGGACCATCCGGATAATGGTTTCCCTTCCACTGGTGAGGCGCCGGTGACGGGTGGGAAGCTCCTGGTGACCGGGGCATGGATCGACACGGCGCGCCTGAAGTCCCTGGAGAGGCTGGGACTCCGGCTGCGCAGGCCGTCGCATGTGCTGACGGAGAAGGAACTCGAACACGAGCTGAAGGGGGCGGTGGCCTACCTGCATGGCGGGGAGGAGCGGGCCACCGCCGCCGCGCTGCTGAGCGCGAAGGACACGTTGAAGGTCGTCGCGTTCGTCGGCGTGGGATACGAGAGCTTCGTCGACGTGGCCGCGGCCGACGATCTCGACATCGTCGTGACGAGCACGCCCGGAGCCGCGAGGGACTCGGTCGCGACGTTCACCGTGGCACAGATCGTCAACACCAACTGGCGGATCATCCAGCAACTCGGCAACCGCTATCCGGACTGGGACGACCCAGACGAGCTTCCACACGAGCTCAGCGCCCGCAAGATCGGCATCGTCGGCATGGGGATCATCGGGACGCGGATCGCGGAGATCCTCAGGCAGGCGTTCGACGCCAACGTCGGATATTACAGCCGGACCCGCAAAGAGATTCTGGAGAAAGAGCTGGATTTGGAATACCAGCCTCTCCGTGAGTTGGTGGCATGGAGCGACATTCTCGTCGTCATGGTGCCGGGAAACGAGAAGACGAAATACATGATCGACGCGGGAGTCCTCGCCGAGGCGCGTAAGGGGACGATCCTCATCAACACCGCCCGGCCGTCCGTCGTGGATCCCGAGGCGCTTCACACCAGCATGAAGGAGGGCCGGATCAGCCTCGCCGTCTTCGACGGCTTCTACCCCCAAGACTCCGAGCCCGCGGCGCGGCTGCTCGAAGACTTCGGCGGCCGGCTTCTCGTCACCGGCCATATCGCGTCCCACACCCGTGAGGCGATGGACCGGATGGTCAATCAAGCGGTTCGGTCGATCGAAAACGTTCTTAACGGCCTGGCCGATCCGTACGCCGTGGGCGGTCGCTCCGAACGCCTTCCGGAAGCGCGGGAAAGCTCGCCCTGAAAGACAAAGAAAGACGCCTCTGTCTGGCGTGGTGGGAGCGGGAAAACGTACTATGAAAACTCCTGCGACTCCTTCGCCGAAAAGTGATGCGTGATTTGACACCCGCAACCGGACGGACGGCCACTGCCACGGGGGCACGTGCGCTTGTCGCGGCGCTCAGGGCGCACGGAGTGGACACGATCTTCGGAATTCCGGGGACGCACAACCTCTCCATCTACCAGGAGCTCGACTTAGCCGGGATCAGGTGTGTGACGCCGCGCCACGAGCAGGGCGCCGGATACGCCGCCGACGGCTACGCGCGGGTCACCGGCCGTCCGGGTGTCGTCGTCACCACCACGGGCCCGGCGGTGGTCAACGCGGCCACGGCGCTCGCCCAGGCGTACTCCGACTCGTCGCCGACCCTGCTCATCTCGCCGGGCGTGCCGACGGACCACCCGCGCCAGGGCCGGGGTTACCTGCACGAGAGCAAGGACCAGTCGGGGGCGCTGGACGCGCTCTGCGCGTGGAGCCACCGGGTCGCGTCGGTGCGGGAGATCCCGGCCGCAGTCGCCCGCGCCTTCGGCCAGTTCGCGGAGGGCCGTCCCCGTCCCGTGCACATCGAGATCCCCGCCGACCTGCTCGACCGGGAGGGCGCCGCCGCGCTCGCCCCGCCGTACCGGCTGATGCCCCGCGCGCCCGACCCCGCGGCGCTGGACGAGGCGGCGAGGCTGTTGCGTACGGCCGGCCGGCCGGGGCTGGTGCTCGGCGGGGGAGCTCAGCGGCCGGGGGACGACGGGCAGCCGGTCGGCCGCCTGGCCATGCGGATCGCCGAGCGCGTCGGCGCCGGCGTGGTGACCACGGTGAACGGCAAGGGAGCGGTGCCGGAGAGCCATCCGCTGGTTCTCGGGGCCACCCTCCATCTGGAGAGCGTGCGGCGGTGGCTGGCCTCCTGCGACGTCGTCCTCGCCATCGGGACCGAGCTGGGGCCGGCCGACCTCTGGGAGGACGACTTCGCCCTCGGCGGGGCCCTCATCCGGGTGGACGTGGACCCGGGGCAGATGTACGGAGACCATGTGGCGGCCGTGGCCGTCGTGGCGGACGCGGCGCTGGCCCTGGAGGAGCTGCACCACCGCATCGGGGACGCTGAGGCCGCGTCGCCAGGGGGAAGCCCGCACGTCCCGGAAGGGCACGCCGCCGAGCTGGCGGAGCTCACCCGCCGATGGGCGGGGCACGTCGAGGCGCTGCGGAGGGCCATGCCGCAGGAGACCGTCGTCGTCGGCGACAACTCGATGATGGTCTATCACGGGGCACTCGTCGCCCTGCCCATGGATCCGCCGGGGCGGTTCCTCTTCCCGACCGGATTCGGCACGCTCGGCTTCGCGCTGCCCGCGGGGATCGGCGCCAAGATCGGCAGACCGGACCGGCCGGTCGTCGTGCTCGCCGGGGACGGCGCTCTCCAGTTCAGCGTGCAGGAGCTGGCCACCGCCGTGGAGCTGCGGCTCAGCCTGCCGATCGTCGTCTCGGCCAACGGCGGCTTCGGGGAGATCCGCGAGGAGATGAAGCAGCGGGGGATGACCCCGGTGGCCGTCGATCTGCTCGGGCCCGACCTGCTCGCCCTGGCCGTCGCGTACGGCGCGCGGGGGCGGGCGGCGGACACGCCCGAAGAGCTCCAGGACGCCGTCGCCGAGGCGCTTCAGGCACCGGTCCCCACGGTGATCGTGGTGACCGAGGCCCAGTGAGCCGCGCGCTGACCCGCTCTCCGGCGACGTCTCACTCTTTGGGCGCCGCCGGGAGCCGCATGACGAACCGGGCGCCCATCGAGCTGTCCTCGATGGTGAGCGTGCCCTCGTGGCTTTCGGCGATCTGACGGGCGATCGAGAGACCGAGCCCCGTGCCGCCGGCGTCCTTGCTACGCGCCGCGTCGAGCCGGGTGAAGCGCTGGAACACCACCTCCCGCTTGTCGGGCGGGATGCCGCCGCCGTCGTCCACGACCTCAAGAACGCATCTGTCCTCGTCCTTGTCCACTCTCACGACGATCATCGAGTTGGCGTGGCGCTCGGCGTTGTCGAGCAGATTGTTCAGCACGCGGGCGAGCCGGAGCCGGTCGCCGACGATCTCCGAGCCGAAGGTCAGCTCCCGGAGGACCTCCACCTTGCGCTGGCGGCGGTCGAGCTCCCAAGCGGCCAGCTCGGCGAGATCGATCCGGTCGTGCTTGGGCGGCGCCCCGGCGTCCAGCCGGGCGATCTGCAGCAGGTCGGTGACGAGCGCCTGCAGGCGATCAAGGCTTTCGAGCAGGGTCTCGCCGGTCGAGGGCCAGTCGGCCTCCTCCGGATGCAGGAGCGCCTCCTCGATCTCGGTGCGCATCGCGGTGAGCGGGCTGCGCAGATCGTGAGACGCGTCGGAGGCGAAGCGGCGCTGCTGCTCGACCGCCATCTCGGCCCGGTCGAGGGTCTGGTTGGCGGTCTCGGCCAGCCGCCGGATCTCGTCCCGGAACTTCGGCACCGGCACGCGCTGCCCCAGGTCGGTGGCCGTGATCACGCCCAGCTTGTCGGTGATCGCATCGACCGGTGCGAGCGCCCTTCCGACGACCTGGTACGTCCCGAACGCCGTCATCGCGATCAGCAGGAGCGACCCGCCGACGAGCGCCGTCACGAGCGGGGCGTTGACATAGGAGGGCACCTGATAGTCCGCTGTGTAGACGGTCCACATGCCGTCGGGCTGCGGAACGCGGAAGGCCACGACGACCATGCACTGTTGCGGGAAGGCCGGGCTGTGGCAGAGCACCTTGCTGGCCTGGGGGCTCGACTCGCTGGGCCGGAAGGCCGCCATCCGGGGCCGCCCGAGGATCCGGCTGCTGGTCGAGATGATCTGACCCTTCGGGTTCAGAACCTGAACCCCGGCGACCTCCCCGTCCAGGATGACGGGAGGGAGCCGCTCGCGGTTGATGAGGTAGACGACGCGCACGCCCGCCGAGACGACCTCCTCGGTCTTGTACCTCTCCGCGGTCCCACGGACGGATATCAGGATGAAAGCCGCGGTGGCAGCACAGACCAGCGCCATGACGGCACTGGCGATTACCGTCAGGCGAGTCCGTACCGACCATCCGTGCCAGAACCCCACCGGATCCCCCCCGGTGACCAGGCGATCACATTAGGTCAACCCTCCGCCAATTAAGGGAGATTCGGGGATAAAAGAGGGCAAACCTACTCTCTGGTGGGGGCTCTCCACACATGTTTTACGGCATCACGCTCGCGACGAGCCCATCCGGACCCTCGCCAGGAGTCCCATAAGGACTTCTCCAAGGACTGCTCCACGGACTTCCATGTTCACATGGAGGCGGCCGCGGCAGTGGGCCGTCCACGGGTCGTGCGGCCGCGGCTCAGGGTCCGCGCGAGCGGGACGAGCAGGGCGCATCCCGCGACGAGCAGAACCAGAACGAAGATCCACTCGCGTGAGCCGCCCGGGCCGTACACGAGGTTGGGGCGGCCGACGTCGATCGCCCGGACCTGCTGGCCGGGCCGCAGGGCGTCGCGGTCGGCGCCGTAGAGGGAGACGTCCCGCTGCCCCGCCGGGCCGCGGAACGTACCCGACCACGAGCACGCCTCGTGCCCGGGATGCTGGACGCAGCTGACCTGCTCGGCTGTGAAGACGCCGGGGGTGCCGTCGCCGCGCGCCGCCCGGAAGGCGGGCGCGATGTTGGGCACCGAGAGGAACAGCAGCGCGAGGCCGGCCACCGTCGCCACCACCAGGCCGAAGCCGGGCCGGCGAGGCGGCGGGGTCATGCCGCGGCGTACGCGCAGGAGCAGGCCATGCTCTTACGCTCGTCGGTCCTCGGCCAGCGGTGCAGCACCATGGCCACGACCATGGGGATGAACACCACGGTGTTGTAGAACAGGTGCAGCTCCACGCGGGGGACGATGAGCTGGATGATGCTGGTCGGCACCGGCTTGCCGAAGAAGTTGTGGTGGCTCTGCGCCTGGATCAGGAGCAGGAGGTGCTCGAAGTGGTGCCAGACCTGGATGCCGAGCGCGATGTTCCACCAGGTGCGCGAGCGACCCACGAAGCCCTTCCGCAGGAGGATCAGCCCGACCAGCATGACCAGCGCGTAGCCGTAGTGGAGGAACTCCGACTTGACCAGCCAGGGGAACCAGAGCCCGAGGACTCCGCGCGCCTGCGGCACGGGCCATCCGAGGACGTAGATCTGGATGGCCTGCGCGATGTGCTCGGCCCAGTGGGCGAGCACGATCGCGGCGAAGACGTTGAGCCCGATGCGGTGACGGTCGGTGTTGAGCGCGGCGGTCAGCCCACTGCCTGTCGCGGTCATGGGGGGGAACTCCTTGTCGGCCGGGGAGAGGTCCGGGCGGACGCCCCGAGCGCGGGGCGCCCCGAGATGGGCGACCGTCATGAAGCCGCGCGGCCGAAGATCAGGCGGCCATCGCGGGCTCCCTTCCGGCTCTCGCCATCCGTGGCTCACGGTAAGAGCCTGGGGCTCTCCCGGTCCTCTTCCAGATTGCGGAACTCCACGACCTGACCGACCCGATCCGACCCGGTCATGCGGGCAGCCACTCCACGGAGGTGGTGACCTCGGCCAGGACGGCCGGGTCGGGGTCGACGCCGATGCCCGGCCCGGTGGGGACGGCGAGGTGCCCGTCGCGCAGCTCGAACGGCGCCGTGACGTCCCTGGCGTAGTACCTGCGCGAGGCCGACGTGTCGCCGGGCAGCGTGAAGCCGGGAAGGGCGGCGAGCGCGACGTTCGCGGCCCGGCCGATGCCCGTCTCCAGCATGCCGCCGCACCACACGGCGACCCCGTGCGCCCGGCAGAGGTCGTGGATGCGACGGGCCTCCAGGTAGCCGCCGACCCTGCCGGGCTTGATGTTCACGATCGAGCAGGCCTTGAGTGAGATCGCGGCCGCCGCGTGCGCCGCCGAGTGGATCGACTCGTCCAGGCACAGCGGCGTCCTGAGCCGCCGGGCCAGCTCCGCGTGCTGCACCAGGTCGTCGTCGCCGAGCGGCTGCTCGATCAGCAGCAGGTCGAACGGGTCGAGCCTCGACAGGTGGGCGGCGTCCGCCAGCGTGTAGGCGGCGTTCGCGTCCACCTGGAGCGGAATGTCCCCGAACCGCTCCCGGACCGCCCTGACCGCTTCGACGTCCCAGCCCGGCTCGATCTTCAGCTTGATCCGTACGTATCCCTCGGCCAGATAGCCGCCGACGGCATCGAGCAACTGGGGGATCGAGTCCATGATCCCCACTGAGACGCCGCACGGCACGGCGTCCCTGGAGGCCCCGAGGAACCGCGCGAACGGCTCGCCCGACGCGCGCAGCTGGGCGTCGAGCACGGCCGTCTCCAGGGCCGCCTTCGCCATCCGGTGCCCCTTGAACGGCTCCAGCGTCCGGCCGACGCCGTACGCGTCGACATGGTGGAGCGCGGCCAGCGCCGGGACCATGAACCGGCGCATCACGTCGGCGGCCCCGTCCACGTACTCCGGCGAGTACAGCGGCTCCTCCATCGCGACGCATTCGGCCCAGCCCTCGGCGTCCGGCGTCACCACCCGGACCAGCAGCACGTCACGCGCCTGCTCGGTTCCGAACGACGTGCGGAACGGCGCCACCAGCGGCATCGAGATCCGCCGCAGCTCCACACCTGTGATCTTCATGCGCGCTCCACCACGTAGCAGCCCTCCGCGAAGCCCGTCACCCGGGCGCCCCGCGCCATCATCCCGCCCAGCACGTCCCGTACGGCATGCCGCCACGCCTTCGCGCCGCCCGCGTCCTGGCGGCGGAGCGTCTCGATGTCCTCGGGGAGCGCCACGAGCACGACGCGCCCGTCCGTCGTGCCGATCGACGGCCGCCCTTCCCGCGCCGCCACGCCGACCACCGCGTCCGCCGGGATCTCCGGCCGGTACGGCATGCCGTCACAGGCCGCCACGACATGGCGCTCGCTCAGCCGCCAGACCGCCAGCACGCGATCGGACTCGTCGCCCACGTTTATCGCGTCGGCCATGGCCCCGTAGAAGTCGGGCAGATACTCCTCCGGCCGGGCCCCCAGCTTGGCCATGTTGAAGTAGGCGTTGCGCCGTACGAGCGGGTCGTAGGTCCAGGTGACGCGGGCGATGCCCCGGCGGAGGGCCCAGGCCCGCTGGTGCAGTTTGAGCGCGAACCCCGCGCCGCGCTTGACCGCCCCGGTCACCTGGGAGTGCAGCACCTCGCCCGGGGGGCCCGCGAGGAACCCGGCGGAGGCTCCCACGAGTGCCGGGCCGTCGAAGGCCCCGGCCACATAGTTCCCGGTGTGGGAGAGCGCCCGCATCAGCTCCACGGTCGCCGGAGGGTTCGTGGGGCCGGGGTGCCAGATGTCGTCGAACAGCCGGACGACCCGCTCGAAGTCGGCGATGTCGTGCAGCTCCCTGAGCTCCACCCCGCTCCGGATCGCCGCTTCTCCGGCCTGCCCGGCCGGGTCCGTCATCTGGCCGTCTCCCCGTTGAGGACCTCGGCGGCCAGAGCGGCGACGAGCCTGGCGCGGGCCGGCATCTCGGCCACGACGACATGCTCCTCGGCGGCGTGGGCGCCGCCGCCGACCGCGCCGAGGCCGTCGAGCGTCGGGCAGCCGACCCCGGCCGTAAAGTTGCCGTCGGAGCCGCCGCCCACGGAGACGCCCCGGAGAGGTCCCATGCCGAGACCCTCGGCGATCCTCGTGGCGACCTCGAAGAGCGCCGCCGAGGCCGACGCTTCCAGGGGCGGCCGGTTGGGGCCGCCGCGGAGCTCCAGGCGTGTCCCGGGAGCGCGGGGGGTCAGGCCGCGCATGAGCTCGTCCACGCGCTCCTGCGCCGCGACGTCGGGCACCCGGACGTCGATCGCGACCCGCCCCACCGCCGGAACCGTGTTCGTGCTCGTCCCGGCCGACATCAGGGTCGGGGTCACCGACACCACGCCCGCCTGGGAGGACGACTCGACCTGCCGGGCGATGTCGTTGATCGCGAGGATCTGGTGGGCCAGCTCGACTCCGGCGTTGATCCCCAGCTCGGGTTCGAGCCCCGCGTGGGCGGCCTTGCCGTACACCACGAGCTCGTAGCGCGAGACGCCCTTGCGTGCGATCTTGAGCGCGCCGCCGTCCGCCCCGGCCTCCAGCACGAACGCCGCGGCGCACTCCGACGCGATCGACTCGATGAGCGGACGGGAGGTCGGCGAGCCGAGCTCCTCGTCCCCCACGACGAGCACCGTGATCCCGTCCGGCGACGGCAGTGAGGCGACAGCGTGGAAGAGCTGCACGAGGCCTGCCTTCATGTCGAAGACGCCCGGCCCCCTGGCCACCCCGTCCACGACGGACCAGGGGTGGTCGCGGAGCGAGCCGATCGGCCAGACGGTGTCGTGGTGGCCGAGCAGCAGCACTCGCGGCCTGCCGAACGACCAGCGCAGGTGGGTCACCCCGCCGATCACCGCCGTCTCCGGCTCGGCCTGAAGCGCCCGGCGTCCCTGCGTGGCGACCACCCGCGCGCTGCGGGCCACGGCCTCGTGGTCGGCGGAGTACGACTCGCAGAGGACGAGCTCCTCGAGGTCGGCCAGCATGTCCGCCAGCATCCCGTCCAGCGTGCCGCCAGGCCTGCCGCCGGGGTTCACGGCCGGGCCTGGCCCAGCTCGGCGCGGAACAGGCGCATCACGTTGCCGCCGAGGATCTTGACGATCTCCTCTTCGGCGAACCCGTGCTTGAGCAGCGCCTCGGTCACCATGGGCAGGCCGCGCGGGCCGTCCAGGCCGGGAATCGCCGCGCCCGAGTCGATGTCGCCGAGGCCGAAACCCTCGCAGCAGGGCGGCGTGAGATCGCGATGGATCTCACGGATGAAGTCGGGGCCGAGGCCGACGTGGTCGATGCCCGCGACACCCGCGACGTGCCCGATGTGGTCGACCAGGTGGTCGATCGTGGCACTGCCCGCGTCCTCGGTGAGGAACGCCGCCAGGAAGTTCACACAGACCACGCCGCCGCCGGCCGCGATCCCCCTGAGCTGGTCATCGGTCAGGTTGCGATGGTGGTCCCGCAGCGCCCGCGCGGAGGAGTGGGTGGCGATGACCGGCCGGGTGGCGATCTCCAGGACGTGCCCGACGCCGGAGGCGCCCAGGTGGGACACATCGAAGATCATGCCGAGCCGTTCCATCTCCTGAAGGGCCTCGACGCCGTGGCTCGTCAGCCGCGAGCCGGTGCCGTCCTGCCCGCTGCCGTCGGCGAGAGCCGTACGGTCCCAGTGGGCGACGGAGGCCACGCGGACGCCGAGCCGGTGCACGGTCGAGATGAGCTCGACGCTGTCGCCGATGCCCGGCATGCTCTCCATGGCCAGCACCAGCGCGATCCTCCCGAGGGCGAGCGCCTCGTCGATCTGCTGCCCGTCGGAGCAGATCCGCACCGTCTCCGGGTTGCCCTCGGCCAGGACGTGCGCGCACTCGATCATGCGGAGCGTCTGGCGCAGCGCCCCCTCAGGCCGGTACTGGTCGTCGATGAACACCGGCAGGACCTGGACGTCGACGCCGCCCGCCACGAGCTGCGGGAGCCACTGGTCCCGGAAGAACGAGGCCCACATCCGGGGAGGCCGGGCGGAGACCGCCATGAGGAGATCGTTGTGCGTGTCGGCGACGACGGCGTCCGCGTGGAGGTCATTTAGCTGATCAACGGGCACGTCGGAGTCCTTCCTGGCGGCGGGAGCCTTCAAGTGACGTTACCTCTCCCGCTCCGGCGCTCCGAGCGGCGATTTCCCCCCACGCTTCCCCTTCCGGGAGTTCCCCTTCCGGGAGTTCCCTTTCCCCGGAGCCTCCCTCCCCGGAGTTCCCTTTCCCCGGAGCCCGGACGGGAGCGCGGTAGTCTGCGCGGGTGTCATCGATCTCCTGTTCCCTGGCCGAGGTCGTCGCCGAGATGGAGGCGATGTACGACCCGTCCTGGGCCGAGCCCTGGGACGCCGTGGGCCTCGGCTGCGGCGATCCGGCGGCAGCCGTACGGAAGGTCCTGTTCGCGGTCGACCCGGTCGCGGCGGTGGCCGACGAGGCGCTCGAATGGGGCGCCGACCTGATCGTCACGCACCACCCCCTCTATCTCCGCGGGACCACGAGCGTCGCCGCCACCACCTTCAAGGGCCGCTTCATCCACCGGCTGATCAGGAACGACGTCGCGCTCTACACGGCGCACACCAACGCCGACGTCGCCGATCCCGGGGTCTCCGACGCGCTCGCCCGCGCCGTGGGGCTGCGTTCCGCCCTCCGCCCGCTCCAGCCCTCTCCGGACAACCCGCGCCGCGGGCTCGGCCGCATCGGGACGCTGCCGTCGCCCCTGTCCCTGCGGGAGTTCGCCGCGCAGGCCGCGTCGGGCCTTCCCCGTACGGCCGGCCCGCTGCGGGTGGCCGGCGACCTCGAACGCCCGATCGAGACCGTCGCGGTGAGCGGGGGAGCGGGGGATTCGCTTCTCAGTACGGCCCGCGCCGCCGGGGCCGACGTCTTCCTGACCGCCGACCTGCGCCACCACCCCGCCAGCGAGCACATGGAGGCCGGGGACGGGCCCGCGCTGATCGACGCCTCGCACTGGGCCACCGAATGGCCCTGGCTGGCCGACGCCGCCGGACGTCTGACGTCAGCGTTGCGGGCCAGGGGCATTACTGTTGAGGCGCGCATCTCGGACGTCGTCACGGACGCGTGGACGGCGACCGCACCAGACCTGGACACGTGAGCACCTTGAGGATAGGGATGAAGGCCGCACCGGAAGCACAGAAGCGTCTGCTCGATCTGGCGGAGCTGGATGCGGGTCTCGACCGGCTGAGGCATCGCCGCCGCACCCTGCCCGAGCTCGCCGAGATCGAGGAGTTGTCCAAGAAGGTGGCGCAGCTCGCCACCCAGGCGATCGGCGCCGAGACCGAGGCGGGTGACCTCGCCAGGGACCAGACCAAGGCCGAGTCCGACGTGGACGCCGTCCGCACCCGGGCCGAGCGCGACCAGAACCGCCTCGACTCCGGCCAGGTTTCCTCGCCCAAGGACCTGGCGAGCCTCCAGTCGGAGATCGCCTCGCTCCGGCGGAGGCAGGGAGACCTGGAGGAGGTCGTGCTGGAGATCATGGAGCGTCGTGAGGCCGCCGACTCCCAGGTGGCGACCCTCAAATCGGAGCGCGACAAGGTGAGCGGCACGCTGGCCGTCGCCGAGGACCGCCGCGACGCCGCCCTCGCGGAGATCGACAAGGACGCCGCGGAGCTTCAGGGCAAGCGCGCCTCGATCACCGGCATCCCGGCCGACCTGCTGGCGCTGTACGAGAAGCTGCGCGAGCAGTCGGGCGTCGGCGCCGCGATGCTGCACGGCGGCCGGTGCCTCGGCTGCCGCACGACTCTGTCCATCGCCGACCTCAACCGCATCCGGGCCGCCGCGCCGGACGAGGTGGTCCGCTGCGAGGAGTGCCGCCGGATCCTGGTCCGGACGGCCGAGTCAGGCCTGTGAACCGGCCGTGAACCGGGCCGTGAACTGTCCGTGAGCCGTCTGTGAGTTCAGTGAGTTCAGTGAGTTCAGTGAGTTCAGTGAGTTCAGTGAGTTCAGTGAGTTCTGTGGGGGCGTCGTGGCCGGCGTGAAGTTCGTGGTCGAGGCCGACGGCGGGTCCCGGGGCAACCCCGGACCCGCCGGATACGGCGCGGTCGTGAAGGACCCCGCCGGCCACGTGCTCGCGGAGGCCGCCGAGTCGATCGGCACCGCGACCAACAACGTGGCCGAGTATCGCGGGCTGATCGCGGGACTCCAGGCACTGCTGGCCCTTGGCGCCGAAGGCGAGCCCGTCGAGGTCCGGATGGACTCCAAGCTCGTCATCGAGCAGATGGCCGGCCGCTGGAAGGTCAAGCACGAGGGTCTCCGGCCGCTCGCTCTGGAGGGCGCCGCCCTGGCCCGGCGCTTCCGGGTCACCTGGAAGTGGATCCCCCGCGAGCAGAACAGCCACGCCGACCGCCTGGCCAACGAGGCCATGGACGCCGCCGCCCGAGGCGAGAAGTGGCAGGCCAAAACCATCTCGGCGACCACGTCAGCCACAGCGTCCGCGTCGGTGACCGCCTCGTTGGAGCGGCAGCCGGACGCCCTGTTCGAGCAGCCCGGCGCCCAGGAGCCCGGCGTCCGGGCCGGGCGCGGCACCGGCTGGATGGCGGGTTCCACACGGACGGCCACCTCGCTGCTCCTGCTCAGGCACGGTGAGACTCCGCTGTCCATCGAGAAGCGGTTCTCCGGTCTGGGCAACCCCGCCCTCACAGCGAACGGCGTGGCCCAGGCGGAGGCCGCCGCCGTACGCCTGTCCGGCAAGCCGTACGAGATCGAAGCGATCGTCAGCTCCCCGCTGCTGCGCGCCCGGCAGACCGCGGAGGCGGTGGCGGCCCGGACCGAACTGCCCGTGTCCGTGGAGGACGATCTCCGCGAGACCGACTTCGGCGCGTGGGAGGGGTACACGTTCGCCGAGATCCAGGAGCGGTGGCCCGATGAGCTCGCCGCCTGGCTGGCGGACCCCGGCGTGGCCCCGCCGGGCGGTGAGAGCTTCGCGACGACGGCCCGCCGAGTCGATCGGGCCAGGGACCGGATCGTCACGGCCCACGAGGGTAAGAGCGTGCTCGTGGTGTCTCATGTGACGCCGATCAAGATGCTCGTACGGCTCGCCCTCATGGCGCCTCCGGAAGCGCTTTACCGCATGCATCTCGATCTGGCCTGCCTTTCGCTGATCGAGTACTACGCCGACGGGCCGGCCGTGGTCCGGACGCTCAACGACACCGCCCACCTGCGCTGATCTGCATCTCCTTCGCCGACCCCCTGATCGCGACCCCTGTGCGTACGGCAGGGCGGCGGGCGACTGGGGCGAACCCGTGACGAACGTGGCCTGTCGGACCTCGGCGGCGTAGCGGACGACGGCGGACCAGAGCGTACTCGGCGCGCCGGATCTCCGCGGGCCACCAAAACCCCGCGAACTACTTCCGAGGTTTTCGTTGTCCGCGATCGGAGCGCCGGTCTCCTCTATGGCGGCACATGCGTTCCGCCAGCCTCGAAACCCCCGGACCGCTCTACGAAGGGCACTGAAATAATGAGTGAGACTGTTCCGGCGGCTGCCGCGCCGGCTGGTATGGCGGCCCGGCGGATGCGTCATGTCGCGGTCGCCGGCGTTCTCCCGATCGTCCTGGGCGGCTCCCTGGTGAACGGCATACTCCCGGCCCATGCGGCCGACGCTCCGATTTCACAAGGCCGCCCGGTGGCCGCCTCTTCGTCCGAGCGGGGCGATCTGTCGGCGGCGGCCGCGGTGGACGGCAACGACGGCACACGCTGGTCCAGCAGGTTCAGCGACCCGCAGTGGCTGCAGGTGGACCTGGGAAAGTCCACCGCCATCACGAAGGTCGTACTGAAATGGGAGCGCGCCTACGCCACCCACTTCAAGATCCTGAGCTCCGCCGACGGTAAATCCTGGACGACGCTGTACGTCACGACCTCCGGCAGAGGAGGCGTGCAGACGGTCAACGTGTCGGCCACCGGCCGTTACGTCCGGCTCTACACCACCAAGCGGTCCAGCCCGTACGGCGTCTCGCTATGGGAGTTCCAGGTCTTCGGACAGACGTCGGCCACCCCCGCTCCGAGCGCGACCCCGACGAAGCCCGCACCGAGCTCCAATCCGAGCACAGCTCCGGCCACGCCCGCGCCGACCGGCCCTTCGGCGGCGTCCGGCAAGAAGGGGGTGGGCGTGTGGAAGATGACCGGAGTCAGCGAGGCGCTGGCCAAGTCGGGTGCGAGCTGGTACTACACCTGGTCCTCGAATCATGACGGCATCACCACACCCAAGGGGTCCGAGTTCGTCCCCCTGATCTGGGGAGCCGGCAGCGTCACCGACAAGACGCTCGCCGAGGCGAAGAGCGCCGGACCTTACCTGCTTGGTTTCAACGAGCCAGACATGGCCGAACAGTCCAACATGTCAGTGGACAAGGCGCTGTCCCTGTGGCCCAAGCTGATGGGAGCCGGTCGTGTGGTGGGCAGCCCCGCCGTCGCCTACGGCGGCGACAGGCCGGGGGGCTGGCTGGATCGCTTCATGTCCGGAGCGGCCCAGCGCGGCTACCGCGTCGACTTCGTCACCCTGCACTGGTACGGCGGAGACTTCCGCACGGAGGCGGCGGTCGGGCAGCTCAAGTCTTATCTGCAAGCCGTGTACGAGCGCTATCACAAGCCGATCTGGCTCACCGAGTACGCGCTGATCGACTTCTCCCACGGCGTCCGCTTCCCCACGGAGGCGCAGCAGGCCGCGTTCGTCACCGCCTCCACCACGATGCTGGCCGGCCTGCCGTACGTGCATCGCTACGCCTGGTTCGGCCTGGGCGCCTCGGACACCGGCCCCAGCAGCGGCCTGTTCCACGGCAACGGGGTCGCGACCGCGGCCGGCCGCGCCTTCCAGGAGGCCCGCTGACAAGGGCGGCATTCGAATACGCCTGACCGGCTGGCGGCGTCCCGCCGGTGTTGTGCCCGGATTTCGTTGTCCGCCGCCGTTCCGGCCGGTCTCGCGAACGAACGCGTCCGTAGGCAGGACCCGCGCGGTCCGGCCGGAACAGCCCGGTATTCCACCTCATCCCGGGTTGCCGGGCCATCCGAAGAGACACGTGAGAGGAGCGGCGATGAGGACGACCGTCGCCGCCGGCCCGGCCATGGGGTCCGGCACAGGTCACCAACGGACGGCGGCAGGGCGGACAGGTCAGCGATCAGCATCGCCCATCCATCGCCCAAGGTCAGGGTCGATCGAATCGGTTCTGTGTGCTCCGTCGTACGGCGTCGCGATCCCTCTCATACGGTCATCTGAGCGGTAACGCCCCGGCAGAAAGCGATTTCCGTGCCCGGATGACCGTACAAGTGAGATCATCTAAGCGCTGGGCGGTCCAACCCCTAGTCGAACAGAGATACGCGTTCAAGCCGACTGTCGTACGAACGGCCCTTCCAGGTGTGCGGTGGCAATCCCTTGCCTGGCGGGAATGGGTGCGTGAGCCGATAGGGTTTCTATTACGGCGGACGAGCCGGCCGGGCGGCCGCGTCAGAGCATCGCGCTCTGCCGAGGAAGGTCCGGGCTCCACAGGGCAGGGTGGTCGGTAACGCCGACCCGGGGTGACCCGCGGGACAGTGCCACAGAGAGCAGACCGCCCCCCTTTGCGGGGGTAAGGGTGAAAGGGTGGTGTAAGAGACCACCAGCGCCCACGGCGACGTGGGCGGCTCGGTAAACCCCACCCGGAGCAAGGTCAAGAAGGGACGTTTCCCTGGAAGCGTCCTGCGCGCGACGTTCGAGGGCTGCCCGCCCGAGCCGCGCGGGTAGACCGCTTGAGGCCGCCGGCAACGGCGGTCCTAGATGGATGGCCGCCGATCAGCCACGGCTGATCACAGAACCCGGCCTACAGGCCGACTCGTCCGCCCTTAGCCCATCTGAGCTGGAGGTTCTACCGCCTCATTCATGATCGGGGCACATTGGGGGCACATCGAGCGCGGAACGGAAGGCGTTGTCCAGCGCCGTGCGAGCCCGCTCGGAGGCTTCCGGCACGAGGTGCCCATAGAGATCAACCGTCGTGGTGATCGACTCATGGCCGAGCCATCGAGACACCTCAGAGATCGGCACGCCCTCCGCCAGAGCCGTACTCGCGAAGGTGTGCCGCAGATCATGAAAGGTGGTGTCGGGGAGCAGACCGGCAGCCTTGATCGCGGGTTTCCAGACCCGAGCGTTAACGTAGTCCCGCCGCATGAGGTTGTCGCGGGAGGTCGAGAAGAGAAGATCGGCGGGGGTGTGGTCCGCGATGTGCTTCTCCAGCGCTTCGGCCAGGAACACCGGCATGGGAACCTCGCGAACCGACGCGGGACTCTTTGGAGTCGCCAGAGCTGGCCGACGATCCACGATCACCACTTGACGATCAACACTCAATCGATCCAGGCCACGGCCACTCGCCATCAGATCTCGATGATGTGAGCGAGCGAGAGGGGATCACCGATCACTGATGTCGGGACAACCAGGCGGCTGCGTGATCTTCTCATCGCCGATGGCTGGTACAACCTCCGCCTCCGTGCCAGGGCGGCTGTGGCCGCGGGACACCTTCCGGGACGGAGTCGGGGCGGCCGGGAGAACCTCCCTTAAATACTCTTCCAGTGACGACTCCTGGAGTGCCGGGTACGCGGCATCTGGGAGTGGTTGCACCTGGCAATCGAGTGAGGCATCGGTGGTGAGTGCCGGCATAATCGCCACTGCCAGGAGCAGCAGGAAGGACCTACTCCGCCTCTTCATGCACCATCACTCCGAATCACTCACCACCGCGGCTGTCGAACTTAGCAGCACAACCAGAAGGTCTCGTGCGTGACGAACTGCGTGACAACGTCGGCGCACGACCATGGACACAGATGGACGACGGTGGACGATCCCCGCAGGTGGAAGCTCGGTAAGCCCAGCTCGAACAACTGCTGCCGTTGCCTGATAAGGAAGAGGCGTCGTCGGGCTCTACCAGCCCATGTCCTTGGCCACCTCCTCTTGGGCGGCGGCTATCTCCTCGGCAGTCGATCCGGTGATGTCGGTGTCGGTGTCGTATTCCAACCGCGAGAGTAGGTCGGTGAGCGCCTGCTTCTGCGCCGGGTGGGTAATCGGCACCGTGTTGAGGTCGGTGCTCATCAGCCAGTCGAACAGGACGATCGCGTCCGCACGCCACAGGCTCACCTTCACGACCTGAATCTCATGTTGCATGGCGCCCATTGTCCATGGTCAATCACCGGTCGGCGGTGAACGGTTCGCGGAGGTCTGTCGGGACGGGGGCACTTTGGGGGCACATGGCATCGGAAAACGCTGGCAAGCGATGACAACGAACGGAAGCGTTGTCGCAGGTCGCTTGTGGTTCAGAGTGAATCCGCGCAGGTAGGAAGCGTGCGAAATTAGAACCCGGCCTACAGGCCGACTCGTCCGCCCCTATCGCGTCTACCAGGCACAACGTACATTAGATGATCTAATCCGAAAATCGGACAGTACGTGGGCAGGCGGCAGCGAACCCCAGCTCGGCGATTACCGTTGGGGTTCGTTGTGCCGGGTGTGTCAGGCGGCGGTCTCCAGGGTGACTTTGAACCCGAGGGCTTCGAGCTGGCGGACGTGATCGCGTTTTTCCGGTCTGGGTTGATGCGGCGGGTGAACCAGTCGGAGCCGAGATCGTTGTATCGGGCGTCGGGATCGGACAGAAGGTGCCACACGATGGTCAGGATGGAACGGCCGACCGCGACGATGGCCTTCTTCTTGCCACGTCTTCGAGCTATCCGGCGGTAGCGCTCGCCGAGAAAGGTGTTGGTCCGGCTGGCGCCGATAGCGGCTTCGCCGAGGGTTCGGGCCAGGTAGCGGTTGCCCTTTCCGGTGGAGCCGCGACCCTTGTTCTTGCCGGCTGACTGCTTGACTCCGGGTGCGAACCGCGCCCAGGAGGCCAGATGGCCCGGGGTGGGGAAGCGGCTCATGTCCAGGCCGACCTCGGAGATGATCACGTGTGCGGCGGTCAGGCCGATCCCGGGGATCTCATCCAGCCGGTCGACCGCCGAGGCGAAAAGGGGTGATCTCCTCTTCGATCTTGCCTTCGACCTCGGTGATGTCGGCTTCCAAAGCGTCGATACGGGCGAGCATCTTGCCCAGCAGGAACGCGTGATGATCAGTGAACCGCCCGGTGAACGCCTCCTCCAGCAGCGGGATCTTCCGCCGCAGCGACGTGCGCGCCAACTGTGCCAGCACCTTGGGGTTACGCTCCCCGTCGATCAGCGCGGCCATCATGTCCCTGCCGGACGCGCCGAAGATGTCACTGGCCACGACGCTGACTTTGATCTGGGCGTCCTCCAGTAGTTTCTCCGCCCGTTCTTCTCCGCGGTGGCCGTGTTGACCAGGTCGTACCGGTATCGGGTTAGATCGCGCAGCCGCCGGATCTGGGGCGGGGGCACGAAGCTCGGCCGGATCATCTGGCGTTCGGCGATCTCGCACAGCCACACCGCGTCCAAAACGTCGGTCTTGGGCCTGCCGGGCATATGGTTGAACCCGCCCGCGACGGCCATCACCAGCATTGAGGTCATCGACGGACGTGACCTCGGCCCCTTGGGTCGCCGGTAGAGCTCTCTGCGAGACCAATTGCGTGACAACGGTGACGGTCAACTATGGACGCTGGTGGACGGCAGTAGACAATCCGCGCAGGTGAGGCTGGCCCGAAGTCTTCCAAACTGGTGATCCTCCGCACGGTACTGTTCTGGGCGTGGCGGAATCCGAGGAAATCATCCGTGCTGTTTTCGAGGACTGGGCCGTGGCCCTCAATAGCACAGTCGAGGCGCTGACATCTCAGATTCTGACCGGACGACACGGAGTCCAGCCCGATCCGGTAGAGCCGGGGAATGCAGAGAGGAAACTTCATAAAGTTATACGTCATGAGTTGACGTCGATGATCCATAGCTACTGCGTCACGATCAATGGCGGGAGCGTCAGCGCTGAAACGGGCCGTGTCTACCTAATCGATGAGAACGGCACGGATCATACAGGGTTGGGCTTGCATGGCGAGTTCTTCGGCTACCTTGACTCGACAGGGCGATCTATTACTTAGGGACCGTGACACCAGCGCGGCCCTTGCTGTACAGCAACACGGCCTCATATATTCGAATAACTGCACTGATGAAAGTCACCACAGCCACCAACCCACACAAAGAGAGCCCTCGTTGTACGAGGGCTCTCCTCGATGCACGTCGTGGGTTGGATATGGAGCGGCGGGTCGTGGCGAGTGAACCGGCCTGACATCGGAATGCGCCACGCGGTCCGGCTGTCCTGGGGCTTCACTCCAAGGCCGAGGAACCGGCGAACCAGCTATGACATGAACAGCACATCATGGCATCGAGATGCGGGGCCGCTCCTGTGCGACGGACCGGCCCCCGCCACCCCGAAGAATCCGGAGATGGTCAGTGCGACTCCGCCGGCGGCGCCATCTAGCTGTACAGGCGCGCTCCCGTTTCCACCACTGAGATCGCCAAGGCGCTTACAAGATGCTCTCGCACGGTAGCCCGATGCGCGTACCGTGGTCCCAGCCCGAGACGCAGTACTTCCCGACGACGGCGGGGATGCCGGTCCACTCCTGCTTGGGCTGGAACGCGCCGTTGGTCCACGTCTGGGTGGGGCCGTGCCGATACAGCCCATTGGGGCCGGTGAGATCGAAGTTTCCGTAGAAGCTGCCGTGCTGGGGGTACGCCTGGACGTATACCGTGCCATTTCTCGGCGTAGAGAGGTACATGCAGACGTTTCCGTTGCAGCCGAGGGCATCCGCTTGCGACGCGGAGGCACCTGCGAAAAGTACCCCGGAGACAAGGGTGGTCGCCATCACCGTGATTCGAAGTTTCGAGCCGAGTCTGCGCATGTCTTAGTTCCCTTCCAGATGTGGGCCCCACGCTTGATGGCCCGCCTAATGAGTTCTCGATTGGTTTGTTCGCTTATGACCGCCGTCCCGAGCCCCCGGAACTCGGCAACGGCGAACGCCTCCCGGAAGCCGCAACCTCTGCCGCGGGTGTTCACTGCCACCTCCCCTGTTCGTGGCAGTAGCGCACGATCACCTTTCTTCCGTATCGGTCCCTCAACGCCGGTTCGTTCACCGACGCGAGGCAGCGGACAGAGCGGGGGGAACGGCTCGGGCTAAAGCATCGGATACGCCGGTATATGTTCGGTATAGGCCCTGGCCGAATGCATTTCGGCCCCGCGGGGCGGTCCGGTGCGGACACGGGCTCCCTCGCTGACCAAACGGCACACTTTTGGGCACACGGCAGCGTGATCAAGCGTCCGATCTCCGCCTTGGCCTGCCTAAAGGGGGCGGGGGACCGCCCCTTTCCAAGGCTCTGGGCCCGAGGTTGATGGCACGCCTAGGGGCCAACCCTATGCGCAGCGTCCCAGGGTGTGGATATCTCACCCGGCCGGAGTCGCTACGTCACGCCACTAAAGCGGGCCGATTGTAGCGCGTTTAGCAGGGGTCAGTTGTACAGCTTGCCTCTGGCGCTTGGGGTGGCGTTGTAGACCTCGAGCCGATAGTAGCCGTACAGTCCGTAGATCGAGCCCTCGGAGTAAAACGGAGCAGTCTTGCGGGTGAATCCACTGCGGACGACCGCGCCATTTTGGACGTCCACCACACGCCAGTTCGCCCCGAGGATCGAACCGGCCTGGACATGGTAATAAACCCAGTGGGCGCTGTTTGCCTGAATGATGTTCGTCTCACAGTGGGTGGTGACCACCACGCAGGTGTCTGACGCGGCGCTGGCCGGTGTGGCAGTGGTGATTCCCGCGACAATAGCCGCGGCAGCCGCGCCGCCGGCGGCCAGGAATCTCCTTAGCTTCATCTGTGCTCCTTGGTGCTTGGGAGTATCGGCCCTCAAAACGCCGGTTCATTCGCCGACCAGAGGCGGAGCCAGAGCCGGGAGCGGCTCAGGCAGAGCATCGGATACGCCGGTATAGGCGAGGTATAGGCGCAGGGAGAACGAGCAATCGTCAATACCTGTGGATCAAGATCTTTTAAGCGGCGATCGGTGAGCCCTCGATGGCCGGTGTCTCCTCGGGGCGTTCGGCGAGTCTGC